>DAIRTE010000126.1:0-8288 GCA_036804025.1 Clostridia bacterium | reverse complement strand
CTAGATTCTCTGAACCTGTACAAAATCCAGCTCGACGGGTGTCTCTCTGCCGAACATGGAGACCGTCAGCTTGATCTTCTGGCGTTCAATGTCCAGCGCTTCGACACGGCCGGTGAAGTTCTCCAGCGGGCCGGAGATGACGCGAACCGTCTCGCCAACCTCGATGTTGAGCATGATCGGAATCCGCTCGACGCCCATCGCGGTGACTTCTTCATCGGATAGCGGAACAGGCTTGCTGCCCGGTCCCACGAATCCGGTCACGCCGCGGGTGTTGCGAACCACGTACCAGGCGCGCGGGTTCATCACGAGATCAATCGACTTTCCGCCGCCCTGCTCCGTGGGACGTTCCTTTTCGAACACATCCACGAGCATTTTCACCATGACATATCCGGGGAACACCTTACGCTGGGTCACTTTCCGCTTCCCGTTGGGCAAAATCTCGATGGTTTCCTCCGTGGGATATTTGACCTCGAGGATTACATCCTGAAGGCCTGCGTTCTCCACGGATTTTTCAAGGTCTTCTTTTACCTTGTTCTCATACCCGGAATAGGTATGAACCACGTACCATTTTGCTTCCTGCACGCTCATTGCTCCTTAACCGATTTTGATACTGCTCAGTGCGCCAAAGCCGCTCGAGAAAGCGAGGTCGAGAAGGTAAATCAGCGCCGCCATGGCGAGCACGAAGACGATAACCGCCAGCGTGTGGCTGAAGAGCTCCTTGCCGGAAAGCCAGGTGAGCTTCTTGACTTCGCCCGTCATTTCACGGAAGAAGCGAATCAGGCCGACTTCGTATTTCCCGTCCACCGCAAATACGTAGAACAGGGAAGCGACAACCGCAACGATGCCGAGGATCAGCACGATGGTGCCCATCTTCGCCGTAGCCGTCAGAATGATGATGGCGTAAACGAGCGAGAGCGCGCCAAGCGTCATCAGGTTCTTACCCTTCTGCTTGAACAGGCCGAGAACGCCCGATGCGGCGATCAGCAGACCGAGCACGATGCTGGCGATCTTGAGACCAATCGACATGGTCGATTTTTCGGCGGGGCTTACGATCTGCAGCACGCTGTATGCGGCGAGCGCAAGACCCACCAGCGCAAACAGAATGCTCGCCGGAAGCAGCAGCTTTTTGCCAACCGTGCTCCAGAGCGGCTTCTTGTGCGTACCGTGCGTGTCGATCTTCGCGATCTTCTTCTCCGCGGGCTTTGCGTCCTTCGACAGTTTGCTATCAATCTGTGCCATATCGTTCCTCTTTCGTCGCTTTCCGTTATTTGGATTCGCGATGCGTGGTATGCTTGCGGCAGAAGCGGCAATACTTGCTGAACTCAAGCCTGTCGGGATCGTTCTTTTTGTTCTTAAAGGTGTTGTAATTGCGTTGCTTGCACTCGGTGCAAGCCAGTGTGATTTTTACGCGTGCATCTGCTGCCATGGTCAATACCCTCCGTAAATTCGGTCAAAACATCATAAAGCGAGCCCCTTTGCGGGGCACCTTGAAACATTATCATATCAGCGGTGCGGTGTCAATCTATTCTTTTCAAAAACCGGATGTTTTCTGCGTTTTTTCCGCCTTAGAAAGTGTTCATTCAGCACCCGGCAACCGTCAGTTCGCTCACCAGCACGCTCGGCGAAGCAAAGCATCCGCCGTGCGGCAGGGAGTATCGAATATCGCTGCCAAGCGCTGCTACGTTTTTGAGCAGCGCGACAAAGTTCCCCGCAATCGTAATGTTCGAAACCGGTCGAACAATCGCGCCGTTTTCCACCAGAAATCCGCTCGCTTTGAGCGAGAAATCGCCGGAGACCGCGTCCACGCCCGCGTGCAGCCCTTCGAGTTCGGCAATCACGAGGCCGTCCTTCAACTCTGCCAATAGCGTATCATAGGTAGAGTCGCCGCATTCCAGCCGGAACACGGACGGCGCAATGCCTACGGTGGACGCCGCGCTGCGTCGGCTTGCGTTGCCGGTGCTCTGCACCCCCGCCTTCTTCGCCGTTTTGAGGTTATGCAGCAGGGTTTTCAGTTCGCCGCTCTGAATCACCGCCTTCGTTTCGCAGGGCGTGCCTTCGCCGTCGAACGCGCGAGGCGCAACGGGGTCAAACGGATCGTCCCAGAGGGTTACGCGTTCGTTTGCGATCGTTTGCCCTTCCTTCCCCGCGAGCAGGGAGCAGCCCTTTTGCGCTTCGTCCGCCGAGAACATCGACGCAAACGCGGCGAGCAGGTCGCACATCGCATATGGTTTGAGCAGCACGCGATAGCAGCCGGAATCCACCGGCGACCCGCCGAGCTTACTCAACGCGTCCTCGACCGCTTCCTTTGCGCAGCCTTCCGCGTCCGCCGCGTCCCCGCCCATCCGGAACGCAAAGCCGGTTTGTACCTCTTCGCCCTCCTGAACGGACGGCATGACGTAGATCACGGAGCTATTCGAGGATTTCTCCGCGCAGAGTCCCAGTGAGTTTTCCATAACGACGCTACCAGCGCCATATTCCACGCTGCAATACACCACGCGCTTGACGCGCGGGTCCTGTCGCAGACAGAGTTCCTCGAGCCGTTTTGCCAAGGCAATGCGTTCCGACTCGCTCTTGTTCTTGAGCGCGGAGTCCTCGCGCGTAATCGCACGGTACGTCTGCTTCGTCTGCATCGGGTGCTCGTCCTTGCTGTCGATGCACGCGGCGTTGTCCATCGCGTGGTCGACGAGGCGCTCCGGTTCGCCGATTGCTTCCGTATACGCATACCCCTCGTGGCCGCCCAGCGAAACGCGAACGGAAACGCCCGCCTCGCGGCTGACGCTGTAGCGGTCGATCTCGCCGCCGTTTGCGTTGACCTCAAACGACTCGCCATTGGCGTAAAACAGCTCGCAGGCTGTGCAGCCTTGTTCGGTCGCATAGGTCATTGCCAGTTTCGAAAACTCGGAATACGTCATTCGATTGCGCCCCCTTTGCCGCCAATGGTGATACCGGAAACGCGTAGGCGCGGCTGGCCGACGTTGGTCGGCACCGAGCCACTCAGCGAGCCGCACATGCCGGGCGCCATCCACATGGTTCTACCGACGCGGTCGATCTTTTGCAACACCTCGGCCCCCTTGCCAATCAGCGTTGCGCCGCGCACCGGCGAAACGATCTTTCCGTTTTTCACCCAGTAGCCTTCCGCAACCGTAAAGTTGAATTCACCCGTCGACGGGTTGACGGAGCCGCCGCCCATCTTCTTTGCGTACAACCCTTCGCCCATGGAGGCGATCATCTCGTCCTCGTCGTCCGTTCCCGCGCAGATGAACGTGTTCGTCATACGCGAGGTTGGCGCATAGGTGTAGCCCTGCCGCCGCGAAGAGCCGGTGTTTGGCATGTCCATTCGGCGCGAGCCAAGCTTGTCGATTAAATATCCTTTTAATATGCCGTTTTTAATGAGAAGGTTCCTTCTCGGCGCGCCGCCTTCGTCGTCCACGTTGATGGAGCCCCACTCGCCGGGGAGCGTTCCGTCGTCCACGGCGCTCACACAATCCGCGGCGATCTTCGTGTTGAGCTTTCCGCAGAACACGGAGTTGTTGCGCCCGACCGCCGTCGCCTCCAACGAATGCCCGCAGGCTTCGTGGAAGATAACCCCGCCGAAACCGCCGTCGATGACGACCGGCAGATACCCCGCCGGGCACTCCGGCGCATGCAGCATGGTCACCGCCATATCGGCGGCAACCTGCGCGCTCTTTGCCACGTCGATCACGTCCCGATACGCTTCAAACCCGCGGCAGCAGCCCGGCCCGTCGTAGCCCGTCTGCGCCTCGCCGTTTTTCATGGCGACCGCCTGCAAGAAGATCCGCGTGCGCGGGCGCTCGTCGGAAACGAACACCCCGTCCGTCGAAACAATGGTCACGCGCTGCACCTGGTCGAGATAGCGAACGAGTGCCTGCGTGACCTCGCTGGACGCGTCCTTCATGACCCGCGCGCCCTCCCGCATCACGCGAATGCGATCCGCGTTGCCAATCTGGTCAAACGGCAGCCGAACGGGCGTTGTATGATGCGTCTGCGCGAGTAAAATCGTTTCGTTCGGCGCGTGTTTCGCCTCTCCGAGCGCAGCGGCGGCCGCACGCGCGGTTTCGAGCAGCGCCCGCTCGCTGGTATCCGCGCTGTACGCATAGGCGCTCTTTGTGCCGAGCAGCACGCGAACGCCCGCGCCGCAAAGGCGAGCGTAGTTCGCGGACTCGACCTTGCCGTCGATCATCTCGATTCGTGTGCTCTGAGTATCCTCTACGAACAGCTCCGCGTAATCCGCGCCGCTGCGCTGTGCTTCCATCAGCACCGCTCGAGCCGTATGTTCTTCTACTAAATGGGAAACCAACCGAGGCCACCCTCCTTTCGGACAGAGATCTGAATTCTTCCTCGTGAGCAACGAATTCTGGAACTCAGCCTGTTCTATTCATGATAGAATAACGAACCCGTTTCGTCAATCGTGTTACAATTGAACTTAGGTTGTATACACTTTTTCAAAAGTATGCATTATGTATCTTTACAAGCAGGAATCGTGGTGATATATTACTCCGCATGGGTAAGGAACTGAAACCGCTCTGGACAAAAGACTTTACAATATTGACCATCGGTACCGTTGTTTCCATGCTTGGCAACGCGGTCGCCGGCTTTGCCATCGGCCTGCTCGTTCTGGACAAAACCGACTCCGTGTTGCTTTATGCGACGTTTATGATTTGCTACGGTTTGCCGCGCGTTCTGCTGCCGATGGTTGCGGGACCGTACCTCGACCGCTTTTCCAGAAAGCGCGTTATCTACTCGCTGGACTTTCTCTCCGCCGCTCTGTTTGCGGTGTTCTTTCTCCTGCTGCTAAAGGGCTTTTTCAACTACACTGTATATTTACTGCTTTCCATGGTGATTGGTTCCATCGACAGCATCTATAGCGTTGCCTACGACAGTTTTTATCCGGTTTTGATTGCCGAGGGGAACTACACACGCGCCTATTCGATTTCGAGCCTCATCTACCCGCTCAGCACCGCGATTATGGTGCCGATTGCCGGACTTTGCTACAAGACCATCGGCCTTGCGCCGCTGTTCCTGTTCAACGCGCTCACGTTTCTAGTTGCCGCGATCTTTGAAACGCAGATCAAAGCGGTGGAACCGCACGCAGAAGCGAACGCGAACATTTGCTTCAACGGTTCCCAGTTTGTGCGTGACCTGAAGGACGGCTTTGCCTACCTCAAACGCGAACGCGGGCTCAACACGATCACCTGGTTCTTTTTTGTGATGATGCTGACCAGTTCCGTCTGCGTTACGCTCGCTCTGCCGTATTTTAAGGGCTTGACCGGTGTGGACGGAGTGATGCAGTATTCCTTCGTCATGGGCGCAAACACGATTGGCCGGCTCGTCGGCGGCGGGGTGCACTATTTCTTCCGCTACCCGGCGCATAAAAAGTACAACATCGCGCTGCTGGTTTACATCGTGATCTCCATTATCGACGGCGCGTATCTGTTTCTGCCGTTCTGGATCATGCTGGTGCTCATGTTCGTCGAAGGCATGCTCGGCGTCACGAGCTACAACATTCGCATCTCCAGCACGCAGAACTACCTGCCGGACGAGATGCGCGGTCGCTTCAATGGCCTGTTTCAGATGCTCAGCATCCTCGGCACCATCATCGGACAAATCATCGCCGGAGCAATTGGCGACGCGCTGCCCATTCGCTGGGTGGTTGCGGTTTCCATGAGCGTTTTCCTGCTCTCCGTGTTCGCAATCGTGATGCCAAACGGTGAATCCGTTAAAAAAATCTACAACACAAACGCCTGACACGCAAGCAATCCAACGCCGGAGCCGGTTGGGCTCTGGCGTTTTTTGTTTGCCTGTGCGATAATAAGAGCGCTCAATCCGGCGTTAGCCGAAACGATAAAACAGATCGTCCTTCGATCTGAACAGGAGGAAACTATCATGGTTGATCAACGAATTCTCAAACTCGCAGAAGGCCTCGTCAACTTTTCCTGCAATGTACAGCCCGGCGAGAATGTGCTCATCGAGAGCATCGGCGGAAACGACGACCTTGCCTGCGCGCTCATTAAGGAAGTCTACAAGGTGGGCGGCGTTCCGTTCCTTTGGCTGAGCGATAAAAAGTTTGACCGCGAACTGCTGCTGCACGCCACGCCGGAGCAACTCACGCGCCTCGCGCAGGTGGACGCCGCGCTGATGTCGCAGATGCAGGCGTTTATCGGTATGCGCGGCGGCGCAAACGCGAGCGAAATGGCCGACGTGCCCGGCGAGCAGATGAACGCCTACATGAAGTATTACTGGACGCCCGTGCATGGCGAAATTCGCGTCCCAAAGACCAAATGGGTCGTGCTGCGCTACCCCTCGCCCGGCATGGCGCAACTTGCGGACATGAGCACGGAAGCCTTCGAGGACTTCTATTTCAACGTCTGCAACCTCGATTACGGCAAGATGGACAAGGCGATGGACGCGCTCAAAGCGCTGCTGGAGCGCACGGACAAGGTGCGCCTGACCGCGAAGAACACCGACCTGACGTTCTCGATCAAGGGCTTGCCCGCGATCAAATGCGCCGGTCGCGTCAACATTCCGGACGGAGAGGTCTTTACCGCGCCGGTTCGGGACAGCGTCAACGGCGTCATCACCTACAACACCCCCTCGCTGGAAGGCGGCTTTACGTATACGGACATCCAGTTTACGTTTGAGCACGGCAAGATCGTGAAGGCGACCGCAAACGATACCGAGCGCATCAACAAACAGCTCGACATCGACGAAGGCGCGCGCTATGTCGGCGAGTTTGCCATTGGCGTGAACCCCTTTATCACCTTCCCGATGAAGGACACACTCTTTGACGAGAAGATTGCCGGCAGCATTCACTTTACGCCCGGCGCCTGCTACGACGACTGCGACAACGGCAACAAGTCCAGCCAACACTGGGATATCGTGCTGATTCAAACGCCGGAATACGGCGGCGGCGAGATTTGGTTCGACGACGTGCTGATCCGCAAGGACGGTCGCTTCGTCCTGCCGGAACTGTTCTGCCTGAACCCGGAAAATCTGAAATAGCGAATAACTACACAAAAACGCAAAATCAGCCCGGCGCAAATGCGCCGGGCTGATTGTATGTTGCGTTATTTACTCGGACGGAAAAGCGTTTACATCTCCGGCTCAATCAGGCCGTAGTCGCCGTCCTTGCGCTTGTAGAGCACGTTCATCTGGTTCGTTTCCGAATTGAGGAAGACGTAGAACGAGTGCCCGACCATTTCGATCTGGAGCATGGCCTCCTCTTCGCTCATAGGCTTGATTGCAAAGCGCTTGACGCGAACGATCTTTGGTCCTTCCTCGTCTGCCTCGTCAATCTCTGCACCAAAGCGGGTTTCGATTTCGCGAACCGCGCCGACGCGCAGGCACTTCTCCAGGCGGGTACGATGGCGAATGATCTGTTTTTCGAGTTTGTCGAGCACGTTGTCGATGGATGCGTACATGTCTCCGGTAATCTCTTCTCCGCGGATCACGCCGCCTTCATAGGGGATGGTTACCTCTACGATGTGGCGGTTCCGCTCGACGGAGAGTGTGACAAACACCTCGGTGTCCTGCGGAAAGAACCGTTCGAGTTTGCCAACCTTCTTGTTGACGAGCTCATTGAGGTAATCGGAGATTTCGAGGTTTTTTCCTGTAATCGAAATACGCATGTTACCACTCCTTCTTCGGCAAGTTTCATTGTTCTTTGCCTTGCTTTATTATTCGATACAAAGGTGGTATTTCCCTGCCTCCCTTGTGAACGAATTTTAACAGGAAGCGAACTTCTCTGTCCGTAATGGAATCACACACCGGGTGTTACCCGTTCGCGATCTTCAAAAAACAAACAGCAGCGGAGCACTTCCGCTGCTGTTAAAGTTACTTTATTTTTCTTCCGGCGCCGTAGACCGCCGAGATGGCGCGGTCGTCCGCCAGATACACCGCGCGTTCGAAGCGCTCCTTTACCGTCAGCTCCCGCGCGCTGGGTGGTAGTTGCGCTTCATTGAGCACCACCGCGTGGAGCGGATTGCCCGGGGCAAACCCATCCTTGTCCCCGAAGTACCGCGCGCCCCCGCTGGTTGCGAGGTAGTACGCCTCGCCAACGGTTAAGAACGGCTCCGCGCCCTCGGTCGCAATGGCGCGTGCCTTGGACATCCGAAGGCACCCGGTGATGACCTGCAGCATGGGCAACTGTGCGCCGCCCGCAATATCGGACCCCAGCGCGAGCCAGACCCCGCGGTTCTTCATCTGTCGCACGGGCGCGAACCCGCTGCAGATGTTGATGTTGGAGTCCGGGCAGTGCACGCAGAGCACGT
>DAIRTE010000125.1:3121-8288 GCA_036804025.1 Clostridia bacterium | reverse complement strand
GATCTCGACGAAATCTTCGTTTCCGACGGCGCGAAGTGCGACGTTGGCAACATTCAGGAACTTTTCTCGCAGGACTGCATCGTCGCCGTGACCGACCCCGTCTACCCCGTCTATGTTGACACCAACGTGATGAGCGGACGCGGCGGCTCGTACAATGAGCAAAAAGGCGGCTACGAGAATATCGTCTATATGCCCGGCTCCGAGGCAAACGGCTTTGTCGCCGGACTGCCCAAGGAGCGCGTGGACGTGATGTACCTCTGCTTTCCGAACAATCCCACCGGCGTAACGCTCACAAAGGAACAGCTCAAGGTCTACGTGGATTATGCCCGCGCGAACCGTACGCTGATTCTCTACGACTCCGCCTATGAGTCCTACATCTCCGAAGCGAACATTCCACATAGCATCTACGAGGTAGAAGGCGCGAAGGAATGCGCCATTGAGTTTCGTTCTATGTCCAAGACCGCGGGCTTTACCGGCACCCGCTGCGCCTACACCGTCGTTCCCAAGCAGCTCGTCTATCCGGATAACCTTGGCAACGAGGTGCGCCTGCGCGACCTTTGGGCGCGGCGCGTGTCCACCAAGTTCAACGGCGTTTCCTACATCACCCAGCGCGGCGCAGAAGCGGCCTACAGCGAGGAAGGCAACCGCCAAATTATGGACGTGGTTGCGGACTATATGGAAAATGCCCGTATCATTCGCGAAGGGTTGCAAAAGGCCGGATACACCGTCTTTGGCGGCATCAACGCACCATACATCTGGCTCAAGGTTCCGCATGGCGACAGCTGGCGTTTCTACGACGAACTGCTTCGTAACTACCATATCATCGGCACCCCCGGCGAGGGCTTTGGCGCGGCGGGCGAAGGATTCTTCCGCATGACCGCGTTTGCCACCCGCGAGAATACGATCAAGGCAATGGAGCGCATTCAGAAGGGCTCGGTATGACGAAGATCATCGCGTTTGAAGGTATTGACGGAACGGGAAAAACCGTCCAACTCCAGCGGCTTTTTGATCGGCTCGTCGCCGAGGGGAAATTCCGTGTGGAGACGGTTTCGTTTCCCATGTACGATACCTTCTTTGGCGCGGAGTGCGGACGGTTGCTCTCCGGCAGCGGCGGCGTGCGCGCCAACGAGGTGGATCAGCGGAGCATGGCGCTCTGGTACGCGCTCGACCGGTTTGAAGCGTTTCGGGATCGCGATCTTTCGAATACAGATGTGCTATTGATCAATCGCTATGTGCTCAGCAACGCCGTCTATCAGTCCGTTCGCGAGCGCGACCTCGGCAAGCCCGACCTGCTCGATTTTGTGCTGGAACTGGAATACGAGCACTTTCGCATTCCGAAGGCGGACGCGCACATCGTGCTGGATATGAATCCGGAGCAGGCCTACGAGAACGTCGGTAAAAAGGGATTTCGGGAATACGTTGGTGATCAGCCGGATATCTATGAAGCCCTGCCGGACATTCAAAAGCGCGCACGGCAAAAGTACATTGACTACTCGCAGCGCATGGCAGGCATCCACATCATCCCCTGCATGGAGCAAAACCATCTTAAAAGCATAGCGGACATCGGCAAACTCGTGGATTCTGTCGTGGATCGCGTACTCGAATAGATAAAACCCAAATCAAATCGAATCAAAAGCATTTTCGGTTCACTCATTTCGGAAATGCTCGAAGATATTAATTAGGAGGTAAAATAGCATGCGTAAAATTGGTATTCTCACGGGCGGCGGAGACTGCCCGGGTCTCAACGCGGTTATCCGCGGCGTCGTCGAGGAATGTGCGGCGGCGGGCATCGAAGTCTACGGCTTCTCCGCTGGCTGGCGCGGCGCGCTGACCGGTGAAGGCCGCTGGCTGAGCCTCAAGGACGTGGAAGGTCTTCAGACCAAGGGCGGCACGATTCTGGAAAGCAGCCGCACCAACGTCATGAAGGAAGAAAACGGCCCCGAGCGCGTTCGTAAGACGCTGGAGAGCCTTGGCCTCGAAGGCATGGTTGCCATCGGCGGCGACGACACCCTCGGCGTTGCCAACAAGCTCACGAAGATGGGCATGAAGATGATCGGCGTGCCGAAAACGATTGACAACGATCTCTCCTGCACGGACTACACCTTTGGCTTCGACACCGCGAGCAACATCGCGATGGAATGCATCGACCGTCTGCACACGACCGCGGCGAGCCACGCGCGCTGCTTCGTCGTCGAGTGCATGGGTCGTCACACCGGCTGGATCGCCGTTCAGGCGGGCCTTGCGGCGGACGCGAACCTCATTCTGATTCCGGAATTCCCCAAGACGTTTGACGAGGTCATGCAGGTGATCCGCTCCCGCTACATCAAGGGACAGCGCCACACGATCATCGCCGTTGCGGAAGGTTTTGAGCTCAAGGGCGAAGTGGAAGAAAGCGTTGGCTTGGATGCTTTCGGCAACAAGCTGCTGCTCGAAAAAGAGATTGCCAAGACGCTCGCGGAGCGTATTGAAAAGGCTATGCGCGCGGACGCCTCGCTCGACGAGAAGCGCAAGTACTTCGAGTGCCGCTCGGTCGTGCTCGGTCACATCCAGCGCGGCGGCTCCCCCTCCTGCTTCGACCGCGTGCTCGGTACGCGGCTCGGCTTCAAGGCGGGCGAACTCGTCGTCAACTCGCTGTACGGCAACATGGTCGCGCTGCAGGGCACGGCCATCGTGACCGCAGACCTCGACAAGGCCGTTACCGAACGCAAGGAAGTGGACTGGGACTTCTACAAGTCCGTCTCCATTCTCTTCAAATAAGAATCGTTCGATTAACAATAAAGCGAGCCGGGGCTTCCCGGCTCGTTTTTATGTCAGTCTGTCGGATATGGATCTTCTTCCCCGTGCTCCAAAAGAATCTTCTATCGGCTTTTTAAGCTCATAGATTAGTAATTGTTCCGCATGCCGCGGCAACTCGGAAACCACGTCCCCATCCGGATCGATCACCGCCGTTGGTGCGGTTTGGTATACGCCAGCGCTGTTGACGCTGACCACTGGAACGATGTTTTCAACCGCGCGTGTTCTCAAATGTGATTGGATCAAATCGTATCGCTCCGTTGAGTCCTCTTCCAAAGTGTCACAGAACAGCACGACCGCGCAATCCACTTTCTTTCGGTATAGCTCGCGGAAATACTCCGGAAAACGCACTTCAAAGCAAATTCGAACGCCAATGCGAAACCCGTCGATCTCGAAAACGCCATCCTCTATCTCTCCGGGAGAGAAATTGTCCGCATCCCATCCCCAAAGCGCTCTTTTTCGATAAATTACATGTGCTTTTTGACCGGGCGCGGCCAGAACGGCGCTGTTGTAATACTTTCCTTCCAAAAACTCCGCCGTGCCAGCGACAATGCATAGTGCGTATTCTATTGCCAGCCACTCCAAATCAACAAGCGCATGCTCAACTTCCTGAAAACTGATCGTTTTAATCGTGTGTGGATCGGCTTTCGGATATCCGGTCAACGCGCACTCGGGCAGCAACAAAAGCTCGACGCCTTGTTGCGCCGCTTCGATTACCGCCGCTCTAATGCGCGTTATATTCTCAATTGGATGATCGGTCATCGCAAACTGAAAAAGGCCAACTTTCATTATTTATACCCGTCTATTATGATAATTCCCGTTCCAGCACGCGCTTGAACTGCGTTTCATAGAGCTCGCGGTAGACGCCGCCGCGCTCAAGCAGTTCCTCGTGCGTCCCCTCTTCCTGCACAACTCCGTTTTGGAGCACAAGAATCCGATCCGCCGCAAGCACGGTCGAAAGACGATGCGCAATCACGATGCTGGTTCGCCCCTTCATGACGGCCTCCAGCGCGTTTTGAATCGCGTTCTCCGAAATGGAGTCCAGCGAGCTGGTCGCCTCGTCCAGCACAAGAATCTTCGGGTCTTTGAGCACCACGCGCGCGAGCGACAGACGCTGTTTTTCACCGCCGGAGAGTTTGAGGCCGCGGTTACCAACCATCGAGTCGTAACCCGCCTCCTGCGCGGCAATAAACTCGTGGATGTTCGCGATGGCACAGGCGCGCTCCAGCTCCTCTTGCGTCGCATCCGGCTTGGCATAGAGCAAATTCTCGCGGATGGTTCCGTTGAACAGATAGGCGTCCTGCGTGACCACGCCAATGTTCTGCCGAAGGTAGGTCAAGTCAAATTCTCGAACGTCGGTGCCGGAAATCGTCACCTTCCCCGCACTTGCGTCGTACAACCGAAGCAGCAGGTTTACAACGGTGGACTTGCCCGCGCCGGACGCACCGACAATCGCGACCATGCTGCCGGATGGAATGGTAAACGAGATGTCCTTCAGAATCGGCTCCTTCTGCTCATAGGCAAAGGAAACGTGCTCGTAGCGAATCTGCGGATTCGACAGATCAGGCTTTGCCGCGTTCGGCTTGCTCTTGATCGTTATCTCCTTATCATAATAGTCGAAGATGCGCGTAAAGAGCGCGAGCGAACGCGTAAAATCGACGCCGATGTTCAGCAGCGAACTGACCGGCCCGTACAGCCGGTTCACGAGCGCGATCATCGCCGTAATGGTACCAATCGTCAGCACGGGGTCTTTTTGCGCGATGATCAGCCATCCGCCCGCAAAATAGATCAGCAGCGGTCCAATCTGAGCAAAGGTGCCAATGAGCATGACAAACCATTTTCCGCTGCGCAATTCCTTGAGCGTCAATTTTGTCACGCGTTCGTTCACACTTACGAAACGGTCGTACTCGGACTTCTCGCGCGTAAAGAGCTTCATCAACATCGAGCCGGACACGCTCAGCGTCTCCGTAATCAGTTGATTCAGGTTGTCGCGCTCCCCCTGCGCCTCGGAGAGAATCTGCCAGCGTACCTTTCCGGCGCGTCGCGCAGGAATCAGCGTCAAGGGAACCATTGCGATGCCGACCAGCGCCATCTTCCAGTTCAGCGAAAACAGCGCAACCAGCGTCGCAATCAACGTCGCCACGCTGGAGACCGACGTGGTCAACGTGTTCGTAATCACGCTGCCAACGCCGCTGATGTCGTTATCCATGCGCGTGAGGATGTCGCCTTGCTTCTCGTTCGTGTAGAACGAATGCGGCATCTGTTGCAGATGCTCGTACATCTGGTTTTGCATGTCAAAAATGATGCGCTGCGAAATCCAGGAGTTGATGTAGCTTTGCAGTACGACGATCGCCTGCGAACCGATCAGCGTAAC
>DAIRTE010000125.1:0-3021 GCA_036804025.1 Clostridia bacterium | reverse complement strand
TTCACCTCGACAACCGCCATGGCGGAGGCTGCCGCGCGGCAAGCGGTATAGCCCGAAAACGGATTGTGCTTTCCGTACTTAAACAGTCGCATCGCCTCGCCGCCGGAAAGTCCGCTGACGGACTCGACCTTCTCGTTGAGCCCGCGCTCGACGGACGCGCGCATCACGTCGAGATTGAGCTTCATCTCTGCGAGAATCTCTTCCCGCGAGCGCTCGCTCTGCTTTTCCTCGCGGCGGATCATCGCCTCGAAGATGGGAATATCGTTTTCCTGGCAATAGCGGCGAAGGGATTCGCCGTTGACAAACGCTTCCGATAACAGCATGGCTCGTTCCCTCCTTACACCGCAAACAGTTTGTTGATGCCGCTGCAAAGCCGCCGAATCATCGTCTGCATGTCCGGCGTGACCGGTTGATCGGTCTCAATCGTCATGTAGGCGTCCTCGCCCTTGCCGTGGCGGAACACGCGCATGAACGCAATGTTTACGTTGAGCTGCGCGAGCACATGCGACACCTCGGCAATGACGCCCGGTTGGTCGTTGTGCTGAATGATCAGCGTCGGATACTCGCCGGAGAACTCGACCTCAAGGCCGTTGATTTCGGAGATGCGGATGTTTCCACCCCCGACCGATTCGCCGACGACCTCCGTCTCCTGCCCATTTGCGCCGGTAATCACGATGCGTGCGGTATTCGGGTGTTTCGCCGGCTCGTCCGAAAACTCCACCGAAATGAGAACGCCCATCTCGCGCGCGACGGCGTAAGCTTCCTTGATGCGAACGTCGTCCGGCTCCATGCCGAGCACGCCAGCAACCAGCGCCTTATCCGTGCCGTGCCCTTTGCCGGTTTCGGCAAACGAGCCGTAGAGCGTGAACGTCGCCTGCGCGACGTCCTGTCCTGCGATTTGCCGCGCAATGTGCGCGAGCCGAACTGCGCCCGCCGTATGCGAACTGGAAGGCCCGGTCATGCGCGGGCCGATGATGTCGAACACCGAATAATCTTCCATAGAAATCTCGCTCCAACAAAAGTTTGTTTGCTGTAATTCTACCGAAAAAGAAAAACGACCGGCGCAATGTATTTCACGCGCCGGTCAAGACTTTGCCGCGCACCCGTTCTTTGACAAACACGTCTCCGGGCGACGCTCCGACAGGTTGCTCCTTTCAGGCTGCTCCGCGGCACATCGCAAGTTCCGCTGAATGCTGCTTCCGTCAGGACCTGACATGGTTCACGGCCTGCGATTGCACGGGACCCGACGCTCAACGCCCCTTATCGGGATCTGACCCCACAGGCGCTTGCCGGGGAACGGGATTTCCACCCTGCTATAGCGGATTGCAGGTACAGGGCACCGCTATCTCCCCGCTTAGCGCGGCAAACTGAATTTCTGTTGTTATTGTACCATGCCGGACAAACGAAAGTAAATTGGATTTTCCGGTTCCGTTTGAACGGCATGCGACAAGATTGTAAACGTTATTGCGTACGTAAGCGGTTCAGCGCGTATTCCGCCGCCACGCGAACGCCCTCACGCGGATCACTCATCAGCGGTTCGATCAGCGGAATCAGGTCGGCTCGGTTCTGCTTTGCCGCAACCACGCTGGCGTGCTGAATCATTCGCCCCTGCTTATTGAGGTTTTTACCGACGATTTCGAGCGCGGGCTTGACGTTACCACGCAGAATCTCTTCCAGTCGGAACGCTTCCGGCATTTCGCTGATCGGTTCGATGCCGAAATTATACGGACAGACTCTCTGGCAAAGCTCACAGCCCAAGATGCAGGTCAGCGCGTCCATCACCCAATCCTCCATCGGGTCGCCGCCCATATACGCGCGTGCGCACGATTGAAAATCGTACCCCGCGTCGGAGATCGCCTTGCTGGGGCAAATCCGTTCGCAGGCGTGGCAGCCGACGCAGCGGACGGGTTCCGGCTCCTTGACCGGCGTATAGATCGGTTCCGGCAGCTCGACAAGAAGTGTTTGAACGGAATACCGCGTGCCGAACCCCGGCAGGTAGGTCAGCCCGTTTTTCAGCGGGGAACCGACGCCATTTCGCAGCAGCATCTCGCGCACCGGAACCTCCGCGCGTTCAACGCGTACCCCCAGCGACCGGAGCTTTCGCATCAGCGCGCCGGATGCGTGATAGGAGGCGTTGCTGGACGGGTAATTCCCCGAGACGGGGATGTCGTCCGTATAGGGACGATAGGGAAAGATCAGCGCGAGCAGCGCGTTTGCCCAAGGTGCGTCCGCGCCGATGTCAATCGTCAAATCACGTCCGGCGGAATGCAAAGCGCCGCCTTGTAAGCGGCGCTCGTAAAAGCAGAATGGTTCTACCGAAAACACGAAGCACTGCGAAAACCCGTGTTCCTGCGCAAGCTTCTGAATATCCATGGTCAATCGCCTCTGTCTACGAGATTTCGATGATTCTACCATGAATCTTCGTTTTTTGAAAGTCTTAACCTTCTTTTTGCTGCTGAAGCATCTCTTTGGTCTTCATCAGTCGCGTCAGGTTTCCGCGTTCGTTCTCTTCGAGCTTCATCTGAATGCGGCGAATCGTCTCCGTGAACTGCGGAATCATAACGTACTCCAGCGCGTTGACGCGGCGGCGCGTCTTCTCGATTTCGTCCGCGAGGCGGCTGCAGGTCTTTTCAATCTCCGCAAGCTGAACGAGCAGCGGCAGCACCTCGGCGAGCAGCTGCACGGAAAGATCGAGATCCGCGCTCGTCGTCGCAAACCCGTAGGGATAGGTGAACCCATCCTGCGCCTGAATGCCAAGCTGCGGCACCTGAATCGAGAGCACGTGCTGAATCCCGGCGGAAACCTCCGCCGCGCGCACGGGATAGATCAGCGCTTCTTCGACCTCGGCGTTGCTCATAGAAGCGCGCGCAAGCACAAAGCTCTTCATTGCGCGGGAGAGTTTTTCCTCTACCTCTTCGCGCAGAACCTTGTTCTTGCGGGCGTATTCGATGAAGCGGCGAACGAGCTCGTCCCGCTTGTCCTTCATCATTTTATGTCCGCGAACGGCAACCTTTTTGCGTT
>DAIRTE010000124.1:0-8298 GCA_036804025.1 Clostridia bacterium | reverse complement strand
AGGAGCGCTTCGCGATTCTCCAGCAGGTCGGCATGGACGACGAGCAGGTGAAGCGAACGATCAACTCGCAGGTGCTCTGGGTATTCTTCCTGCCGCTGGCGGCAACCGCGCTGCATATGCTCTTTGCGTCCAAGATTATGGCGCAGATGCTTCGCTCCTTCATGCTCTACGACTGGGGGCTGGTGCTGACGTGCATCGGTGGAACGCTGCTGGCGTTTACGCTGCTCTACTTTGGCATATACCGAATCACGGCGCAGACGTACTATCGAATTGTCAGACGATAACAACAACGCGCAAACAAAGAGGCGACGGGATTTCCCGTCGCCTTTGTCGTGCTTCTATCGTTTTACTTATGCGGGATTGACGCGCGTGAGCAGAGCCTGCCCGTTTGATTCGGATATGGTGTAGTACGTGTCCGACTGGATGTCCGCAGCGTTGGCAAACAGCGAGCCATAGGTGTTTGCAAAGGAATCGCTGGTCGTCCGCAGGTATAGATGCGTGAATCCGCCGTCCAGCAACGCCTGTCCCCATTCCTCGGCGGAAGGGGAGAGCGAGTAGTAGTCCGCGTCGTAGTACGGCCCGCCGAGCCGCCAGGCAACGGCCTTCTCCACGTCATATGGCAGCGCTTCAAACTGGAACAACGCAAACGAATAGCCGGGCTCGGTGGGGTTCTCATCCAGAAAACAAATTTTGGTGTTTGCCGGATCAAGCCGATCGTAGAGCCGGACGGCGGGAGCATAACGCGCGCGCCAGTCCGCGGTTTTTGTGTTTGCGTATGGCGCGCCAATGGTCGCATCAATCACGCTGCGCAGCGGCGCCATCAATAGCAGCGCAATCAGCAACAGCGCCAGCAGATTTCGTCTGGCATGCGGTTCGCGCAAGGTCATTGCATGCACAACGGGATAGAGGCACACGACGAGCGCGCCGAGCTGATAGGACGAAAGATAGCGAGAGAAGGCGGCAAGCGAGAGCGCCTCGCCCTCGACAAAGCTTGTCAGGTAGCCCATCAACAGCACAAGGAGCCAAACGAGATACCCGGCCGTCAACAGCAGCGCGTCCAAGCGGCTCTGTTTCCCCTCATAGGGATTGGCGTTGAAGATGCGTACTGCGATGGCGGAAAGGAACGGCACAACGGCAATCCAGAGCACGGGAGAGAGCTCGCCAAGCCCTGCGCCTCCCTCGGCGACAAACAGTGCGTCGAGGAAGTTGACGATGGTTTCCTTTTGGTAGGGTAGAAACCCGTTTTTCAGCGCGAGCACGGCGGAGAGCGAACCGCTCGCCGCGTGTGCGGAAACGGTGAGCTGCCAGGTGAGCCAACCGACAATTCCACCCAGTAGCACAACGAGCGCGGGCAGCGCCCAACGCGGGCGGGGGTACGGGAGGTGCTTCGGAAGGGGACGGCGAATTCGCTGGAAAAACAGGATTGCCGCCGCCAGAATCGCGAAAAACACGCCGGAAACCTTCGTAAACGAGAGTAGGAACGATCCAAGTCCAAGACCGACCAGCGTGAACCAATGGACCGGGGTTTCCTCCGCAGCCGCGACAATCAGCCAGGCAAACAGCAATCCGAGCATCGGATCGACGACGAGATCGCTGGCAAACCCCGCATACTCCAGAAACGGCAGCAACAGCGCAATGGGTACGACCAGCAGCAGCGTCTTCCAACGGTTCCAATCCAGATTATGAAAGAACGGCAACAGCAGTGAGAGCGCGAGCAGATCACGCGCGCGAAACAGATCCGCTTCATTGAAACTGGGCGAAAAACTCGCGAAATAGTATTGCAGCAGCCCCATTCCGGGCGGGTAGGAGAGCGTGGACGCATACTGCCCGCGCGCGGAGAGCAGCGAGCCGGTGTAGTACATCTTCTTGACGATATAGCCCCATTGCTCGAAGGAGTCCATATCGGTCACCTTTCGCCCAATGGTCAGGAGTGCAATCAATACTGCACTTGTGAGTACAAGCGCAAGATCCGCGCTGAAGAGTGAACGCGGGTTTTGCCGAAAACCGCTGTCGCGGGCAAGCGAAACGAATAAATACAGCAAAGAAGCGATGCCGATCAGGACAATCGCGATTCGCCCCGCGGTCAGCGAGCCAAGAAGCCCGCCAAGGTACACGACCAATACCACGAAGAACAGCACTACGGGCAGCGTTTGCCCCAGCGTTCGGCGAAACAGGCGGGCGGCCGCCAGCGCCATTAGGAGCACGGGCAACAGCGCAAGAAGAAAATACATAGGTTCTCCTCTCAAAAATACTCAGTAAGTTATCTTATCGGAATGACGCAAAAAGTTCGCTTGTCGGAACGACTGCTTTTTACTATAATACAGCTTATGGAACAGAAGAACAATCGATTCGTACAGGCACTCAAGGAACTGGGGTCAACCGCGCTGGGGTTTGGCAAGGCGCAGCTGATTCTCTTTGGTGTGAACTTCGTCGTGGTCACCATCGGCATGATCGTAGCGGGCATGAAGTGGTGGTCGCCATTGATCGCCGTCGGAATCAGCCTGTTCGACCTGCTGCCGGTGATCGGCTCCGGCATCGTGTTCGTGCCGTGGGCAATCATCGCGCTGGTTGCGAAGAATGTGCCGATGGCAATCACCGTCGGCGCGACATATATCGCCATGGTTGTGCTGCGGATGATTCTCGACCCAATCATCATCGGAAAGAGCGTTGGGCTTTCGCCAATCATCACGCTACTTGCCTCGGTGGGCGGGCTGCTGCTCTTTGGCGGCGTGGGTGCAATTCTCGGCCCCGTGATCGCGGCGGTGGCAAACGTGCTGTTTCGCGTGTTCTTTCCGAGGAAAGCCACAAAACAGAAACCGGAAAGCAGCGTTTCGGGTGATTCAAATACGGACACGCGACCAGAGAACAAACAAACATAAATATGCGCGGCAATTCGAAACACTGCGCAATCAATAGAAATACGAAGGGGGACTGAACTTATATGTTTCATTTTATCGGATGGCTGATTCTCGGCGCATTGATCGGCTGGATTGCCAGCAAGATCATGCATGGCAAGGGTGGCTTATTACGCAACATCATCGTCGGCATCGCGGGCGCTGTGCTTGGTGGTTGGCTCGCGGACTGGACGGGCATTGGCTCCGGCAACGCCTGGTCGTTCACCGGGTTTCTGATCGCCATCGGCGGCGCGTGCCTGCTAATCTTCGTCAGCCGACTCATCGCCGGCAAAAATTAAAGCTTGTTTTCTCAAACAAAAGCAGCGCCCGAACGGGCGCTGTTTGTTTATGTGTTTGTTGAGGTGAGGGTAGGGGCTATTCGGCGTCGCTCTTGAGAATCAGAATCGGATCGACAATCGCGAAGCGAAGGGGATTTTTCAGCTTATTTGAGGTACTGACGCCGCAGGTGCGGTAGACTATTTTCAGTATGTCCACATTGGTGACGTCAATTGAAGCATCATATTTTGCATAGGAATAATCTTGCCAGCCGGTATCGAACAACACCGTGTTTTGTGTTTTGTCCAAAATAATCAACTGCGCTATTCCGTTTTTGTTCTTGTCGCCAAATGAGATAACGTCTCCGCTATCGACTCCAATTGAGAAGTCAAGCTGCGAGTATGCACCTCGTAACGCAAATTCCATGGAGACCTCTTTGCAGTCGCCTCTGTCGATATTGTTCGGAGAATCCGCTGCAGAAACAAAGGTCTCATTCTCCGTGCCGGAGAAAAGGACGCCGATTCCATGCGAATAGGCACGTCCATCGATTTTGAATGCAGTTCCATCTCGCCAGCCGTTATAGAAGAAATTGCCATCTTGCGCAACGATTGGCATAAGCTCATCCAAGCGCGTGAATTTCTTCGTCGTAGTGTCCACTGTTGGCGCAGGACTTGCGGTTTGCAGCACGATGGTCGGCGTTGGGGTGGCTTCGACGATTGGGGCCTCAGTCGAAACAGACTTCAACGTTAACTGATATACAAGCGATATCAGTGATACGACAAAGATGACGAAAAAGAGTATGAGCGTAAACATGCTACGCAAGTTCTTATTTCGCATGATGCGATTATAGCTGCTGCCTGCCGGTACCAACGCTGCTTCTTCGGCATTGATTTTAGGATTTCGAATTCGAATAATCGACGCAATCAAACCAATGAGACTGAAGAAAAGGATCCCCAGCATTTGGTAGAGAACGGAGCTATCCATTGCAAGGCTCATGTTTAAGGCCTCCCCTGATGTAAAGATTAGGTTTATCAAATCGAGTTCGGGTTGAACAAGCCATGAAGTATATTCGGTTGCGAATAGAGCGCAGTCAATCAATCCTCATTAAGCGTTAAGATTGGATTAACCATCGCAAATTGAAGTCCAAACTTCATGCTTTTATACTGTATCCCGCAGGTGCGGTAGATGATTCTGAGTTTATCGATATTTTGCATCCTGATATCAACGTTGTAACGTGCATAGGCGTTATCGACCCAACCAGTATCAAAAAGAATATTGTTTTTATCCGAATCGATGATTTGAACTTGTGCGATTCCGTTCTGTTTTTCTGGCCCATAATACCGCATATCGCTTTTATCGGCGCCAATGGAGAAGGATAACGAGTCGTATTTCGATCGAAGTGCAAAATCAACCGACACCTGCTTGCAATCATCGCGAAATATTCCATCAGGACAATCGGAAGTATCGACGGGTTCTTCAGAGTCAGTGCCGCTGATTCGCATACCGATCCCGTGCGAATATGCGCGATCATCCAGCATGAACTTCACCGCATCCTGCCAGCCGCCGAAGAAGAAGTTTCCGTCTCGCTCAAGAATCGGCGGGAACTCATCCAGATAGATCGATTTTTGTGTATACGCCACTTCAGGGATCTCGGTTGGCGTTTCAACTGCGGTTACGGGGTTGCTAGGCGCTGGCGTCGCAGACACAGCGCTGCTATTTTCATTCTTATTTGCTGAATTGAGCTGAATTGCAAACATGAGGATGATGGCGAGCGATAATAAACAGACCAGCAAAACAATGTAAATCGGCTCTCGTTTGATCCGATCAAAGAGGTTGCCAATGTTAGGACCGCCGGACTTTTTCAGTCTCTTAATTGATGCAATCATCGCAATCAAAATTTCAATAATTCCGACGATTGCGCCTATCAAAGCGATTAATCCGTTATACTTTATTGAGAATTCGATTATGTTCATACTATCACCTCATGTCAGTTTAAGGCCTTCGTTATGAATGGAGCAGCATGGTTCAGGCAGAATTCATATGGTACTGTTTACAAATAACAAGGCGTCGATAATCGCAAAACGAAGACCCTTCTTTGTAGCGGACTTCTCATAGTTTTTGGACATAACAGTAATTTTGAAGATATCAACACCTTTTAATGGAACCTCAACTTCGTATTTCTCATATGTATAGTCTTGCCAGCCTGTGTCGAATAAAACGCTGTCACCATTTCGACTCATATCGGTTAAGACAATCCGTCCTTCTCCATTTCTTTCCTTAGGACCAAATTCTCCTTTTACGTTTGAATCGACTCCTAGTGAAAATACGAGTTTCGAATAGTTGCCTCGCAAAGCATACGACATAGAGGTCATTTTGCAGTTATGCGTGAATACGCCTTCCGAAGTATCATCGTCATCCACCAACTGTTCTTGCGCGGTTCCGCAAATCTGCATTCCGATGCCGTGGGAATAACTCCTATCGCCAATTAGAAAGGACGTCCGATCACCCCAACCTCCAATTGTGAAGTTGTCTTTGTAGTCGGTGAATGGAGTCAGGTCGTCTAGCCAAACGACAAATTTCGCATCGGGGAGCGGCGGAATTACGGGGCTGGGGCTAGCCGTGGGCTCCGGAGTGTAAGTTGCCGCTACTACCGCTGAAGGGCTAGGCGTTGATTCCGCAACGCTGGAGGCTTCTACCTTATTCATACGGAACGCTAAGTAAAGGATCAGCGGGGCGAAGAAAATAAGCAAAATAATAAGAATGGCGAGATAGAGCTTTGAATGTGGCTCATCGCTAATACGGGGACTTCTTTCCCGTCTTGCGGCACATACAAGCATGGCTTTCTCAATTTATCCGACTTGTTCTTAAAAAAGAGATAAAGTAAAAAAAAGGCAACCGTAATTACCACAAGAACTATGCTTAGTATGAACAGCATCCGCATCCACCCGCATTTCAATTTGTGTCGCTCACTAGTCTGAAATGTTAACACACGGTGAACTTTGCGTCAAATAAACCGCGAAACTCCACAATATTCTGTGGAGTTTCGCGGTTTTTCGCTAAAATACGATGCTTATATTATTCGGAAATATTACTCTTGTTATAGGTGCAGGACGGCTTCCTTCACGATGCGGCGCATATCGTCCCAACGCATGTCCATCTCCCGGACGAGCTGAAACTGCGTGCGCGCGCGGTCGAGGTTTTGGTTCTCGCGTGAAATGTGGAAATAGACGTCCCCGGCGATATGATCGGCTAAAAACCGCATGCCGCATTCGAGCGTCATCATCTTTGCGCCGACGGGCAGCATCTCGATCTCCGTCTGCGTCAGGCTCTTTCCGCAGGTAGAAAGATACCCGCGCACATACGTTTCGAACAACCCGATGTCAAAATGCACGCGGCTCAAATCCCGCTCATCCTCCACCGCCGTAGACGCGCCAAAGCGAATCGCGTCCCCAAAGTCGTTGACCGACAGTACGGGCATGACCGTGTCGAGATCGACGATGCAGAGCGCCTTTTGCGTTTCCGCGTCAAAGAGCACGTTGTTGATCTTCGTGTCGTTGTGCGTCACCCGAAGCGGCAGATCGCCGCTCGCCTGCAGATCGGTCAGCGTATGGGTAAAGGCTTGTCTGCCGAGCGCGAATTCAATCTCCGGCTCGACCGATGCGCTCCGGCCGGAGGCGTTCTCCGCCACCGCATGCACAAACGCACCATAGCGCGCGGGAGTGTCGTGAAAATGCGGAATGGTCTCGGCGAGTTGCTCGGCGGGAAAATCGGCCAGCTGATTCTGAAACCGGCCGAACGCGACGGCGGTTTCGTAAAACAACGCTTTGGTCGCCGTTTGATAGCAAACGCTGTCGTAAACCAGATCGTATACGCGCCAATAAGAGCCGTCCTCCACGGCATAGTGCATGCCGTCGTGCGTGGGAACGAGGCAAAGCACGCCTCGCGGGTTCGAAATCTTGCGCCGCAGGTGTGCCGTGACCAGTTCGATGTTACGCATCAGGGGAATGGGTTCGCGAAATACGCTCGTGTTGATCTGCTGGAGAATATACTTTACGCCGTTGTCGCAAACGACGAGCTGCGTGCCGTTGATATGCCCGTTTCCATAGGGCTCGCAGGAGACGGGCGTGCCGGACAGCGCGAAGCGGGAGAGTACGGAATGCATCGAGTGACCTCCGAAAGAAAAATTCTGACTATTTAATTGGTGGGATGAAACGCGAAATATCAGCTCCAAAGGATTGGAGCGAACAAGAACATCTCTCGGAGGAAACACGCAAGACGAGACTTACGGCTGCTTGGTGAGCATATGCCATATTGCCGCAAAGAAATGCCCGTTCAGCAGCATCACGATGCCTTCCACCACGCGGGGCGGAACGCCGCCGCCTTCCATGCTCATCATGCGCAGCGGCGAAGTAAAGAGCACGCGATCTGCAATTCCGCTGCTCACCTCGTCGGTTTGAGCCATATTGTTTGCGATTCTTCGGCCAACAGAAACGAGCAGACGCCCCCAGAACGAATCCTGCGCTTCTTCGAGCGTTGTGTTCAGCGTATGCGGCTCGCCCTTTTGCCGCTCGCGCGGCGGAATGGGCCGACCGAGCACGGCGGCGAACGCATCATCCGGAACGGAGATGCCGTTGGACAGGTCATAATAGCAAGGTGCGTCCACACGATGATCGGGCAGATGCAGGCCTACGTCCAGCGCGGCCTCGATGGTGGCCGACAGCCGGATGTCGCGGCTGGAAGCGCCCAGACGAATCTCGTAGGAGCCGCCCTCGACGAGCCAGTCCTTGGCAACCACATCATAATAGCACAAATCGCGGCGATTGAGAACAAAGGAAACGGTCTTTGTTTCCCCCGGCTGGAGCGCGATTTTCTCAAACCCCTTGAGCTCCTGCGCGGCGGTAAACACAACCGGCGAACGATGGGACACGTAGAGCTGCACCGTTTCGCTGCCCGCGCGCGAACCGGTATTGCTTACGTCGCAGGAGACGGTCAGCGTTTCATTCGGGTGCAGCGTGCTCCCGCTGAGCTGTAGGTTTTTATAGGTAAAGTTCGTATACGAAAGCCCGTAGCCAAACGGGTAACGAACGGCTTTCTGCGCCGTGTCATAGTAGCGATACCCGACATAAAT
>DAIRTE010000123.1:0-8298 GCA_036804025.1 Clostridia bacterium | reverse complement strand
CGAGCTGCTGCCAGTAAGCGTCGATCTTGATGAGCGTCATGCCGTTGCTGATCATCGCCATAAAGAAGCTACCCATCACGACGCCAACGATGGAGCCCGCGCCGCCTTCCATATTGATGCCGCCGATGACGCAGGCCGCGACGACGGTCATTTCAAAGCCGGAGCCGATGTTCGGCTGGGCGCTGCCCACGCGGGAGGCCATCAGCACGCCGGTCAGGGCCGCAAGAACGCCCGTGAGCACGAAAGCCGAGAAGCGAATGCGAACGGTCGGAATGCCCGCGAGCCGCGCCGCCTCGCCGTTGCCGCCTGCGGCAAAGAGCCGCCGGCCGTACGCCGTGTACCTAAGGATGAACCCGGCGATCACCGCCATGACCAGCGCAATCACGATGACATACGGCAGTTGATAGCTGCCAATCGCGATTCCGCCCTGTCCAATGCCGAGGAAGGCATCCGGCAGCGGATAGACCGAAACGCCTTTCGTATAGCCGGTGCAGAGGCCGCGCGCCGCATACATGGTGCCCATGGTGGCGATGAACGGCGGGAGTTTGATCTTCTGCACGAGAAAGCCGTTGAACACGCCGAAGATGCCGCCAATCACGAGGGCAACCAGCACCGCAAGCCAGATCGGGAAGCCGTAGTAACTCATCAACGCCGCCGCGGCCACGCCGCCGACGGAGAACACCGCGCCAACCGAAATATCCCAGCTGCCCGCGATGATCAGGAACGCCTGACCGATGGAAGTGATGATGGTAAACGCCGCGGTGCGCATGACGTTTGTCATGTTGCTGACCGAGAGGAACTTGTCGCTCTTTGCCGTGAACAGAATCACCGCCAGCAGCAGCGGCATGAGCACGCCCGCCTCGCGGATGTCGATGAATTTTTCGAGGAGTTGCCGAAAGATGTTTTTGCGTTCCATGAGTTGCCTTTGTCCTCCAAACGTTGCGCCACCGCGCAGTTTTCGAAATTTTGCATAAAATCGAACGCTCATGCCGAAAACAGTTTCGCCTGTTTCGGGTGGAGCTTTTGCAAGAGTATCTTCTGTTCCAAGCGCCATTGCTGGGATGTTTGTCTGCGGCGATGTGCCGCGAAGGAGTGCCCTAAACGGGATTCAATATGCTTTCGTTTGACTGATACCGAAATTAGTTTCGGTCTGAACTTGCTTAACACTGCCAATATAGCCGTGTTTTCTCTGGCCGTCAATAAAAAGTCACGAAACTATTTTCGACGTATCACATGCTAGAATGGGGAAATTATCCCGTTTCAGGTCTCAAAGCGCTTTCTGAATTGAACGAGAAATAGGTGCTTTTTTGCGCCACCTGTTGCATTGTCCGCAATCCGGCAACACAAAAGAGGCCGTCCGGCAAGCCGGACGGCCTCTTGCGTTTATTCGTATTCAGTACTACTCAACCAGCGTAACGCCGCCGCCGGGCAGGAATGCAAGATCGTTTGAATCAGAAAGGACCTTTGTGTTACTGCCGTTGAGCTGCACCTCATTGCCGATCACGCGACCGTTGATAACGCAATTTGCTTGGCTGATCTGTATGCGCCCGTTGGGGGCGTATAACACACCGTCGACGCGAACATTTGAGGCACTGATCTCGATATTACCGTTTGTGGAATAGATGCAGGCCGATGCCGCGGACGAGGCTTCGATGCTACTGCTGGCGATCGTGATGTTGCCTGTCGCAACCAGCATGCCGACGCCCGAGAATGTTGTTCCCGCTAAGGTGACATTGCCATTGACGTAGACACATTTGTCCAAGTTGAGGCTGCTGCCAAAGGTTTGGCTGCCGTTATAGTAGGTGCCGTTTGCCTGTGCTTTCGCGAGCGCGCCTGCGGCGAGGTCCACCGGTGCTATATCGACCACTGATGCTGCGGCATTCAGTAGCTTCGCAATGCCGCTGGTGCCGCCCCAAGCGTAGGCGGGAGAGCCCTGCGCGGTTCCCGTGACCGTAATCGAACCGCTGCTGGTCGAGAACTGCCCGACCGCCTCGATGTTGCCGTTGAAGTTCAAGTTCGAGCCGTTTACCATAACCTCCTGGTTTCCGTGGACGTTGCCCTTGACCGTCAGATCCGATTGGAAAAGACCAAGCCTGCTGTTCTTGCTGCCGCTGAAAATCGCGTAGCCAAACGGGCCGCCGGTCATGCCGGTCTTTTCCGCCACGGCGCGCGCGGTGATCTCCGTAGATTTTAGCCCAAAGATTCGCGCAAACGAGAACTGAACCGTCTCCTTGCAGACAACCTCAATTCGATTTGCGTTCCCCTTATACGGGGTCGTCGTGGTTGTTCTGCCCGGATCAACGCCGTTTGTCTCCGCATAGTGCGCCGCCGTACTCTGCGCAGTGCTGGCGCTGGGCAGTTCCCGCGCGGCGGCAAGTGCCGCGGCGTCGGCAGCGTTTTGCAGCTGTCCCTGATTGGTTGACTGAACACCAATGTCCACGCCCAGCGCGGCAAACCCGCATAGAACCACCAACGCAAGGGCAACAAGGATAACCGACTGTCCGGACTCCTTCTTGAACCAATTCCTGATGATACGCATGTATATTCCTCCGTGAGTCTCAAATAAAACCCGTTTCCGCAACCGTTTTTCGGTTGATTCCTCCGCATATTCCAACGAGAAAACCGACGAGGCCGCCGCTTTACGGCGTTCTGTTTCGGCGTTATACTAGAACACGAAACAACATTTCCAAGCAGAATATGGACGCCGCCATTGCCGGTTTCATCCATTCATCCAATCTTGCTCAATCAGGAGGACGCCCGTTGGGTACGAAACAATCCTCAACGTCCACGCACTCGATTTCCCAAAGGCTGGATGCATTCGAGCGCCTGCCCGGCGTCGCGCCGGAATGGATTGCGTTTGCGCTCTATGTCGTGCTGCTTTGCATCGTAGCGTCGTTCCACGAACCGTGGTTCGACGAGGCGCAGTCCTGGCAAATTGCCCGTGTTGCCTCCCTGCGGGATATTCTGTTTTCCATTCCGCACTACGAGGGACATCCGCCGCTCTGGCATCTGCTGCTCGCGCTGCCCGCGCGACTCGGCGTCTCCTACGAACTCGGCCTGAAGTCGGTCAATATTGTCATCTGCTCTGCCGCGGTTTGGCTGCTGCTGTTTCGCTCCCCGTTTCCGCGAATTGTGAAACTGCCGCTGCCGTTTACATTCTTTCTGTTCTATCAGTTCGGCGTACTCTCCCGCCCGTACTCACTGCTGTTTCTTGCGTTCGTGCTCGCCGCGCTTGCCTATCCCGCGCGAAACGAGCGACCGTTTCGCTATGTGTTACCGCTGGTGCTGCTCTGCCTTGCCTCGGCATACGGCCTCGTGCTCGCGGGCGGCATCGCGCTGGTCTGGCTCATCGAACTGCTGCGAGCGGGTCTCTTCCGAAATGGGTTCGCCCGCTTCATTCGGGATCGACGCACTTGGGCGCTCGCGCTGTTGCTGCTCATCGCAATCGTCAACCTGCTGCTGATATTACCCGCGCCGGACACCTACGCGACCTCCGGCATTGCCGCAAAGAACAGCCTGCCCGTTCGGTTGCTGTATACCACGCTGGTGCTGCCCGCGGACGCATGCTTCTACGACTGCTTTACCGGACAGATTATGCTGCTTTCGTCCTTCCAGTTCTACGCGCCTTTGTTGGTCGGCGGGATCGTTCTTGGTCTGCTCTTCTGGGCGGCGCTGGTGTATCTATCCCGCAGGCGGCGCACCACGGCGCTGCTGCTGATTCCCTACGCGCTCTTTGCGGTGTTCGGCGCGTTTGTTTACATCTCGCGCCATCATGTCGGCATTGCCGCGCTGTTTCTGCTGTTCTGGCTCTGGGTGGACACCCAGATCGGCAAGGACGCCGAGCCGTCCAGCACAGCCACGCTCGATACGGATTCGCCCGGCGCGACCCGTGCCGCGAAAAAGGCCGAGTTCACCCGCGCGCTGCAGGTCTGTCTATGCGTTCTCGTGCTGAGTATATCGATCTACTGGACCGTAGCCGCCTCCGTACACGAGATTCAGCAGGATTATGGATACGGTCGCATGCTGGCGGCTTACATCAAGGAGCATCATTTGGAATCCAGCCGGATCATGTGCGGCTGGGGGGACGACGAGGACCCCGTGACCGGCGAGCCCGTGCTCGACACCAACAGCTCCGGCAGTGTGACGTTGTTGCCGTATTTTGCGCACAACATCGTTTTCAATCTCAACGGCGGCTCCGACGCAATGGGCTACGCCACGCATCGCCGGGCATCCGCAGAAGAGAACGAGGCGAACCTCCGGCTCTGGGCCGCGGGCGGCGTGCCGGATCTGCTGCTTGGCTCGGTCAACCTCGAGTCCGTCTATGGAAACGAAGTTTCGATGCAGGACTACGTCGTTGTGACGCAGTTTTCCCAAACATTTATCTGGAAGGCAGTTCAATACTCGACCCAGTATCCCCTCTATCAGAAAATTGACTGACGAAATCGAGCCGATCTCTGTTGCGATTCTCCAAAGATCGGTTTGAACCGATCTTTTTCTATTTCCAGTCGCTCAGAAACCTTTATTTTCGATTGTGCAGGTTGTCCGTGGTTGTACCTTCCGGACGCAGAATCTGCATATACGGCTGCGCAGACCGCGGCGGCTGCTTTTGCTCCGGCTCCGCTTCCGGCGGTTCCGGCGTGCTCGTCTTGAGCAGGCTGACCAACCGGTAGGCCTCCGCAAACATCATGGCAAGTTTATCAACCGTCTGCGAAAACTCCGCCTGCTGCACGCCCGCGGCGGGCGGCGCACTCGGCTCCGCATACGTCTGGCGCACGGGCGGCTCCGGCGGATTGATCGGCGCGGTTGGCGCGGCATACGGCCGATACGCCTCCGGCGGCTGCGCATACGCGTTCGCGTTCGCACGCAGGAGCTGCACCTCTCTGCGCAGGCGTCCGTTCTCCTCCAGAATCTGGCCGCGCTCTACCTTCCAGCTCTCCATTATCCTGGCGGCTTGCGCCATGGATGCGCGGAGTTGACGGGTTTCCGTTTCCAGCGTTCGAATCCGTTCGGAAACGCCCGCTCCGCCCGCCTGCTGACGCAGGTACTCAAGCTCTTCTCGCTCGGGAATGTGTTTTTTCACCGCCTGCGCGAGTGCATTGATGCGCGTGTTGGCCGTGTTCAGCTGCGTTTCCCGCTCGATGAGGAGTTCCTTCATCTTGCGGATGCCGTAGTTTTTCGCCTGAATCTCGCTCTTTGCCGAGTCCAGTTGCACAATCAGATCTTCCTGTTCCCGTTTTGCGGCCATCGCCTGCTGCGTAAAGATTCGCTTGACGTTGTCCACATAGTTGCGAACGTCCTGCGGATCGTAGCCGGACAGCGAGCGCCGAAACCGCGCGTCCGCGTCCATGCGGCTGCGCAGCGAGTCGATTCCCTCTTCTTCTCGTTCGAAGCGATCGTTCATGAGGTCACCTCCAACCGGTCGCCAAGTTGTATCGAATGTCGTTTTATGCTGCCTTCCGACAGCTCCAGCACATGTCGCGCACCGCGCTGCATCGGGCAAATCCGCCCCGGCTGAACCGCCTCGTCTGCGCGCAGTACGCTGCCTTTTTTATCCAGATAGACGGCATCAATCGCATAGCGCATGCCGATCATATGAATCGCGTTGCAGGGCGTGAGCAGCAGCCCGCCTTCCGGCACTATGGTGCGGCCCAGCAGCCCGCGCAGCCGCGCAAAATATCCCGTTGCATGCCAAACGGACGCCAGTGTTTCGCCGTTTCTTTGGATGCGTACCGTTTTCATCGTTGTTCTCCTCTTGTACTTGCGTTGTCCCAGCCACTCGAACCAAATCGAGTGCACTTGCGGGATCAACCGAACGTTTGAATCAGGCTGACCACCGCCGGTCCAAGCAGAATGATGAACACCACCGGAAAGATAAAGATGACCGTCGGGATCATAATCTTAATCGGAGCCTTCGCCGCCTTGGCCTGAATCATCTGCTTGCGCTCCACGCGCAGCCGCTCGGACTGCTGCATCAGCACGCTCTTAATCGAAACACCCAACTGCTCCGCCTGCAACAGCGCGGTGACAAACGCGGTGAGCTCCTTTACGTCGCAGCGATCCGCCATCTCCTTGAGTGCGACCTTTCGCGGAACACCCATCTGGATTTCGCGAATGGCGCTGTTGAGCTCCGTCAACACGGCGGATTTATTCTTGGAATACTGCTGCACAATCGCCGAGTCGAGCCCAAGCCCTGCCTCCACGCTGACGACGAGGATGTCCATCACCTCGGGCAGATCGATCATGATGGACTCCTTACGCGATCTGACCTTTGCGTTCAAAAAGAAGCTCGACCCAAGCACCGGAATGTTCGCCATCACGATCACAAGCAGCAGTCGATACATAACATCGATTTGCAGGACCACATATAGCAGAATCCCGCCAATCAGAAACAGCAGAATCATGAGGTTCTTGATTACGCGGTACTCCTGCAACGTCAGTTTCAGGCCGGAAGCTTTGAGCTGCCGTTCCACCTTCTGGTTTGCGCGGCTGAGCTTAGCCGGTTTGTTCTTGTCTGCCGAACGCCGTATCTGCTCGGAAACACGCTGCACCGCGGGGCGAAACACGCGCTCGGAAAAGGACTTTTTGAGTTCTTCGTCGTTATACACGCGCTCGGTCTCCTTGAGCTGCGCGTAGCGATGATCCATTCGATCGATTTTTTTACCGACGCCGCCAAGCAACGCAATGATCGAGAGAAACACCGCGAGGGTGCTGACCAAAACAACAAGCCGCATGCAATGTCTCCCTTCTACATTTTGATGTTCACAATCTTGCGAACAAACAGGAACCCGATGACTTCGAGCACGGCACTGATGATCAGCATGATCCGGCCGGACTGCGTGGTGAAGAACATATCGATGTAGCTGGGGTTGATGAACATCAAAATCAAAATGATGAGCAACGGCAGCGCCCCAATGATGTACCCGCTCAAGCGCCCGGCGGAGGTCAGCGTTTTGACCTCGCCGCGCATCTGAATGCGCTGGTTGATCGTATCCGAAATGTTCTGCAAAATCTGCGCAAGGTTGCCGCCAATCTGCCGCTGAATCAGAATGGCCGAGCACATGAGCTCCAGATCCGGATTCTTCGTTCGTTTGACCATGCCGCCAAGGCTCGCTTCCAGCGTCATGCCATATTGCGTTTCGCGATACACGCGCATAAACTCGCGGGAAATGGGCTCCTCCATCTCCTCGGCAACGTTCTTCATCGCCGTCTGTACAGACTGGCCAACCCGCAGCGCGCTGCAGAGAATGCCCAGCGCGTCCGAGAGTTGCTTGCCGAGCAGGGCAAGCCGCTTGTTGCGCTTGAGGATGACCCAGGAGATCGGTGCGGCGACGCCAACGAGCACTAGCGCGATGCAAACGGTCGTCGGTGCGCCGAGGAACAGCGCGATGGCCGGTATCACGGCACCGGTCAGAATCCAGATCATCACAAACTCGTCCGCGCGCAGCGCAACGCCGGCCACGTAGAGTTCTTCGGCAATTTGATCCAGTCGGCGCGCATGAGCTTTGGAACTGCGGCGTTGCGATCGCTTGGATTCGCTCTGCTCCTCTGTTTTGTCAAACAGAGCCTGCATCCGCTGCCCCATCTGGCGCTTTTGCTTGGTTTGCGCCACCGCAAGCAGGTAAAAGATGAAATAGAACGCAATCGTGCAGACCGCGACGATCAATGTGCGAATCATATCCCTTTTCCTCCTTCCTGCGGCAGTCGGTTCAGCCGATCACTCATTTAATGGAACCACTCATCTTTCAGACCTGCGCCCGCGGCGGACAATTTCTCGCTGCAACGCGGCTTGATGCCGGTGGCGCGAAAATGCCCCGCCGAGCGCCCGTCGCCATAATCGTAGGTAAAGATTTCCTGCGTCACGATGATGTCGCCTTCCATACCGACCACCTCGTGGATGCCGACAATCTTTCGGCTGCCGTCGCGCATACGCGCCTGCTGCACGATGATGTCGATTGCGGAGGCAATCTGCTGGCGAATGGCCGACATCGGCAGGTTCATGCCCGCCATGAGCACCATGGTCTCCAAACGCGCGAGCATATCGCGCGCGGAGTTCGCGTGACCGGTGGTCAACGAGCCGTCGTGGCCGGTGTTCATTGCCTGGAGCATGTCCAGCGCTTCGCCGCCGCGCACCTCGCCAACGATGATTCGATCCGGCCGCATACGCAGCGCGTTTCGAACCAAATCGCGAATCGTGATCTGTCCGGCGCCTTCGAGATTCGCAGGGCGCGCCTCCAGCGTGAGCACGTGCTTTTGCTGCAGCTGGATTTCCGCCGCGTCCTCAATGGTCACAATGCGCTC
>DAIRTE010000122.1:0-8423 GCA_036804025.1 Clostridia bacterium | reverse complement strand
TCTTCGTCCGACAAGGAACTGGATGCCATGATTCAATGGGTAGATACGATGACGCCATGGAGTTGGGTCAGCGTCGCTATTAATAATCAGGATTGGGCATATGACAACTGGGCTGTTCCGGACTTTTATTCATCCGACAAAATTGAAGAATATTATAAGACCTTAGATGACAACGGGATTCGGATCACCTACAACTTGATCTTTAAGGATAAGGAGTATCTTGGAGAGTCTAATCAGGAAGGAAACGGAAGCCTGCACGATCCAGAGCAGGTAGAACGATATTTAGAGTTTATTGAGCAGGTCGTTACACATTTTAAGGGGATTGTGGACTGCTATGAAATCTGGAACGAACCGAATATCGGTAACAGTCCGCAATATGTTGATCCGGATGATTACATTGAGTTTGTAAAAAAGGCATACCCATTCATTAAGAGAATTGACCCAGACGCTATCGTTTCAATTGGCCACACGACGTCTTATTACGAGGAGTATTCACAGGATTATATTGACCGGTTGGTGTCAAGCGATGTTGTTCAATATGCAGATCGAATCACACTGCACTCTTTCTTTTGGATATCGCCAACCTATTACCCGGAATATTATTACGGGTATCCCGACATAGTAACAGCCATGATGGATAAGGCACGGAGTAACGGATTTCAAGGGGATTTCTGGGGCAGCGAGGGAAACTACATGCCTATGGAAAGCGTCGCTCCCGAGGAAGCATATATGATGACCGCCTATCCCCCGATCCTTTCGGCCAAGTATGTGCAGCGTGTTAACGCGATGAATCTCGGGCTCGGTTTGTCTGGAGGTGAAATGGGTGTTGGTGCTTGGCCGGAGTGCTACAATCCGTTGGCGAGGTCGGCAACTCTTTTTTCGGGTGTGAAGGCAGCGTCCTACGGAATCGAAATCAATACGGATATCGAGCCTATCAACAGCTATAGCTACGATGTAGATTCAGGCAAGATGTTTGCCTACTGGGATGATAGAGCAGCATCGGAAGGTGAGCAAATTTCTTGGTGCGATATTACGCTCGACTTGCCGTCCTGTGAACATATATACGCGTACGACGTGATGACGGGGTATGATACAGAAGTGGATTACTCAATGAAAGATGGAAAAATCGTAATTGAGGGTATGGCTATTAAGGATTATCCTATATTCTTGGTAGTACAATAATCCACGTATTATAGATTGTGCTTAGAGCATAATCCAGTTGATCCATCCGAACATATATTGAGTTCCGGCAGTGTTGAGGAGAATGCGATGATGAATAAGTTGTTTTGCGCAATACTTGCGGTGCTGACTACGATTGGACTGACCGCTTGCGCCGCGACTGCGGCGGCCTCGCCCGATGCGACGGGAACTGCGGCGTCGGCATCCAAGGTGGTCGCGTTTACCGACCCAACGCTTGAGGCGATGGTGCGCGCCACAATGGGCAGGCCGGAGGGCGACATTACCGCGGCGGAAGCGGAGGCGGTCACCGAGCTGAACTTGAGTTTCGAGTGGCAGCAGCATCTTCCGGATGCAGTGCAGATTCAGAATATCGGCGGACTGGAGTACTTTACAAACCTCGAGCACCTCGATCTTTCGTTCCATGCGATTCAGGATGTTTCCCCGCTCGCCGGGCTGACCAAACTTGTCACGCTATCGCTGGGCGAAAATCCGGTTGCCGATCTCGCGCCGCTTGGCGGTTTGACGAACCTGAAGGTGCTTTCGCTTTCCGGTTGCGCGGCGGCGGATTATAGGGTGCTTTCGAACCTAACCGGACTGGAACTGCTTGCGCTAGATCATTCGACAATTGCCGATGTGTCGCCGCTTTCCACGCTGACCGCTTTAAAGCGTCTGTATCTTGCGGGAAGTCCAGCTACCGACTACTCTGCGCTTGCGGCTATCTATCCGAACCTGGAGGATCGGGATTTCACAATCATTACCTCGCTTCGGGAGCTGGGGTTTGTCATGTCGGACAACAAAAATCAGGCATACTACGGGGACGTTCAGCGCGACGGGTTATGCGTGACCATCAACCACGCCGAGTGGGGCGCTCCGGAGACGGAAGATATGACGAAATGCGTCAAGCTGGACGTAATGCTGGATAGCGGGTATATCTTGACCGTCTTGTACTATCCGGAGATAAGTGCCTATGTCTTTCAAATGAACATCCGGGATGAACAGATGAACTACGTCTGCAATGTGGTGGACGGTAAAGTGATGATGGATCCCGAGAGCCGGGCGCGCTATGAGCGGATGATACTGGAGGCGCTGGGCGAAACGGGCGAATCGGATGTGCTGCTTGCGCCACTCCCTGTTTATAACGACACGATACAAAAAACATTCCACATGACTGCCGACGCACTCTACGCGCTCCCGATGGAGTGACTCGAGTTGCAGAACAAAACTGACACCCGCAAGTGCGCCGAGACGGAAGCAGAATAGTTGTCGTTTGCTCTGGTTGAAGATGACCATTGTTTTGATTCAGGTCGGGTCTTTTGGGATAGGGACGTAGGCCAAGCTAATGCCTCTTCTTCAATTTATACTTCGAGGAAGTATCGTTTTTATCGGCTAGGGTGGTGAAGTTCCTACCGGTCTGCTATACTTTTTGACAAGCACTTATGAAAGAACATGATAACCGTTCGAAGTGTGCATCATCAGTTTGGAGGTGTTAAAGTGAAGCCTAAAGAAGTATTACAACAGTTTGTGGATGCATTCAACAATGCTGATGTCGAGGCCTTGTCAGAGCTCTATGCGGAGAATGCAATCAACCATCAGGTTGCAAACGAACCGGTTGTTGGACGCGAGAATATTAGAAAAATGTTTGAGAGTGAATTCTCTCAAGCTAAAATGGTCTGCATTGTGGAAAATATGTTCGAAGACGGGCAGTGGGCAATCATGGAATGGCGTGATCCATTGGGGTTACGTGGATGTGGCTTTTTCCAAGTTGTGAATGACCAGATCGTTTTCCAACGCGGTTATTGGGACAAACTTTCCTTTCTCAAACAAAATGGGTTGCCGATTGAATAGTGTGTTCCAATTCGTGTAAAAATTCATCGGATACGGTTTGTGAAGCTCAGAACATTTGTTCTGGGCTTTTCATGCGCACTAAAAATACTCTTACTCAAACTCCCCGTCTTGAACAACGAGAAGCACAGTAGCACCGTATACCCCATGCACGTCCAAACCGCCTTCATAATGCGCGTGTCGATTGCGATGCTCTAAATCAAAACTAAGCGGAAGCTGCCGAGAATTCAGACGCCCGACTAATCAGCACCCCGATGATCAGAATCGCGATCGGCGTCGTCATGGGCTGGGCAATGTTGACCACCGCCTGTATCGCGTAGGCGACGAGCGCAACGCTCAACCCACGGGCGGCGGGGAACACGGCGATTTTGCGGATGCCAGAGTGCAGCGCGGAGCCGAGCGCGAACAGATATGCCGCCAGTCCCAGCGCACCGGAGACGAGCAAATATTGCAGGTATTCATTGTGCGCGGAGTCCAGCGCTGCGTCGGGAAACACACGCTGCACGGCGTCCGCATGGAACAGCGCACCCGGTCCCGCGCCAAAGATGTGCTGGAGCGGGGTGTACCGGTCGTAGAGCCGCGCGGCGAACATCCAGATCTTGCCCCGGTCGGTGCCCCAGCTGGGGCTGAAACGCAGGTACCGCGCCGTGCCGCCGAGCGGAACATTCGAAAGCACCGTATTCAACAACACGAGCGCGATTGCCGCAAGCAGCACGAGCGCGAGAAGCGCAATCCAGTATGGTTTGCGCAGGCGCAGCAGCCGCTCCGCGCTTGCATGATTCAATAGAAGCCAGAGCAGCATCGCCGCCAAAAGCACCGACCCGGCAATCACCGGCGAAGCAAACCGGAGCGCAAAGCCGGAGACAAAGGTTGCGGAGGGTAACAAGCGCGCCAATTGCCCGAAAACAAGCGCGGTGAACGCAAACAAGGCGAGGGCGAGCAGATAGCGCCGCAGCGCGGTTCGATCGGGAAACAGTCCGATGGGAAACAGCAGAGCAATGGCGGCCAGGCCGAGCGCCGTGCTGTCGCTGCCCGCAACGAGCGTGCCGAAAAACACGACGACCAGCAGGAGCGCGCTGAGCACGCGATAGAGCGGACGTCTCGCTTCCAGAAACACTTCTATGGAAGCCGGAACCGCCATGCAGAGATAGCTGCCGTAGAAGTTCGCGTTGCCGATGGTCGAAAGAAACCGTCCCTGATCGCGCTCGGCAAGGTCGCGAAAGAAGCCCAGCGGATCGACGCCGAAGTGGTTCAGCGCACCGAGCAGGCAAACGGGTACCGCACCGAACGCCAGCGCGCGCAAGGGTATCCGCGGGTCGATGGTCTGCTGCGCGAGGGTAAAGACGATTCCTGCGTACACGAGCAGCGTAAAGATTCCCTGATAGCGATTGTTCTCGCCCCAGACCGCGTCCTCAAGATGCCCGCCCAGCGCGGAACCGACGCAACAGCAAAGCGCGAGGAGGAACAGAGCGATAGCGGTGGGGTGCAGGCGGATTCGCTCCGGCTTTACACCGTAGTCGAGCGGAAAGATCAGGCGCGCAAGCAGCAGCAGAAACAGGTAGAGCAAACTCGCGCCGAGAAAGAACGCCAGCTTAGTCTCCGTAATATCGAAGTACATGCGCCAAAAGACGAGCGGAAGAACAGCGCATACCGCAATGAGATACGCCGTGGTCAAAGCGCGCGACGCACGCAGATACTTTTCCTGAAAGGTAATCGGTTCCATATTGTTCCTCTAGATTCCAACAAAGCTTGGTGGGAATTCGTTTTGATCGTTTGCGCAACCTTCTCGGTGGAGATTTTGATTTCCCGTGCAACATACGCATCCTTCACGGAGAAAAATCGGTTTGTGACGCTTTTATGAATTTTACCATAAATCGCGCTTTTTCGTTTGACAATTTCGAAAAGCCGCAGTATCATACACGTGTACTAACACATATAGTACACTTAGGAACGCAAAAACACAAACAAACTTGGAGGTACAACTCATATGAAAAAAACTCTTGTTCTGATGGCAATGGTCATCGCCAGCGTATTCTTCTTTGCCGCATGTGGCCCGAAGGTAGCGTCCAACGGGAACGCCGCATTCGCATCTGGCAGCAACGCTTTCGCATCTGGAAGCAACGCATTCGTCTCCGGCGGCAACGTGCAGCCGATCGCAACCGCGAGCAACGCGGGCTGAACCCAGTGAGTTTCATGGACACAAGAAACCAAGCTCGGGAGGCGCGGTTTCGGGTAAAAAAAGACGGCTTAGGCCGTTTTTTTGTTTGAGCAATCAAGGTAGTCTTTACATTTTGGTTAGACAGAAAGACGGCTTAGGCCGTATTTTTGTTTGAGCAATCAAGGTAGTCTTTACATTTTGGTTAGACAGAAAGACGGCTTAGGCCGTTTTTTTTGTTTCTCTACATAGAAATAGGCAGGTGATACACCTGCCATATTGATGAAAGAAGTACTATCCGAGCAATTTCTCGTCCGGATACGCGCCCGCGCTGGTGAGTTCCTCCAGCGCTTTTTGTACCTCCGGCTTATCCTCGCGATAGGTCACGCCATACCAGCGATCCGGCGAGGAGAGCACGCGGACGCGCACCTTGCCCTCGCGCAGCAGACGGCCGACTTCCTGCGGAATTAAGAACTCCGCTTTCAACGGATTATTCTGCATCGCATTGGTCAAAAAGATCGGGAACTGCGCCTCCAGCTCGGAAAACAGCGACGGCGTAAAGCCGAAGAAGTTCATCGAGACGAATTTATCGCCGGAGAAATGGACAAACGTCTGTCCGTCGTCCTCGGTGTAGGCGGGGCCATCCGGCATCTTGAAGATCTTCAGCCGCTCGACGATGTCGACGAGTTCGTTCTGCGGGCTGACCTCGCAGACGCCGCGCGCAACGGAGCCGTGCTCGGTGAGCGTGTTCTTCGCGAGGTACCCAACCATTGAGTAGTCGGCCTTTTCGCCATCCTTCGCGTTTTTCAGGTAATCGTAGAGCACCGAAAACGCGTGCTTTCCATAATAATCGTCCGCGTTGATCGCGGCGAACGACTCGTGCACAACGTCCTTGCAGCAGAGAATCGCATGCGCGGTGCCCCAGGGCTTGACCCGCTCGCTCGGAACCGAGAACCCCGGCGGCAGCATCGCGTCCGGCTGCTGGAAGACATAGTGCACTTCCAGATGCTTTTCTGCGCGGCGGCCGATGACCTCGTAAAAGTCCTGCTCAATCCGTCGGTTGATGATGAAGACAACCTTTTCGAACCCGGCTTGCATGGCGTCATAGAGGGAATAGTCCATAATGATTTCGCCGTGCTTGCCAATGGGATCGATCTGCTTGAGTCCGCCGTAGCGGCTGCCCATCCCGGCGGCCATCACGACAAGAGTTGGTTTCTGCATGATCTGTTTGCTCCTTGCTCTTTCAAAATTGATGCATGGATCAGTTGGAATACATCGTTCGATTTTTCGGTCTTACGCTTCGTCGTAACCTTTCGGATTTTGCGACTGCCAGCGCCAGGCGTCCTCGCACATGCGCTCAATGCCGAATTCCGCGCGCCAGCCGAGCTCCCGCGCGGCCAGCTCCGGGTCGGCATAGCAGGCGGCAACGTCCCCAGGACGGCGGGCAACGATTTCGTACGCCAGCGTCTTTCCGCAGGCTTTTTCAAACGCATGCAGCACATCCAGCACGGAGTAGCCGACGCCGGTGCCGAGGTTGTAGGTCACCATGCCCGTTGCGCGCTCGAGTTTTTTCAGCGCGGCGACGTGCCCCTTGGCAAGGTCGACCACGTGGATGTAGTCCCGAACGCCCGTGCCGTCCGGCGTTGGGTAATCGCCGCCAAAGACGCGAAGGCGCGGCAGCTTACCAACCGCAACCTGCGCGATGTAGGGCATGAGGTTGTTCGGGGTTCCGTTCGGGTCCTCGCCGATTCGGCCGGAGGGATGCGCGCCAACGGGGTTGAAGTATCGCAGCAACCCAATGCGCATCTGCGGCTCGGCAAACGCGAGGTCGCGCAGCATGTCCTCAATCATCAGTTTCGTGCGCCCGTAGGGATTCGTGGCCGAAAGCGGAAAATCCTCCCGAATCGGAACGCTCGCGGGATCGCCATACACCGTGGCGCTCGACGAAAACACCAGCTGGTTTACGCCGTGCTTCTTCATGGAGAGCAGCAGGTTCAGCGTGGAGACGAGGTTGTTCTGATAGTACTCCAGCGGCTTTTGCACGCTCTCGCCAACGGCCTTAAGCCCGGCAAAGTGAATCACCGCGTCGATGGAAAATTGCGAAAACAGCTCCTCCGTTGCGGCGGCGTCCGTCAGGTCGCAGCGAACGAAATCAAACGGTTTTGAGGAGAGGGAACGCATCCGTTCCAACACGGCGGGCTTGCTGTTGACGAAGTTATCCGCAACGACAACGTCGTATCCCGCGCTCAGGAGTTCAAGCGTGGTGTGGCTACCAATGTATCCGGCGCCGCCGGTTACGAGAATGCGCATATGGTGGTGGTACTCCCTTCCTGTTGCGTCGTGTTCGGGCGGGGTCCATGCCCGCTCGCGACGCGAAACGACGATCCGGCGAATCCATGAAAAACCCGTTATCGACATGGTTACTCGATTCGCTTGTTTACAACTCTATTATAGGCGCGGGCATGTCGCCTGTCAAAGGCGGCAATGAATACGCGAAAATCGATATAGACTTACGGATTTATGCCGTTTTTCGGATTTTTAGCTTTCCTAAATAATATTGCTATGTTATAATTCAATCTGGTTTTACCGAAAAGTAAGACATAGGTTTTGAATCACACCGAGGAGGAAGAGTATGGCAAAGCAGAAGACTGTCGTTCCCTTTCATGGAACGCAGGAGCAGGAGAAACAACTTTTAAAGATCATTGCCGACCATAAGGACGTTCCGGGCGCGCTGATGCCGGTGCTTCAGCAGGCGCAGGAGCTCTACGGGTACCTGCCCATTGAGGTGCAGACGAAGATCGCCGAAGGTCTCGGCATCTCGATGGAAGAGGTCTACGAGGTCGTTACATTTTACGCGCAGTTCTCGCTGAACCCGACGGGCAAACACCGCGTTGCGGTTTGCCTCGGCACGGCCTGCTATGTAAAAGGCGCGCAGAACATCCTCGAGGAGCTGGAAAAGCAGCTTGGCGTCAAGGCGGGCGGCACCACCGCGGACGGCGTTTTTACGCTCGAAGCAACGCGCTGCCTCGGCTGCTGCGGTCTGGCTCCCGTCATCGTTGTGGATGAGGAAGTCTACGGCAGGCTCGTTCCCGCGGACATCAAGGGTATTCTGGCGAAGTACAACTGATCGCCCAAACTTGGACGAAGGGAAAAAGCCAATGAAGATTCGTGAGATCGCAACCCTGCTGAGCGCGGAAGTCCTCTGCGGCGAGCACATGCTCGACGAAGAGGTGCAGAGCGCCTGCGG
>DAIRTE010000121.1:0-8424 GCA_036804025.1 Clostridia bacterium | reverse complement strand
CGCTCCATCCGCAGGGCAACGGATGGAGCGGTTCTGTTTGCATACGTCGAACTTACGGGTTGTCGTCGTCCTGCAGTGCGTCGTAGCCTTCTTCGCCCGTGCGCACCTTGATGACGTTCTCTACGTCGTACACAAAGATTTTGCCATCGCCAAAGTGCCCGGTGTAGAGCACGCTCTTGGCGGTTTCGATGACCGTCCGAACCGGGACCTTGGTCACCACGATCTCAACCTGCACCTTGGGCAGCAGGTTCACCTCGGTTTCGACGCCGCGGTAGAACTCGGTCTTGCCCTTCTGCATACCGCAGCCGAGCACCTGGGTAACCGTCATACCGGTGACGCCAATTCCGTTCATCGCTTCCTTGAGCGCTTCGAAGCGGCTCTGCTTGGTGATGATTTCGATCTTGGTGATCTTTACGTCGGAACCAACCGCCTTTGCGGGTTTGCTGATGAGTTCCACCGGAACCGCCGCGTCGATGCTCGCCTTGGCGGGAACCGGCTGCTTATGGAACGGCAGGTAGTTGAACCGGCGGAGCTGCTTGATTTCCACATTGTCCGCAGAGTCGTAGTCCAGCTCGCTGCGAACCAGCTGGTTGTCCGGGTAGGCCAGAACGCCCATTTCGGGAATGTCGAGGCCCTCCAGCTCGGCTTCCGGCGCAATACGCAGGCCCCAGACCTTATCGAGAATCTTGAAGAAGACAAACGATACACCAAAGCCCCAGATGAGCAGAACCGCAAGCGCGACCAACTGCGCGTAGAGCTGGGTTGCGTCGCCATAGAACAGGCCGCGAACCGCACCGGCAACGCCGTTGAACCCGTCGCCGTACTTGCCATCCGCAAAGAGGCCAAGCGCAATCATGCCCCAGAAGCCGTTGACGCCGTGGACGGAAATTGCGCCGACCGGGTCGTCCAGCTTCAGTTTGTTCTCCACGAAGGAGACGGACACGCAGACCAGGATGCCCGCGATGAGGCCGATGAGGAACGAGGAAACGCCGTCCACAAACGCGCAGGGCGCCGTGATGGCAACGAGGCCGGCCAACGTGCCGTTCGCCGTCATCGACGGATCGGGCTTGCCGAATTTGACCCACATGTAGAACATTGCCACGAGGCCGCCGATTGCACCGGCGATCATCGTGTTGGTTGCGACAACCGAGAGACGGAAGTCGGTGGAGTTCAGCGTGGAGCCCACGTTGAACGAGACCAGCAGAAGAAGAGAATAATCGTACCAACGATGGCCATCGGGATGTCATGGCCGGGGAAGGCGCGCGCCGTGCCGTCCTTCTTGAACTTGCCGATGCGCGGGCCGAGAACGATTGCGCCGGAGAGCGCGATCATGCCGCCCATGGAGTGCACAACGCCGCTGCCCGCGAAGTCGACCACGCCGTGGCCAAGGCCGAAGTTTGCGCCGAGCGTTGCGAGCCAGCCGCCGCCCCAGACCCAGTTGGCAAAGAACGGATAGAGCACCATGGAGATAAAGAACGAGGTAATGACCACGGCGGAATACTTTACGCGCTCTGCCATGGCGCCAGTGGGAATCGTGACCGTGGTGTCCATAAACACCATCTGGAAGAAAAAGAGCGCATAGATGCCCGCGTCATAGGTGCCGTTGAGCATAAAGCCCTTGTAGCCCATGACTCCGCCAAGCCCGGGGATCTTCAGCATGGAATCCAGCGCCGCGCCGCCCATGCCAAGACCGGCTGCGCCGCCGCTGCCGCCCATCTGGAGCGCGAAGCCGACGAGGAAGTAGCCGATGGCGCCAACGAGGAAAACCATGAAGTTCATGGTCATCGTGTGCGCCGCGTTCTTGCCGCGGGTAAAGCCCGTTTCCACCATTGCAAAGCCGCACTGGAAGAAGAAGACCATAAACGCGCAGATCATAACCCAGGTGTAGTTTGCGCCAAAGTAGGCCTTGTTAGCCGTTGTCGCAACGTCCGCAATGGTTTCGGACCCGGTGGTCGCCACGTAGCTGGCGCCGGTGGGGTCCGCCGCGGGCGATTGCATGGGGAAGAGAAGCAGCAGCACGGCCGCCGCAAGCGCGAGCAGAACAACGATGGTAAAGATCGACTTTTTCATGACAGCCCTCCTTGTTTACTTGAAACAAAATTTTGAGTGAGAAGACCCGAAATCCCTCCGCCACCCTGGCGGAGTGGTTCTATTACGCTTTGCTGTTCTTCGTTTTTTCGAAGTTGCTCCAGGCAAAGCCCGACGAGGTCTTGTAGACCTCCGCCTTGAGCTTCGTCAGAGAGAAGACGTAGCGAACCCCGAGAAAGATGACGACCAGTCCGAACACGAAGCCCGGAATGCTGGAGGATAACACCGCGAACTGAACGTTGTTGATTACGCTGTACACGCAGAACGACGCCCCCAGCAGGATGATTACAACCGCGACCACATACAGCAGCGCAATCAGAACCCTCTTTTCTTTTTTTACGGATTGCTTCATGGCAGTTTCACGCATTGACGCATCCATCCTTTCTGTGCAATTGGATCCCGATTCCGGATCGCTTGCTTCATCCTGAATTCGTCGTTCGTTCCCCGCTCAGCCGGCTTTCAAGCGGGCGCCGAATCGATAAAAAAATAGCAACGGCGCGGTAGACGTCTCTACAGCATCGTTGCTATGCGCATATTAAGCTACTACGGAATCATTTTGTCAATACTTTTTTTACATAACGGAATATTAACCGAATTTTATACGTTTTCCGAACAATTCCGCTCCGAAAGCCTGCTAAAATTGCCCGCAGTTATGCGTTTTTTTTCGCATGAAACCGATCCGCTCGCTAGACGATCATCGCGAGTTGACTCACCAGACTCAGCAGCGCGGGCAGCGTGACGAGGCTGATGAGCATGCTCAAGAGCGCGCACTCGGCGGCAAAGCTGCCGTCCTGGTCGTATGCCTGCGCAAAGACCACGGGGTTGATGCCCAGCGGCAGCGCGAGGAACACGCCCGCAATGCGAAGAATATCCGGCTCCAGTTTGAGCCAACGGCAGAGGAAGAACGCGATGGTGCCGTATATGATCGGCAGCAGGATCAGCCTTAGTCCGGCGATTTCGTAGACGCGCTTGTCCCCAAAGAGTTTTTTCAGCGGAATCCCGCCGATGGCGAGCCCGGTCGCGATCATCGCGCAGGGGCTCATGCAGGCCGAGGCGGACTGCGTCACCTTGGACAAAAACGCGGGGTACGGCAGGCCGGAGATTCCCAGCAGCACGCCAAGCAACAGCGCAATGGTCGGCGCGTTGAACACCTTGAGCCAGCTCGGGCCGGACTGCTGCGTCTGCGGCATCCACTGGCGCATGGCGTAGCCATAGATGTAGATGTGAAACGGCAGGCCGAACATCATGAACTTTGCCAGCGTCTCTTGCCCGAACAGCGCGAGCACGAGCGGATAACCGAGATAGCCGAAATTGGGGATGACCATGGAGTACGACGCCGTGATCCGCTCAATCTGTTCCCCGCGGAATTTGCGCCGCATCCAGATGGATACTGGCAAACTCAGCGCCAGCAGTGCCACGCCCGCGGCCAGCAGCTGCGCGTAGCCGACGAGCTTTTCCACCGTGCACTGCATCGCAAAGCTGTTGAACACCATTGCCGGAAGAAACACATAGGTAATCAGCCGCGAAAACGACGCCCCCGCCTGCTCCGGCAACAGTTTGAGCCGGCCAAGCAACACCCCAATTGCGAAGAAAAACAAAAAGCCGACCATCTCACCGAAGGCCAGCCGAAAAACCTCTGCCATTGTGCTCCTCTTTCCCTCTGCCGCGCGCCTGCAGCGGCGAACCCGCCGTCGAACTCACCCGAATTGGGGTGGCAGCGGGAAACATTCCCTGTATTGTACCGCAGTCGCCGGAAAAAGGAAACAGGAATGAAAACGTTTCCGAAAATTGCACCCGATCGCAAAACCGTGCACGATGCTATTTTCGGGGTGGCTGATCCGAACCGGAAGACCCTTTTCCGCCCGGCGTCCCGCTCTTTGGACTCATGCTCGGACTCGGGCTCGGCTGACCGTCGCCGAACGGCTGCTCGCCGTTGGGTGCCGGTTCCTGCCAAGCGGATACCGGATTTGGTGTCGCTTCCGGAGCCGGTGGCGGCGTGCCCTGCGGCTGCGGCGCGTTCTGCTGCTCGCTGGAGGACTGCGTCTGCGTTTGCTGCTGTTGCTCCTGCGTCTCCTGGAGGATGTCGCGAACGGGCTTCTCCAGCCAATCCTCCTCCTGGAACCCATTGCCCGCTTGGTTTGTCTGCTCCAGTTGCTGGACAATTCGAACCTTTCCCGCGCTCGAGCCCAGCGCATGCGCCTGCTCAACCTCCTGATGCGTCACGGAAAAGGCGAGTATGGTCAAATCGTTCTGCCGGGCAACGCGCCCCTTGAGCTGCTCCGCGAGCTGCTCCGCATGCTGCGTGCTGTAGGAGCTGGCGGCGAGCACCACGTCGTTCTCCGCATCCTGCGGAAAATAGCCGCTTTCGCGCAGCGACGCAATCGTCTGCTCAACCGCCTCCGCGACGGGGCGGTTCTTGAGCAATGTTGCGTCCATTTGATCCAGCAGGACTTCTCCGTCCTCGTTGACGCCGCGCACGCTCAGCACGCGGTCGAATACATTGATCGAATACTCGATGGAGGGATTCACGTCCAGACTCACGACGCCAACGGGCGTTTGGTACCCCTTGAACCCGCCCAGCACCAGAAACAGCAGCCCCGCCGCAACGGCGGTCAGCGCGCGCAGTTGCCTTCGTTGCGCGGGCATTTTCTGCCGCTTCGTCAGCCGAACCGTCTGACCCACAGAGAAGCCGTGGTTACGAATGCGCACGAACTGCCCGTCGCTGGTCAGCGCCGCGGCATACCGCCCGCGTAGCTCGACAATGCAAGCATCCATCTCCCGTTTCATGTGTTTTCCCCCCGTCCGCAATCGCGGATGTAACCCGACAGCAGTGGATAGTCCCCTGTTTGCAGAACGACCAGCGCAATGATGTATCGGCGGTATTGATCGAGTATCTTCTTCGAAAATCCGTTCTGCCGAACCAGCTGTTGAATCGGCAGTTGTTTCGTGTGAAACAGCGAGTCCCGCGCCTGCGGCTGGTTCAGCAGCGCAAGCGCCGCCTGCTCGCAGGCCTTTCGCGTTTTCTGCTGTTTCGGCGAACAGCTGGTCAGGTCGAAAAACTGGAACCCAAAGGCGCCAAGCGCCGCGTTCGCCGCCAGAATTTCGTCCCGCAGGCTCGTGTCCGCCACGCGAACGCTGGACTGCACGACCGCGTAGAGCACGGCTCCCGGCGCTTCCTCGTCCGCATCGGCGGAGAACGCCTCCGGCGCAACAGACATTTCGCGTTCGAACCTGGATTCCGCGCGGTGCGCGTCGATCAACGCGCGCCGGATCAGCGTTTCCGCGTAAGGCAGAAATCCTCCGCTGCCGCGCTCAAAGGTATCGATTGCTCGCGAAAACGCGCACAAAGCAATTGACCATTCGTCGTCGCTCTTCGTCACAAAGCGGTGCTTTGCGCGGGAGGCGATTTTCAGAATGTTCCGCTCCTGTCTTCGAATGAGCTCCTCGCGTGCGCGGTCATCCTGTGCCGCGCGCAGAGCAAGTTCGGTTTCGTAAGAACCCATGCGCCGCTGCAGTTCCATTTCCGCCCCGTGGAGTGGTTTGTTTCAATTACCGAGCCACGGAACTTGCGAGGATCGTCCCCCCAGCCGTTCGGACAGAGGGACCGCAGGGTTTCCCCCGCAGTCCCATTCTATCACACCGAACGATTATTTTACGAGATTGTTCAGCCACGCGAGGAACGCGGAGAACAGACTGGTTGTTTCGGCGTTTGTGGTGGAGGTGTCGCCGCCGACTACGTTCAGCTCAAACGTCGGAGCTGGGCTTGCGCTCGCTTCGGTCTTCACCTGATTCTGCCGCTGGTTCTGCTCCTGAATCGGCTCGTCCGCAAGGCCCGCGTTCTGGAGCGCCTCTTCCAGCGCCAGCTCGGCTTTCTGCGTTGCGTCGCTTAATTGAGCCATCTCTTCCGTCGTCAGCTTGGAGGCGTCCCCTGCGTTCTGCGTCGCCAGCGCGGCCTGATACGCTTCCAGCAGCGAGGTTAACGTCGCTTTGTTCGCGTCCGTGTCGTCCAGCGCGGCGATGGCGGCGGAGATGTCCATCGTGTCCAGCGCAGGGCGGTTCTGCATGCGCCCTGTTCCGTCATTCGCCTCTTCCGGTACGCCGTAGAGGTCGTCCGTCGAAACGCCCGCCGCTTCCAGCGCCGCATCCAGCGCGTCCTTTGCCGCGCCGACCGCACTGAAGAGTGTGCTCTGGTTCGTCGTGTCCTTTGCGTCCAGAGCCGCTTGCTTTGCCTCCAGCGCATCTTCGTAGGTTTCCAGCAGCGTCGTCAGGCTCGCCTGCAGGGTTTCATCGTCGAGCGCCGCAATCGCCTTTGCGATCTTGTCCGTATTGACGCCGGGCTGTTCGGCGTTTTGCGCGCCGTTGCCGCGCTGCCCCTGCCGATCTTCCGTCGTGTCGTCGGGATCCGGGGTGCCTTGCGGCGGCTGACTGGGCGAACCGCCGAGCTTCGGCTGGCCGCCGGAGCCGCCCGCTCCCCTGCCGTTGTCCGCCAGTGCGGTTGCGCTGATGGCGAGCACCATCACCAGAACGAGAATTCCAACTAAGTACCGCTTGGTACGGCGCGATTTGGTTCCATGCGAAAGATGATACATCTTACTCCACTCCTTTATGAAAGAATCCGACGGATTGCTCCGTACACTATAGTTCTACGAAACGGAAGACTGAAAAACGGGGGTCGGCCGGAAAAATTCTACAAATCACGTTCGGAACACGCATGTTTAACCCTGAACCGAACGAAAAGCGCGGGACGATTGGTTCGCCCCGCGCCTGTACGTATTTGTGTTTTATTTGGTGATCGCTGTACCGTTGACAAACACGCTGTATCCGTTCGTCGTAATCTGGCTCACGTCGCCGGTAAACGAGCTGATGTAGCTGTCGCCCGTGAGCACCCAAGTGGTGCCGCTCGCCAGCGTTACGTTGACCGTGCCCGCCGCGCCGCTCGTATTGATTGCGCCGGTAAATACCGACCCATTCGCGAGCGAGAAGTCCAGGCTCGAGATGCTGTCCACGATGATATTGCCGGAAAGCTCCTGGTTCGTTGCGGTAAACGCGCAGGTTCCGCCGTTTGCGCCCGCCGTGCCCCAGCCGCGGGAGTTCGAGTTGCCGGTCACGTTGAGCAGCACGTCGTTTGCCAGCGTGAGCGCAACGTTTTCCAGCGAAATGGCGCAGGTGGTGTTCGTTACAAAGAACAGGTCGCCCGCGTTGGCGAGAATGCTGCCGCCGGTTGCGGAGAAGTTCGACTGCCCGACCTCCGCGTCGCCGGACATGCTCTGGTAGAGCATGATGTTGTGGATGTTCTCGTTTGCATCCGTACCCGCCTGCATGTTTCCGCTGAGCACAACGTTGTTGAGCGTAACCGAGTTCTTGCCTTCGATGACAATTGCTTCGGAAGCGTTCGCTGTGAGCGTCGCGTTGGAAACGGAGATGTTCGCCGTGCTATAGACCGCGGGGCTGCCCGTGCCGTTCGTCACGTAGGTTCCGCCGTCCACCGTTACCGTTCCGCCGCCGCGATCGGAGCGAATTGCCGCGGAGGACGCGCCTTCCGTTTGGACGTCCAGATTCGTCGCGTTCATCGTTGCGCCGCCGGTGGTCTGAATGCCGCCGGAGTTGCGCTGGCTCGTGCGGATCACGGAGTCCGAAATGTTCACCGTCGTGCCTTCGCCATAGCTGAACACGCCGTTTCCGTTCACCGCACTGGTGGTTACGGTTGCGCCGGTGATGGTCGCCGTTGCGCCGTTGAGCGCCAGCAGACCCGCGTTCTGCCCGTAAAAGTCGCCGTCCTCCGTGTTCGAGGATTCGCCGCCGGTCTTGTTGACCGTGATGCCGCTGAGCGAAACCGTTGCACCGTCGATGCGGAGCGCGTTCTCGTCGTCTCCACTGGAGGTATAGGTTTGGCTGCTCACCGTCGAATCCGCGTCGATCGTGTTGGCGGAGGTGCCGTTCGTTACGGTTCCGCTGCCGCCGAAGCTTGCGCCGGGCTGCTGCGCGCCGTCCGGCATGCCGGAGGGTTGAATTACGATGGTTTCGGCGACGTGATCGCTCGAAAGCGTGATGGCGAGGACGTCCCCAACGGCGAGATCCGCAACCGTCAGCAGCGCGGTTGTCGTTGTCGCGGTTTGATCCTGCGGCCCGGTCTGCTCGGTGATCTGCGTTGCGTCACTTACGGTAAAGACAACTGTCTCCGTACCCGCCGTAAAGCCCATTCTGCCCGGCTGCCCGCCCTGCGGCTGTGTGCCGCTGTTGTCGCCGAAGGGCTGCTGCGGCGGATTCCCCTGCGACTGTGTGCCGCTGTTGTCGCCGGAGGGCTGCTGCGGCGGGGTGCCCTGCGGGGCGCTGCCG
>DAIRTE010000120.1:0-8533 GCA_036804025.1 Clostridia bacterium | reverse complement strand
TCCAGCACGATCTGCGCGTGAGCCGCATCAACGGCATGCTCGGCAGCATCGACGCGAACCAAGGCGACCTGCTGCTTGGTTGGGATACGGACGAGTTCCCATTCGACGTGTACGAAGCGACGATGTGCATGTACGAAGTGCTCAAGGCGGGCGGCATCTCCGGCGGATTCAACTTCGACGCAAAGAACCGTCGCCCGAGCTACACCTACGAGGACATGTTCTACGGATTCATCCTCGGCATGGACACCTTCGCGCTGGGTCTGCTCAAGGCCGCCGCGATCATCGAAGACGGCCGTGTGGACGGGTTCGTGAAGGACCGCTACGCGAGCTACAGCTCCGGCATTGGCGCAAAGATCGCCAGCGGCGAAGCGACGCTTGCAGAATGCGCCGCAAAAGCGCTCGAAATGAAGGCGCCCGCGCTGCCCGGCAGCGGCAAGCAGGAATACCTTGAGAGCGTAGTCAACGGCATTCTCTTCGGTTGAGCAAAACGAAACAACTTTACGGGCGGCGGTCGCGTCGCCCAATTTTTACGTGAGGTGAAACGCATGTATTACATTGGCATCGATCTTGGTACCTCCGCGCTGAAAACCCTGCTGATGGACAGCGAGGGCAGCGTGCTCAACATCGCCTCCCGCGAGTATCCGCTGGAGTTTCCGCATCCCGGCTGGTCGCAGCAAAAGCCCGAGGACTGGAAAGAGGCGGTGTTCGCCTGCATTCCAGAACTGTTAAAGGGCTACGACGCGTCAAAGGTTGCCGGAATCGGCGTCGGCGGGCAGATGCACGGCCTCGTGGTGCTCGACGAGCACGACGCGGTCATTCGCCCGGCGATTCTCTGGAACGACGGACGCACCGCGAAGGAAACCGACTATCTCAACAACATCATCGGCAAGGACAAGCTCTCCGAATGGACGGGCAACATCGCCTTTGCCGGATTCACCGCGCCAAAACTGCTCTGGATGCGCGCAAACGAGCCGGAGAATTTTAAAAAGATCGCGAAGATCATGCTCCCGAAGGACTACATCGTCTACCTGCTCACGGGCGTGCACAGCTGTGATTATTCGGACGCTTCCGGCATGCTGCTGCTCGACGTCAAGAACCGCCGCTGGTCGCAGCCCATGCTGGACATCTGCGGCGTTACTGAAAAGCAGATGCCGAAATTGTTCGAAAGCTACGAGTCGGTCGGCTCGCTCAAACCAAACGCCGCAAAGGCGCTGGGCTTAAGCGAAGCGGTCAAGGTCTGTGCGGGCGCGGGGGACAACGCGGCGGCGGCGGTCGGCACCGGTACGGTCGGCGAGGGACGCTGCAACATTTCGATTGGCACCTCCGGCACGGTGTTCATCAGCAACTGCGCGTTCGGCGTGGACAGCCACAACGCGCTGCACTCCTTTGCGCATTCGGATGGAAACTACCACCTGATGGGCTGCATGCTCTCGGCGGGCTCCTGCAGCAAATGGTGGATGGAGGACATCCTGGACAGCAAGGACTATAAGGGTCTCGAAGCGCCGATTACGGACGGCAAGCTCGGCACGAACCACGTGTACTTCCTGCCGTATCTCATGGGTGAGCGCTCGCCGCACAACGACCCCGCCGCGCGCGGCACGTTCATCGGCATGACGATGGACACCTCCCGCGCGGATATGACGCAGGCGGTGCTGGAGGGCGTAGCGTTCGCGATTCGCGATTCCGTAGAGGTTGCCAAGTCGCTGGGCATCAAAATCGACCGCAGCAAGATCTGCGGTGGCGGCGCGAAGAGCAAGCTCTGGAAAAAGATGTTCGCCAACATTCTGAACATGGAGATCGATACCATCACCTCCGAAGAAGGCCCCGGCCTCGGCGGGGCGATGCTCGCGGCGGTTGCCTGCGGCGAGTACGCCTCGGTGGAGGAGATTGCCGAGAAGATGGTGCACGTGAACGCGACGGTCAAGCCGGACCCGGAGATTGCCGCGCGCTACGAGGCGCAGTATCAGAAATTCGTGAAGATCTATCCGGCGGTGAAGGCGCTCTTCCCGCAGATCGGGTAAACGAACAAACCGTAAGCGCCGCCTTTGGGCGGCGCTTTTGCGTACAGCGAGTTTTCACGATATAATAGCAATATTCTTCAAGATTTCCATTTCGAGTTGAGGTATTCTTTGGCAATGGGACAGGCGAACGAGAAAACAGGCGAATTGCGAACCGCGCGTTACGACCCGGAGCTGATGGTGGAAGCCTATCAGTTTCAGGGCGTGATGCAGGCGTTTCCGAGTCATTTTCACGAGCACTACGTGGTCGGGTTCATTGAGCGCGGGCGGCGAAAGCTGACCTGCCGCGGCGAACAGACCATCACCGCGCCGGGCGACCTGCTGTTGTTTAACCCCGGCGAGAACCACGCCTGCGAGGGCGCGGTGGATCAGCCGCTCGATTACCGCTGCCTCAACATTGCGCCGGACGTAATGGCGAAGGCCGCGCGCGAAATCTTTGGCGGTGAAAGCGCTCCTGTGTTTGCGCAGTCCGTGGTGTTCCATTGTGAACTGATTCCCGATTTGCGCGAACTACACGCAATGATCCTCCGCGGGGAAACGGGCGTGCAGAAGGAGGAGCGCTTCTTCTTTCTGCTGGAGCAGCTGTTGCGCGACTATGCGCACGCCGGCTCGCCCTGCCCGCCGGAACGCCGCGCGGAGGTGCAGGCCGTCTGCGACTACCTAAAGGCGCATCTCGACGAGCCGGTGTCCCTCGACGCGCTCGCCTCGGTAGCCAATCTAAGCAAGTATCACCTGCTGCGCTCGTTTACGCGGGAAACGGGCATCACGCCCTATAGCTACCTCGAGACGCTGCGCATCGACCGCGCGAAAGCGCTGCTCAAGGCGGGCGAAACACCCGCGAACGTTGCGCTCGCGACGGGATTTTGGGATCAGAGCCATTTTTCCAACACGTTCAAACGGCAGATCGGACTGACCCCGGGGCAGTATCGCCGCGTGTTCTGGCAGGAGCGGTTGGAGGACGAACCGGAACAACCGAGCGACGATCCATCCACAAAAACAGGAGAACGATAACTTAGCATGGAACAACAGGAACAAAAATGCGTCATGGTCATCGACGCGTCGCTGCCGCTGGGGCTGATTGCGAACACCGCGGCAATCCTCGGAACAACACTTGGTTCCGCCAAGCCGGACGTGGTAGGCAGAAGCGTAACGGACGCCGCAGGCGGAACGCACCTCGGCATCAATACGGTGCCGACGACCGTATTGCAGGCGAGCGAGGAGCGGCTCCGCGAGCTGCGGCTACGGCTGTATGAGCCGGAGTTTGAGGATCTGGTCGTCGTGGATTTTTCCGACGTTGCGCAGCGAATCCAAATCTATGAGGACTATCTTTCCGAAGCGGAGCGGACGAGAACGGAGGAGTTCCGTTACTTTGGCCTCGCGCTCTACGGAAACAAGAAAGCGGTTAATCGCCTGACCGGCATGCTGCCGCTGCTGCGCGCGTAGGCAGGTTTGCCTACCCGCGAGGCGCAAATTGTGATACAATACCCTTTGGCGAGTTTCCGATTTTCAAACGGGCAGGCCGCGCTTGTCCGTTTTTTGTTTTTGAGGTGAAGGCATGGATACAAGACCAATCGGCGTGTTCGATTCCGGCATGGGCGGGCTGACGGCGGTGCGCCAGATGATTCGCCTGCTGCCGGGCGAGGACATCGTTTACTTTGGCGACACGGGGCGTGTGCCCTACGGTGGGCGTTCGGTGGAGACCATTGTGCGCTACGCGCGGCAGGACGTCGCGTTTCTACGCAGCTTTGACCTGAAAGCGATCGTCATCGCCTGCGGCACGGTGTCCACCACGGCGCTTCACTTGCTCAAAAACGAAAACGCGATTCCGATCCTCGGCGTCGTGCAGCCTGCGGCAAACGCGGCGGTGCAGGCGACCAAATCGGGCAACATCGGCATCATTGGCACCAAGGCGACCATTCGCAGCGGCGCGTATGAGGCGAGCATCCGCGCGTTACTGCCGGAGGCAAAGCTGACCGCGAAGGCCTGCCCGCTGCTCGTGCCGCTCGTGGAGGACGGGCGCGTGCGCCGGGGCGATTTCGTGACCGAGCGCGTGGTGGAGGAATATCTCTCTCCCGTCAAGGCGGCGGGCGTGGATACGCTCGTGCTCGGCTGCACGCATTATCCGCTGCTGGCCGACGTGATATCGGACTATATGGGCGCGGGCGTCACGTTGATTGACACCGGCGAACAGGCGGCGCTGGCCGCCGCCGCACTACTCGGCGAGCAGGGCAGGCTGAACGACGCAAGCCGCGCGGGCGAACGGCGCTATTACGCCAGCGACAGCGCGGCGGACTTTGCCGCGACTGCATCGCTCTACCTCGGCGCGGATATCTCCGGCCTGGTCGAGCGGGTTGCGATTGAAAACTACTAAGTCGTACTTGAAACAACAAACGCCATCCGGAACGACCGAATGGCGTTTTTTTGCGCAAAAAAGTCGCATTGCGACGGTTACAGCTCGGCGAACTCCACGCGATCACGCCCGTTCTGCTTGGCGCGATAGAGGCAGGCATCCGCTAGGGTAACGAGCTGCGCGGCGGTGCAGCGTTCGGTGGTTTTCGCAAGCGCGGCGCCAACGCTGACCGTAATATGGACGCAGCAGGATTCAATTGGGATGTCGCTCGACTGAATGCTTGCGTGCAGCGCCTCGGCAACCGCTTTCGCGTCTTCGCAAGAAGGAATCAGCACGGCAAACTCCTCGCCGCCCCAACGGCAGACGTTCGCCTGCGCGCCCGCGCCTTCCTGTATCCTACGCGCAACGTTTTGCAGCACCAGATCGCCCTGGATGTGCCCGTATTCGTCGTTGATTCGTTTGAAGAAGTCGATGTCGAGAATGATCAGCGTGAGGTTTTCACGGTGCTCCTGAAAATAGCGATCCATCAGCTCGTTGAACCCGTAGCGGTTGAATACGCCGGTCAGCGCGTCGTGCGCGTAGAGCGAGCGGTAGAGCGCCTGCGTTTCGAGCAGCTTGTTCTGCGTGAGCTCGCGCATGGTTTCCAGCAGCAGGGACGCGAAGTAAAACGCGAGATACAGCATCGGAAACCGAACTTTGAACGTTGTGGAATACGCGTATTCCACCAGCGACTGCCCAAACGGGGTGTGCAGGAGAAACAGCAACTCCAGCAGCATGCCAAGGCAGATCAGCGTGCCCGTTTTTCGCCCGAATGCCAATAGACCGCAGGCGGGCAGCAGGCAGACCCAGAGAATGCTGAATCCGTCCGGATTGCCGGAGATGATGAAATACGTCAGCAGCAGATAAAAACTCACGACAAACGCAATCTGCGAAACAAGAAGATCGATTCGGTGTTTCAGCAGCAGCAGAAAAATCAGCGCACAAAAAACGGCATACACGGCGGTGGACACCGTCAGCATGCCCTTGTGGGAGAGGATGTTCATAACGGTCATGCCCGCGGCGATGAGGCTCAACAACGCGTAGATGTTGAGGAACAAAAAATAACGCTGCTCGCGGCTGTCGAGCAGGGACGCCTGCAGTCGTTGTTGAAAACGAAGGAGTAATTTTTTCATATACACCAGACAGGATAAAATCTAACATTATTATAATCGGGCAAATGCGAAATGCAACAGGCCAGAACGGTTCGAGTACCGAAAAGGACGAATTTTTTCATATATGATATATTGACACAAACATAGCTTTGTGTTAACATCGACAAAAATAGGCGAATCGCCTCATTATTCGGTAGAAATACCGAAAATTGAGTTCCATGTTTCATAAAACAGGTCTTTGCGGCACGTCCTTGATTCCTCCTTTCGGCGGTTTCAAGGATATTTTTTTAAACGCCGCAGAGCACCGGAAGGAGAACACGCCATGGGAAACATACTCATTTCCGACGTAACCCTGCGTCAGGAACGCAAACGGACCGAAGCCGCGCTGAGCTTCCGTGAAAAACTGGAGATCGCGCGCGCTCTGGATCGACTGCGACTTAGCGGCGTGGAACTACCTTCCATTCAGAACGAAAAAGCGGATACGCTGCTCATCAAGTCCGTTGCCTCCGCGGTGAAGGACAGCCGCGTCGTCCTCGCCGCCGCGCTCTCGAGCGAAGGCGTCGAGCAGGCGTACGCCGCCATCAAGGAGGCGAACAAACCCTGCCTCCAGATCGCGGTGCCGACCTCGACCGCGCAGATGGAATACATTTGCCATAAAAAGCCGGATCAGATTCTGTCGCTCATCGATGAACTTGTTAAACGGGCAAAATCCCTCTGCAAAGAGGTGGAGTTCGTCGCCGAGGACGCGACCCGCAGCGACGCGGAGTTTCTCTATCGCGCCATCGACACGGCAATTTCGGCGGGCGCGAGCATCGTGACGCTGGTGGACGGCTCGGAGGGGATGCTCCCCGCGCGCTTTGGCCAGTTCATTCGGGATGCGTATGCCCATGTGCCGGCGCTTTCCAAGGTGTTGCTCGGCGTGCAGTGCGCGGACGGGTTGAGCCTTGCCGCGGCCGCGGCACTGAGCGCCGTTGAAGCGGGCGCAGGACTGGTCAAAACCAGTACCGGCGGGGACGGCGTCTTGCCGCTCGAAACCATCGCGGGTATTCTGCGCGCGCGCGGGGTTGAGCTCAACCTGAGTTCGAACATCGCGATGACCGAGCTGAGCCGCGCGGCGGGACAGGTGCGCTGGATGGTCAGCGCCAAGCGTGGAGCCGCTTCCGACTTTGAGGCGGGCGCGGCGCGTACCGCGGACGAAGCTGTCGTGCTGTCGAGTGAAAGCTCGCTGACGGATATCTCCGCCGCCGTACAGAAACTCGGCTACGACCTCTCCGAGGAGGACAACGCGAAGGTATATGCTGCGTTTTTACGCATTGCGGATAAAAAGAACGTTGGCGAGAAGGAACTGGACGCAATCGTCGCGAGCGCGGCGCTGCAGGTTCCGCCGACCTATACGCTGGAAAGCTATGTCATCAACAGCGGAAACGTGATCACCGCAACCGCGCAGGTCAAGCTGCTCAAACAGGGCAAGACGCTCTCCGGCTTTGCGGTTGGCGACGGCCCGATCGACGCGGCGTTTCTCGCCATTGAGCAGATCATTGGTCACCACTATGAGCTGGACGACTTCCAGATTCAGGCGGTTACAGAAGGGCGCGAGGCAATGGGCAGCGCGCTGGTGCGCCTCCGCGAGGACGGCAAGCTCTACTCCGGCAAGGGGATTTCGACCGATATCATCGGCGCGAGCATCCATGCCTACCTCAACGCGCTCAACAAGATTGTCTACGAGGAGGGCGCCCGTGCATGAATCGAACGATTGTAATAGGGGCAAAATGCCCTTCTGCGTCCCAAACCGCAAAAAGGGGGAACGCGTAAGATGAAACTAAGCTTTTCCACCCGAGGCTGGGGCGAATGCGGCTGGGAGGATTTCCTCGCCGCGGCAAAGGCGACCGGATACAGCGGCGTTGAGCTGCATGGGGTTGCGCACTCCGCCTGGTCGCAGGACGGCGCGCCGTTTTCGCGTGCAAACGCGAGCCGGACGGTTCGGCGGTTGTTTGACGAGGGCTTGTGCATCAGCTGCGTGGACTCCGTTTGCGACATTTCGTCCGCCGAGACGGACAAGGACGCGGAACTGACCGAGACGATTCAACTGGCGCACGATTTTTCGATTCCCTATGTGCGTCTGCGCGCGCTGGACGGCAGCGAGGCGGGCATTCAGGCGGCCTACGAGCGCATTGCACGCGCCCTGCCGTTTGCCGAGGAGCGCGGCGTCATTCTGCTCGTGGAGACCGTTGCCGCCTTTGCGGACACCGCGAAGCTGCAGAGCTTTTTGACGCGGTTTTCCAGCGATTCTCTCGCGGCGCTTTGGGATTTTCACCATCCGTATTTTGACCACAGCGAATCGCCCGAGATGAGCATCAAGAACCTCGGCGCGTATGTGAAACACGTTCACGTCAAGGACGCGGCGGACGGAGACTTCTGCCTGCCCGGCGAAGGCACTCTGCCGATGGCGGAGCTCATGACCGCATTGAGCTCGATCAACTACGACGGTTTCCTTTCGCTCGAGTGGGATCCCAAGTGGATGCCGGAGATGGACGATCTGGAGAGCGTGCTCGCGCACTTCTCCAACTACATGCAGCGCTTTGGTACCACCGCACGGCAAAAGCCGAAACGCTACCAGAACAACGCCAAGACCGGCACGTTCGTCTGGCGCAAGGACATTCTGATCGACGCGACGTTCTCGCAGGTGCTCGACCGCATGGCGGAGGAATACCCCGATCAGTATGCGTTCAAGTATACGACGCTGGACTATACGCGCACCTATTCGGAGTTCCGCGAGGACGTGGATCGCTGCTGCCGCGCGCTCGTGAGCATGGGTGTCGGCCCCGGCAGCCACGTCGCGGTCTGGATGACGAACCTGCCGCAGTGGTACATCGCCTTCTGGGCGGCAACCAAGATCGGCGCGGTGCTCGTCACCGTCAACACGGCCTATAAGATACACGAAGCGGAGTATCTGCTCAAGCAGTCGGATACCCACACGCTGATTCTCGAGCAGGGCTACCGGGATTCGGACTACG
>DAIRTE010000119.1:4779-8636 GCA_036804025.1 Clostridia bacterium | reverse complement strand
GGCGGCGATTTGCTACGCGCATATCTGCGTGCCGACCGGCTGGTGCATGGGCGAACTATTGGAAATGGACGATTTTCATACAATTCTCTCCGAGGGAATTGCGCATTTCAAAGAAACGCTCAAACTCGCCGTGCAGACGATTGATTACGAGGCGGACTGTCCCTGCGTGCATGCGCTGGACAGCGTTCCGCTCGACCGCAGCCACCGCGCGGACACCGGCGGCTGGTGAGCAAACACAAACGAGTAACGCAAACGCGATTGAAGGATCAGATAAACACGATGGCAAACGAAATCATTCGAGTCGACCAGTTTTCCTATGGCTACGAGGGCGCAAAACCCCTCGCACTCAAGAAGATCAGCTTTTCGGTCAACGAGGGCGAATTCATCGGCATCATCGGCTGCAACAAGGCGGGCAAGTCCACGCTCTGCCAGGCGCTGGTCGGCGTGCTGCCGTATGTGCTCGGCGGGCGCTGGGAGGGCACGATTCACGTCGCGGGAAAGAATCTTGAGGACAGCCAGGGCAACAGCGCGGCGGACGTGATTGGCATTGTGTTTCAGGACGCGGAGAGCCAGTTTACGCAGGAGACTGTGGAGGACGAAATCGCCTTTGCCATGTGCAACTTCGGCTACGAGCGCGCTTTGATGCGCCAGCGGGTGGAGGAAGCGAGCCGCGCCTGCGGACTGTATGACATGCTCGCGCGTAGCCCGTTTCGCCTCAGCGGCGGACAGCAGCAGCGGCTCGCGGTTGCCTGCATTCTCGCGTTGCAGCCGCGTGTGATCATTCTCGACGAGAGCACGAGCCAGCTCGATCCCATCGGGCGCAACGAGGTGTTTACGCTCGTCAAGCAGCTGCACGAGCAGGGAAGCACGATCATCATGGTCGACCATAATATTGAAAAGATTGCGGAGTATGCCGATCGCGTGCTCGTGATGCACGAGGGCGAACTGCGCATGGACGGTTCCGTGCGAGAGGTTTTTGGCGATCTGCCGCAGCTTAGAGAGCTGGTGGTTCGCGCGCCGCAGGTCACGCGGGCGGCGGACGCGCTGCGCGGTCAAATTCCGGGCGCGCTGCCCGTGAATCTGGAGCAGGCAAAGGCGAGCTTCGCTTCACTTAGAAGGAGCGCGCAATGAGAACGGAAGTATTGCAAGCCGCGAACCTGACGCATACCTATAAAGGCGGAGTCACCGCGCTCAAAGGCGTGAACCTGAGCGTCTACGAAAACGAGATGGTCAGCATCGTCGGCCAGAACGGCAGCGGCAAGACCACGCTCGTTCGGCATTTCAACGGGCTGCTCCGTCCGACGAACGGCAGCGTTTCGCTCTACGGCAATCCGACGGCGAAGTTGACCGTCAGCCAGATGTCCCGCACGGTGGGGTATGTGTTTCAAAACCCGAACCATCAGATTTTTTCGGCGACGGTGCGCGAGGAGCTCGCCGTTGCGCCAAAGAACTTTAAAACACCGGTGGCGGAATACGAAGCGGCGATTGAACGCGTGGTCGATCTCATGCACATTCGTTCGATTCTGGACGAGAACCCGCTCACGCTCGACTACACAACGAAAAAGATCGTGACCATCGCGAGCGTGCTGGTGTTTGACCCGAAGATTCTGATTCTGGACGAGCCGACCGGCGGGCTGGACGAGGCGGGGCGCATCATGCTCAGCGAGATCACGAAGCTCGTGCACGACGCGGGGCACACGGTGATTATGATCAGCCACGACATGGACTACGTCGCCGAGCACAGCGGGCGCGTCGTGGTCATGGCGGGCGGCGAAATCATTGGCGACGGGCTGCCCGAGGAGATCTTCAGTCAGCGCGAGGTGATGGAGCGGGCGCAGATTGAGCCGCCTCAGATTGCGCAGCTCGACGCCTGGCTCGACCCGCTTGCCGCAAGCAGCACGCTGAGCGTAGAGGCGTTTGTCGGAAAATATCGCGCATAGAGCGCAAAAACATGCAATAGTGCCCTTTTTATTACTAAACGGCAACATTCGTTGCGGGAAGCGGCGCGAGAATCACACTGCAATAGTGCCCTTCTTCATATTGAACGGCAACGTTCGTTGCGGGAAGCGGGGCGAAATCCATACTGCAATAGTGCCCTTGCCTGGGGGTTTCTGTAAGGGCTATTGGGAGACATCCAAATAAAAAAATCTACGAGGAGAGAAGAAGACAATGAAGACGATTGACTCCAACAAAAGCAAACTCAAAGCCACCTACATCAGTATTCTCATTCCGCTCGCCGTTGCCATCAACCTCATCGGCGGACAGATCGCGCTGCAGCTGAAACTGCCGCTGTATCTGGACGCAATCGGCACGGTCATCCTCTCCGCCATCATGGGTCCGTGGATCGGCGCGATCAGCGGGCTGCTGAGCAGCTTCATCACCTCGCTCATCAGCGGAAACCTGCTCGACACGCTCTTTGGCCTGTGCAACGTCGCAACGGCGCTGATCATCGGCTTCATGGCGCGCGGCGGCCTCTTCAAGAAAATCTGGCACATCGTTGTGGCGACCATTCTCGTCAGCTTTGCCAACGCGGCGCTCGGAACCCCGCTCGGCGTCGTCGTGTATGGCGGTATCCAGGGCAGCGGCGTGGACGTTGCGGTTGCGGCACTGCTCGCGCTGGGACAGGATCTCATGAGCGCGCGCTTCTGGGCGAGCTTCCCGACGAACCTGATCGACAAGGGCATTGCCATCGTGATTGCGTACATCATTCTCAAGCGCCTGCCGGAGAACCTCAAGAAGCTGAACATGAGCAAAAAGCAGCTCAAGGCGGAAGAGGCCAAGGCGCAGGCCGCCGTTGCCGAAGCGGCGCAGGAACCTGCCGCCCCGCAGGCGTAACCCAACATACCGAACAAACGAGAACAGGAACATAGGCGAAAACGATGATTCAGGATCGAAACAAGCATACCTTCCTTCGAAAGCTCTATCCGAGCACCAAACTCTACCTGTGTTTGGCGCTGACGCTGTCCGTCATTCTCTTTGCGAATAACTGGTATAGCCTCGGTGTGTTTCTGCTCGGACTTGCGTTCATCATTCGGGAGAAGTTTTACCTCGAATTCAAGATCATCGCGGTCACGCTGACGCTGATGTTCATCAGCATGTTCCTCATCAACGGTACGCTCTATCCGGGCAACGATTACACGAAGGCACCCGCGTTCGTGCTGCCGCTATTGAACATCAAGTTCTACCACGAGGGACTGGAGCGGAGCATTACGGTCTACCGCCGGGTCGCGCCGCTGATGTGCACGCTGTTTCTGCTCTTTCGCAGCATGAACATGACGGATCTCGGCATCGCGATGAACCAGGGCGGGCTATCCTACCGCGCGTCGTTTGTGTTCATCAACGTGTTCCAGATTCTGCCGGTGCTGAGCAAGGAGATGACGCAGATTACGGACGCGCAGCGCTCCCGCGGGCTCGAAACCGAGGGAAACATCCTCACGCGCGTCAAGGCGTTTGCGCCAATCATCATTCCCGTCGTCTGCAACTCCATCATGAAGGTGCAGAACCAGGCCATCGCGCTGACGACCAAGGGCTTTAGCAGCGACGCAAAGAAAACGATCTACCGCGAGCTGAAGAAAGCGACGGCGGACTACATCTTGATTGTCGCGAGCATAGTGCTCACCATCGGTAGTATCGTCTATCGAATCGCGGTCTAACGGAATAAACAACCATAACAGGAGAGCGGGCGCGCGCGTAAGCGGCGTCCGTTTTCGATTGCGATTGATCCGGTGCAACCTTTGGATGCAATTTTACAAAAGGGTACAGTTCTGCATATTATTACATGAAATCGCTTGACAATACCCGCTGCATGTGATAGTTTAAGTTACAAGTGAAAGTGAACTCCCAGTAAACGGCAAACC
>DAIRTE010000119.1:0-4679 GCA_036804025.1 Clostridia bacterium | reverse complement strand
TGCATGTGATAGTTTAAGTTACAAGTGAAAGTGAACTCCCAGTAAACGGCAAACCCCGCGAAAGCGGGCGACGCAAAGCTAGAGGGCCTAAGGACGAAACAACGTCAATGGCAGCCAGCTGCCAAATGAGTGCTTTCCCGCTTACTAGACGACACGCGGAACACGATTTTTTTGGCAGTTTGGCAGTAAAAAACCAGGCTGCCTTTTTGTTTTCAACAAAAACGGGCAACGGGGATTCAACGAGAAGCCTTGCCATGGTATTCCGCTGCAAGCGGCAAAGCAACCGGCCAAAAGGCGTACCGACGATGCATACGAGAGCGTGTTCTGCATGATATGAATCGTTTACAGCCCTGCATAATGTATATACATGCAATCGATTTCAGAGGAACACATACAGAGACAAGTACCCAAAGCACCTTGCAAATTGGATAGAAAACGATTCTTCCACGTTAATAGCACAACCCGTGAAAGCGGACGTCGCAAAGCTAGAGGGCCTAAAGGCGAACATCGCCCATGGCAGCCAGTTGCCGAATGAAGAACGTTCATTGGACGCTTCGGACCTGAAACAAGGGTCTTATTAGCAACCACAATGAAACGAACGGTTCGGGCACTTGAAAAACCTGAACCGTTTTTTGTTTTCAAACACAGGTTCTTTCATCAGATTATTTAAAAGGAGGTGCTGGCATGAATCCACTTTGGTTAACCGTTTCGGCGGGCGTCGCTATATGCGCGCTGCTGGCGCTTCCGGTTCAATTTTTAACCGGGTTTCTTCTGCATCAGCGCGGGATCGATGGTCAAATGCCGCGGCGGCATTTCTGGATTCTCCTCTCCGCTCTGGCGGTGGTTGGCGGCGTCATTGGTTGGCGGGCGGGGTTCACGCTGCGCGGCGCCTACTTAGTCCTTTTGCTGTTCGTGGCAGCCTGCGCCTTCTACATCGACGCGCGGAACCGGATTATTCCAAACGAGCTGGTGCTGGCGATATTGGTTCTGGCGGCGGCCTTCGGGCTGACGGGGCAAATTCCGTTTCAGATTGGTTCTTCTCTGCTGGGGCTCGCCGCGTGCTTCGTGCTCTTCTTTCTGCCCTCCGTCTTCGGGCGTAGCATCGGCGCCGGGGACGTGAAGCTCGCCGCGGCGATGGGATTCGCGCTCGGGCTGACCGGCAGCCTGTATGCGATTGTCGGCATGGGCGTGCTCGTTCTCGGCTACGTGTTGGTTTCGAGCAACCTTCATTTTTCGGAGCGGCTGAAGCAGACGATTCCAATGGGGCCGTTCCTCACCGTGGCGCTCGTCGCCGTCTCAGTGCTTTAACAGAGAGGGTCAAAAACATAGTCGTTGTTCGGGTATGAAACCCATATCCGATTGAAATACAAGACAACACACAGTTTCCCGCGGGACGGAACGCGTCCTGAACCAGGGCACCGCCCAACCAAAAAAATAAATGGAGGAAAGTATCATGAAACAGTTCTGGAAGAGCGAAAGCGGACAAGGCATGGTCGAGTACGGCCTGATCATCGCGCTGGTCGCAGTTGTCGTCATCGTTGGTCTCACCGCCCTCGGCGGCAAGGCAAACAGCCTGTTCTCCGGCATCAGCGACAAGCTGACGCTGGGTTCCGCGTCCTGACGAACGACAAAAGAGGGGGAAGAAAACTATGAAACGCTTTTGGATGAATGAAGAAGGCCAAGGCATGGTGGAATACGGCCTGATCATCGCGCTGGTCGCGGTTGTCGTCATCGTTGGCCTCACCGCCCTCGGCGGCAAGGCAAACAGCCTGTTCTCCGGCATCAGCGATAAGCTGACGCTGGGTTCCGCTTCCTAACGGAACAAGAGATACGGGAAGAACGAATGAAACACTTTTGGATGAACGAAGAAGGCCAGGGCATGGTGGAATACGGCCTGATCATCGCGCTGGTTGCGGTTGTTGTGATCATTGGCCTCACCGCGCTCGGCACCAAGGCAAACGGCCTGTTCTCCGGCGTCAGCGACAAGCTGAGCCTGGGTTCCGCATCCTGACGAAACAGAACGAACCGGCGACCGGCGCGGTTGCGGAAAGATAGTCGCACGGATGCCGGAAAAGAAAACGTAAGACATCCCCGAAACAAAACGGCGGGCAGGAGGGAGCGAATATGCGTAACAAACGACGCAAAGCACGGCTGGAGAGTGGCCAGTCCGTGGTCGAGCTTGCGCTGACGCTCCCTCTTCTCCTGCTGCTCATTTGCGGAATGCTCGAGATGGCCTGGCTCTCGTCCACGCGGCTCGTGCTGGACAACATTACGCGCGAGGGCGTGCGCGCGGGCATTGTGGCAACGAGTGCTTCGGCAAACACGAGCGACGTGATTGAGCGCATCAACGAAATGAAGCCGGACTATATGACCAATAGTGTGAATGTGACGGTTAGTTACTCAAACCTCTCCGATTTTCGCGAAGGCGATATCACGGTCGTTTCGACCTACGATCTGCCGACGCTGACGCCGCTCACCGCGTTTCTCGCGGAGGACGGCATGTTTCATCTTCGCTCGCAATGCACGATGAAGATGAGTTAACCGACCGATGGAATAGAGAATAGTAAGAACTAAACAGGACTTGTCAAGTAACAGGAGTGTGGTGGAGCATGAGAAAACGGTTGATTCCGTTGTTTCGTTCGTTTTGGCGCAAGGAGCAGGGAGAGTCCCTGCTGATTGTCGCATTTGCGATCACCGCGCTGATTGGAATGTCCGCCACCGTTGCGGACATGGGAGCGGCCTATGTCAAGACGGCGCAAACGCAGACCGCCGCGGACGCAGCCGTGCTGGCCGCGGGCATGAAGCTGCCCGTCAAGAGCGGCGACACGGCCGGCATTGAGCAGGTAAAGGCGATTGCGCGCGATTACCTGACCAAAAACGGCGTGGAAGACGCATCGGCAGCGACGATTACCCTGGGCGATCTGAGCGGCGGCGCGTATCACTCCATTCTGGTTTCGCAGCCCGCCATGTCGGAAACGGCCTTTGCGCGCATCTTTGGGATCAATGAGATCACGTTCCGCAGGCAGGCGGAGGCAAAGGTGGTTCCGTGCGCGGCGCTCTCCGATCTGGTTCCGCTCTCCATTCAGAAGAGCACGCTGGACGCGATCATTGCCGACGGCACGTCGCAGCATGCGATTTTGAAATACGGTTCGAATACGGACGACGTGGAAAATGGCTCGTTTGGCGCGGTGGACCTCGACGGCGTCAAGGGCGGCGGCGCGAACGACTATACCAGCTGGCTGGCATACGGATACCAGGCAAAGCTGGAACTCGGAACCGTGCTCCCGGTGGAATCGGGCAACATGACGGGGCCGACCTACTCGGGCATTGTGCAGCGCTACAACGCCTGTACGCACTACGCTTCCTATGGCGGCTGCAAGGTCGACCGCTATGCGGACGACTGTCCGCGCGTCATGAAGGTTCCGGTCATCGAGTATACCGACAGCTCTCATAAATACGTGCGCGTGGTCGGATTTGCGGCATTCGTGCTGGAGGATTATACCACCTATGAGGATCAGGGCTGCGTCATTGGCAGCTACGTGAACATGGTCAACGTTGGCGCCGTGGACGGCGATCTGACCGGCACCGCGAGCAGCTTTGGCGTATATAGCCTGGTGCTGAGCAAGTAACGACTCGCTCTAGCGCGAGTGTTTGATTGATTTAACAGGAGGAGTTCTATGAAGAAAGTCATCCTCTTTTCACTGGTCGCCGCCATCTGCGCGGGCGTGATGCTCTATCTGTATCTGGGCAAACTCGAACAGCAGAAGCAGGTGGAGATTGTCTACGAAACCGTCGTTGTGGCGGCGCAGGACATTCCCGCCTATACGTCGATTACGCCCGAAATGCTGACCACCAAGCAGGTGGCGCAGGGGTCTTCGCATCCGCTGGCGGCGCGTTCCATCACCGACGCGGTGGGGTTTGTAACCGAGGGCGCAATTCTGTCCGGCGAAGAGGTCATTCCCGCAAAACTCAAGCAGCCCGGCCAGGTGGAGAGCGGACTTTCTTATGTGGTGCCGAAGGGAATGCGAGCCATGACGATTGCCGTCGACGAGATTTCCGGCATCGCGGGCTTTTTGCAGCGCGGGGACTACGTGGACATCTACGCCTACCTGACGACCAGTTATCTGACCCCGGAGCAGCAGGCGGTTGCGGCGACGATGGATCAAACATCTGCGGCGCAGCAGGCAACAACCGTGCTGGCCGCGCAGAACGTTAGCATTGTCGCGGTGGGAACGTCGCTTGCCAACGACCCGGCGGCGGGTGAGGGCGGCGGAGCCGGCTACTCCAACGTAACGGTTCTGGTGACCCCGGATCAGGCAATGCGCTTGATCCAGAGCGCGCGCAGCGGCGTGTTGATGATGGTTATTCGCGCAAACGGCGATCACGAGTCGATGACCCAGCAGCCGATTGTCAGCGATTCCTTGCTGGACAAAGCGGAATAAGGGGGCAGGAATGAACGGCGTAAGAATCATGCTGGCGGCGTTCTCCGGGGACGACCGAAAGCACATCTCCGGATTGCTGCAGGACGAGTCCCTCCGTATCGTGAGCACGTTTCGGCCGGATGCGGACGGGCTCAAGAAGGCGAGCACGCAGCCCGCGGACGTTCTATTGATCGGCACGCGCGGCATCCCGAACGCGGAGTTCGACTTTGCCGAGCGAATCTATAACATTCGCAGCGA
>DAIRTE010000118.1:0-8647 GCA_036804025.1 Clostridia bacterium | reverse complement strand
CGACCATCGGCTTTGCGGAGATCATTCGCGCCATCTTCCAGTGGGACGTGCTGGGTCCGATTACGAACGGCGCGAACGTTATGCGCGAATACCTCGACCTCACCGACGTGAAGATTCCGTTTACGGACATTCCGTTTCCGCCGACGCTGTATGTCTTTCTCGCGGCGGGCGTCTGCATTGCGCTGATCGTGCTGCTCATCAACTCGTCCTACGGGCGCGCGTTTAAGGCGATTCGGGACGACGAGGTCGCGGCGGAGGCGATGGGCATCAACCTCTTTAAGCACAAGGAGATGAGCTTTGTCATCAGTTCGTTCTTCGCGGGCGTTTCCGGCGCGCTGCTGGCCATGTACCAGTACACCGTGCAGGCGGCGCAGTTCAAGAGCGCGATGACCTACGAAATCTTGCTGATCGTCGTCATCGGCGGCATCGGCTCCATCTCCGGCAGCTGCATTGCGAGCTTCCTCTACATTGCCGCTTCCGAGTGGTGGCTCCGCGGACTCGACATGGGCAAGTTCCTCGGCATCGAGGCGCCAAACCTCTTCCGCTCCGGCTTCCGGCGGTTTGTGTTCTCCATCATCATCATGGCGATCGTCCTCTTCTTCTCCAGAGGATTGATGGGAGATAAGGAGATTTCGTTTGGGGGACTCATCAAGCGGTTTAACAAGTCAAAACCTGTCAAAGCGGCGAAGGGAGGCGGTATCGATGCCTGAACACGTTCTGCGCATGGAGCATGTAACCATGCAATTCGGCGGCGTCGTCGCCGTCAACAACCTGTCCCTTGAGGTAAATCAGGGCGAGATCGTCGCGCTGATCGGCCCAAACGGCGCGGGCAAGACGACCGCGTTTAACTGCATTACCGGTATCTACGACCCCACCAACGGGCTGATTCAGTTCAACGATAAGACCATCGTGGCAAACCACCCGCGCGGCAAGATGAAGAAGCTCTACGCGGGCGAATACGCGGACAAATATGTTTCGATGCGCACCGTCGATCCGACGCCGGATATGGTGACCAAGCTCGGCATTGCGCGTACCTTCCAGAACATTCGGCTCTGGAAGAGCATGACAGTGTTTGACAACGTGCTCACCGCCAAGCACATGCGCGCCAAGCAAAACGTATTTTCCGCGACGCTGCGCCTGACGCATAAGGAAGAAAAGCGCATGCGCGAGGAAACCGCCGCGCTGCTCGAGGAGCAGAATCTGCTGCAATATGCAGGCGATCTCGCGGTGAGCCTGCCCTACGGTTTGCAGCGTCGATTGGAGATTGCGCGCGCGCTCGCAACCGACCCGAAGCTGCTGCTGCTGGACGAACCCGCGGCGGGCATGAACCCGCAGGAAACGCAGGAGCTCGGCGAGTTCATCGTTCAGATCAAGAACAAATACGACCTGACGGTCTTCATGATTGAGCACCATATGGATCTCGTCATGCAGTTTTCCGACCGGATCTACGTCATTGACTTCGGCCGGCTCATCAGCCAAGGAACGCCCGCCGTCGTGCAGGCGGATCCGAAGGTCATCAACGCGTATCTGGGGGTGGGCGAATGAGCGAGACAATCTTAAGCATCAAGGACCTCAAGGTTAACTACGGCGGCATTGAGGCGGTCAAGGGCATTAGCTTTGACGTGCCAAAGGGCGACATCGTTACCCTGATTGGCGCAAACGGCGCGGGCAAGAGTTCAACGCTTCGCGCCATCGTCGGCCTCGTGAAGCCCAAGGGCGGCACAATCGAGTTCGAGGGCGAGAACATCGCGGGCAAGGATACGACAAACATCGTTGCCAAGGGCATTACGCTCGTTCCGGAAGGGCGCCGCATCTTTCCCGACCTGACGGTCTACGAAAACCTCCGCGTCGGCGCGTATATGCGCTCTGACGATATTACGCCGGACATCAACTGGGTCTACGAACTGTTTCCGCGGCTCAAGGAGCGCTCCTGGCAGCCGGGCGGCACGCTCTCCGGTGGCGAGCAGCAGATGCTCGCGGTCGGCCGCGCGCTCATGAGCCGCCCCAAGCTGATGATGATGGACGAGCCTTCGCTGGGCCTCGCGCCGCTGATTGTGCGGGATATCTTCAGCATCATCAAGGAGATCAACAAGCGCGGCGTGACGATTCTACTCATCGAGCAGAACGCGAACATGGCGCTCTCCACGGCGCACACAGGCTATGTGCTCGAAACGGGGCGCATCACGCTCTCCGGCCCGGGCAAGGAGCTGCTTGCCAACGAAGCGGTCAAGGCGGCGTACCTCGGAACCTGATTCGAACCACACAAACAAAGAACCCGACTTTTTGAAGTCGGGTTCTTTTATGTTCGTGATGGGACGCTTTGTAGGCGGTTTATTTCTGCTCGCTCTTGAGCAGCTCTTCGAGCGTATCCGCCAGGCCATTCAGCCAGTCGCCCTCAAAGAGCTCAATCAGCCCCGCGTCGCAGGCGGTCGCGAGATCCTTCTGAATCGGCAGTTCGGCGGTCGCGGGAATGTTGTATTTCTTCGCAAGATCGCCAATGTTCGTTTCGCCGAACGGATGGATGACCTCTTCGCAACCGGGGCATTTGACATAGCTCATGTTCTGCACGAGCGCGAGCACGGGAATCTTCATGAGCTCCGCCATGCGCACGGCTTTTTCCACGATCATGCCGACGAGCTGCTGCGGCGAGGTGACGACGATGATGCCGTCCACGGGAATCGACTGGAACACCGTCAGCGGCACGTCGCCCGTTCCCGGCGGCATGTCGATGAACATCACGTCCACGCTGCCCCAGAGCACGTCCGTCCAGAACTGTTTCACGGAGCCCGCAATGATCGGCCCGCGCCAGACGACGGGATCGGTCTCCTCTTCGAGCAGCAGGTTCATGCTCATGACCTCGACGCCGGTCTTCGACAGCGCGGGAAAGATGCCCTGGTCGGAACCGCTGGCGCGCTCATGCAAGCCAAATGCCTGCGGAATCGATGGGCCGGTGATGTCCGCATCCAGAATCGCGGTGCGATAGCCCCGGCGGCGCAGCAGCACCGCAAGCAGCGAGGTGATCATGGATTTTCCAACGCCGCCCTTGCCGCTGACAACGCCGATGACCTTCTTGACGTGGGTCAGTACGTGCGGCGCTTCGATGAGGCTGGCGGGTTCGCGGCTGGAACAGCTGGCCGAGCAGCTGGAGCAATCGTGGGTGCAATCTTCCATTTTATAATGACGTCCTTTTGCTTGGATTGCCGGTACCCCGGCGTTTTTCATTATACGCGCCACAGGGGACGTGTCAACCGCGCGTCGCGCAATTTCCGTGAGGAAGTCACCGCGACGGGGCGGGGAATTGTGAAGAACGCAGGCGGGATTGTTCGCAATTTGTTGGTTTGGCAATTTTTTCGCGGATATGCTATGATAGCGAGCGAGGGATACGAACATGGCGAACACCAAAACAAACGAGGAACCCAGAGAGGTTCGGCGAATCCGCGTTGCGCGGCGCTCGATGCTGTATATCGTGCGCACGCTGCTGTTGATTCTGCTGGCGGTGATCTTTTGCATCGGCGCGTTTCTAACCGCGGAACGGATGTCCAATCTCTACATATTGGCTTCCGAAGGAATGGCACTGCGCGCGGATTGCGTGCTGGCGGACGGCGCACGAAACGATCTGGAGGAGTATTTTACCCTGACGTTCTTGCAGAACGACCCCGCCATGACGGACACCACCTATTCGAACTATACGATTACGAGCTACAACTACGATCTGACGATCGACAAGATTTCCGTGCTGCCCTGGTCGATGAGCGCGACGGTCATCGCGACCGAGCGCGTCTCCATCAAGGGCGAGATCAACGCGGATCAGATTTCCGAAGGCCAGAGCGCTGGCGATTATCCCCCGCCGGAGTGGATGCCCGTTCGCTATAAGATTACGTTTATCAACACGAATGCGCGCTGGTATATCTCCGAACTGGCGGTGCTGGAGGAGAATCCGGATCTATCGAACCTCGGCACTCCGGACATGAACCAGTCCCCGATTCCGGCTGCGACGCCGACGCCGAAGCCGACGGACGCACCCACGCAAGCGCCATGACCGATTCGCTTCTTCCGGCGGGACGTCCCGCCCTCTGCCTTGCCCCGATGGCGGGGTTTTCGGATCGCCCATTTCGCCAGCTCTGCCTGGAATACGGGGCGGATCTCGTCACAACCGAAATGATCAGCGCCAAGGGCCTGCGCTACAAAAGCGAGAAGACCCGGGCGCTGTATTTTGCAAAGCCAGAGGATGCGCCGTTTGGCGTGCAGCTCTTTGGCAGCGAGCCGGAAACGCTGGCCAACGCGGTTCCGATTCTGGAGAACGATCTCGGAGGACAGCTGCGTTTCATCGACCTCAACATGGGCTGCCCCGCGCCAAAGATCGCAGGCAATGGCGACGGCAGCGCGCTGATGCTCGACCTGCCGCTCGCGGGACGCATCATTGAGGCGGTGGTCAACCGCGCGCATGTGCCGGTGAGTGTGAAGTTTCGAAAGGGATGGGACGCGGCGCACGTAAACGCGCCGGAGTTTGCCCGCGTCTGCCAGGAGAGCGGCGCGTCGCTCGTGACCATTCACGGACGAACGCGCGAGCAGCAGTATTCCGGCGTGGCGGATCGAGCCTGCATGGCGGCGGTCAAGCGGGCGGTGTCGATTCCGGTGCTGGCCAATGGAGATGTGCACGACGCGAAAAGCGCGCTGGACACGCTAAGCGAAACCGGCTGTGACGGCGTGATGCTCGGCCGCGGTGCGCTGGGAAATCCGTTTGTGTTTGACGAGATTCGCTCTGCGCTGGACGGCAGGCCGTACTCGCCGCCAACGGAGCAACAACGGCGCGAGCTTGCCCTGCGGCACGCGCGCATGGCGCTGGCGGAAAAGGGCCCTCACGCGATGATTGAGCTGAGAAAGCACCTTGGGTTTTACCTGCGCGGCACGCGGGACGCGGCAAAGCTCAGAACCCGCATCAATACCTGCAAAACGCTCGAAGAGCTCGAAGAAATATGGGGTTGACACGACTTTTTTGCACCAATATAATAGGTAAACACGAGGGTGGCGCGCGATTGCGCCGTTCACTCTAGAAGGAGAAACCAAAGATGGCAGATATCTGGCTTACGCCCGAAGAAATCACAAAGCGCGAGGAGCGCCTGGAGTTTCTGAAAACCACCCGCCGTCTCGAGATTGCCGAGCAGCTCAAGATTGCCCGCGCGTTTGGGGATCTCTCCGAAAACGCGGAGTATGACGCGGCAAAGAACGAGCAGGCGAAAAACGAATACGATATCGTACAACTCGAAAACGAGCTCAAGAACGCAAAGGTGATTGACGAGTCGGCAATCGACTACAACACCGTCGGCGTTGGCGCAACGGTAAAACTCTCCGACATGAACGATAAAACGAAGAAATACACCTTCCAAATCGTCGGCAGCGCGGAGGCCGATCCGGTCAACGGGCGCATCTCGAACGAGTCGCCCATTGGCAAGGCGGTTCTGGGACACAAATCCGGCGATGTGGTCGAGGTGGTTACCCCCGGCGGCATGCTGAAGCTGAAGGTCACGGCAATCGGTAAGTAAGGCATACAATCCAAACGGGGGCGAATCAGCCCCCGTGTTTTTTAGTGATCAGGAATGAGGAGAGAGAAGCAATGGAACAACCGACCATCGAACAGGAAATCCAACCGGAATTGACGCAGGAGCAGCTTTCCGAGCTGTTGCAGATTCGCCGGGACAAGCTCAGCGCGCTGCAGGCGGAAGGCAAAGACCCGTTTGCCAATACAACCTACTATGTTTCGCACTTCAGTACGGATATCCTCAATGCTGGCGCGCCCGAAGAAGGAACGCGAAAAGAGGTGTCCATCGCGGGACGCATGGTCTCGCGCCGCATCATGGGTAAGGCCAGCTTTGCGCACCTGCTCGACGCGAAAGGACGCATTCAGGTGTACTGCAAGCGGGACGACCTCGGCGAGGAAGTCTACGACGCGTTCAAGACCTTTGACATTGGCGACGTGGTCGGGGTCAAGGGCTATGTGTTTGTGACTCGCACCGGAGAGATCAGCGTACACGCAGAGTCGATTGTGCTGCTGAGCAAGTCGCTTCGCCCCCTGCCGGAGAAATTCCACGGGCTCAAGGACCCGGAACTGCGCTACCGCCAGCGCTTCGTCGACCTGATTGTGAACCCCGAAGTGCGGGATATGTTTCAAAAGCGCAGCCGGATCATCTCCGAAATCCGCCGCCGCATGGACGAGCGGGGATTCATCGAGGTAGAAACACCCGTGCTCAACACGACGGCCAGCGGTGCTTCCGCGCGCCCGTTTGTCACGCACCACAATACGCTCGATCTCGACATGTACCTGCGCATCGCAACCGAGCTGCACCTCAAGGAGTGCATCGTCGGTGGTCTGGAGCGCGTCTACGAGATTGGCCGGCTGTTCCGCAACGAAGGTATGGACGCGATGCACAACCCCGAATTCACGACCATTGAGGCCTATCAGGCGTATACGGATTACCACGGCATGATGGAGCTCGCGGAGGATCTGATTTCGCGTTGCAGCCTCGCCGTCAACGGCACGACGCAGATTACCTATCAGGATATGGAGATCGACCTTACGCCGCCGTTTGCGCGGGTAACGATGAACGACGCGGTCAGGCAGGTCACGGGTGTGGACTTCTACGCCTGCGCTTCGGACGAGGAAGCGCGCGAGAAGGCCAAGGCGCTCAAGATGGAGGTCAAGGACAAGACCGCGAGCAAGGGCAAGCTGCTGGCGGAGGCGTTTGACGCGTTCGTCGAAGAGACACTGATTCAGCCGACGTTCATCATTGACTATCCGGTGGAGATTTCGCCGCTGAGCAAGCGCAAGCCCTCCGCGCCGCACATTACGGAGCGCTTTGAGCTCTTCATTGGCGGTCACGAGTACGCAAACGCGTTCTCCGAGCTCAACGACCCCGTCGATCAGCGCGGGCGGTTCGTCCAGCAGGCGCAGGAGCGCGCCAAGGGCGACGACGAGGCCATGATGATCGACGAGGACTTCTGCCTCGCGCTGGAGTACGGCATGCCCCCGACGGGCGGCATCGGCATTGGCATCGACCGGCTGGTCATGCTGCTGACCAACGCCGCGAGCATTCGGGACGTGCTGCTCTTCCCGACCATGAAGCCAATTAAGTAAGCGATACTAGGGGATATGCGCGAAACAGCATACCCCTTTCTTTATCGTATTTGACGAGGAACGGGGGGTTATATGGAGCAACTGACGAAACCGCGGACGGAGCGAATACCGGGCCTTGATTTGCTCAAGGCCGTCGCCATTCTGTTGGTTGTGTTCGTGCACGACAACGACAGCTTCATCGATTTTCTGACAAAGCCGGACGTGTGGACCTTTTCGAATTACGGACTTTACGCTCTGATTGCCCTCTGCGTGCCGATTCTGTTTCTGGTCAACGGTGCGCTCGTCACGAACAAACCGTTCGAGGCGAAGCGGTTCTTTCAAAAGACGGTCAAGATTGCCTTGCTCACCGTCATATGGGGCGTGTTGACGCTTGCGGCGCTCATGCTGCTGCACGGAGACACCTTCTCCATCGGTACGTTCCTGCGGGATCTCTGGTACTGGAAACAGGATTACATCAACCACCTCTGGTTCTTTCAGACGATGGTCATGATCTACCTGTTCCTGATCGTGCTCATTCCCGCGTGGCAGGCGAGGACGGATGCGTTCCGCATCTTCTTCCTCTGCCTTCTGGTGCTGACGGCGGGAAACGCGCTCCTGCTGGCGGGCGCCAACGTGTTTCAGGCATTGTTCCGGGTTGACGTCATCCAAGGGCAGTTCAACTTTTTTAACGAGTTCAATCCGTTCATCGGCAACTTTGGGTACTCCTTTGCCTATGTGCTCCTCGGCGGCTGGATGTTTGCCAATCGGGAGCGCTTCCGCACGAAACGTTGGCGTGCCATTGCGCTCGTTGCGTTTCTGGCGGCCATGCTGCTGTTCATCGGGTATGGTATCCTGCTGAGCTACAGTAAAGGAGAGAGATACCTCTTTGGAACGGTGGACTACGGATCGATCTTTGCGTTTGTTGCAACGGCGAGCCTGTTTGTGCTGTCGCTTGGCTATTCGGGGAACGGGTTCTTTGGCAGAGTGGTGGCGCTGGTCGGGCGAAACACGATTGCGGTCTACCTGCTGCATCGTATGGTCAGCTTTCTGATCTGGCGTTACCTATACGGAATTTCGCATCTTGTCGTGTTTAGCCTCGCGGTTTCCGCCGTGACGGTTCCGCTCTGCGCGCTGGCGGGCGAAGGACTGCGACGGATTCCCGGCATTCGATGGCTGTTTTCCATATAGTGTCTACTGCTGAAAACCGCCTCCTTCGGGAGGCGATTTTTGCGTTTTGAGGCCATTTTTAAAATGAAATCAAAGTATATTGAAAAACGGAGAAAACGAGAGTATTAGAACAAACGAGCAGGTTATTTTTGAATAAATCAGAATATTACAGGAATTTTACAGAAATTTGACGATAATGCCTGGGTAAGCGCTTTGTCTTGAGCCCGTTCCGCTGTTATACTAACAAAGCTGTCGCACGAGACAACCGAAACAAACACGGCGGCGCGGGACAAAGCCGGTTCGGCCAAGCCCCGGAGCACCTTGAAAACTATATAGTGCAAGAAGAAACAACAAGCCAGTAATTCTGAG
>DAIRTE010000117.1:0-8783 GCA_036804025.1 Clostridia bacterium | reverse complement strand
AGCGCGTCGATGCCGACGAGGCGGACGATTTCGTCCAGCTCGCTCTCCTCCTGCAACAGCGCCATGGTCTTCTGCACGAGCGCGGACCAATCGCTGGAAACATTTTGGTTGAACCAGCTGTTCAGGCGATCCTGATACAGCGAATAGCTCTGCAGCCAGTCGATCGCCGGAAAATGGCGCGCGTAGGCCAGCTTGCTCGAAAGACCCCAAAAGACCTTTACGATGCGCAGCGTCGCCTGGGAAACCGGCTCGGAAATGTCGCCGCCCGGAGGGGAAACCGCACCGATGGCGGAGACGGCGCCCTCGCGCCCTTCCGACCCCAGCGCACGCACGGAGCCCGCACGCTCGTAAAATTCCGCCAGTCGGCTGGACAGATATGCGGGGTATCCTTCTTCGCCCGGCATTTCTTCGAGGCGTCCGCTCATCTCGCGCAGCGCTTCTGCCCAGCGGGAGGTGGAATCCGCCATGATGGCGACTTTATAGCCCATATCGCGGAAGTATTCCGCAATCGTGATTCCGGTGTAAATCGAAGCTTCGCGCGCCGCAACCGGCATGTCGGAGGTGTTGGCAATCAGCACCGTGCGCTTCATCAGCGACAGTCCCGTGCGAGGGTCCTTGAGTTCCGGAAACTCCATGAGCACGTCCGTCATTTCGTTTCCGCGCTCGCCGCAGCCAACGTAGACGATGATGTCCGCGTCCGCCCATTTCGCGAGCTGATGCTGCACAACCGTCTTGCCGCTGCCGAACGGGCCGGGAACCGCCGCCGTGCCGCCCTTTGCAACCGGGAAGAGCGTATCGATGACGCGCTGGCCGGTGATCATCGGTTCCTTCGGCGAAATCTTCTCCGCGTAGGGACGGCCCTTGCGCACCGGCCAACGCTGAAGCATCGGCAGTTCCAGCACTTTGCCATCCGTGGTTTCCAGCTTCGCAACCGGGGTAACGATGTTTGCCTCTCCTTCAAAAATCCAGACGAGCTTGCCCGAAACACGCGGCGGAATGAGCACGCGGTGCAGCACCGCTTCCGTCTCCTGCACGGTGCCGAGCACGTCCCCGCCGGTGAGCACATCGCCAACCTTGGCAACGGGCGTGAACTTCCAAAGTTTCTCATGGTCGAGCGAATCGACGGTAATGCCGCGCGTAATGCGGTCCCCCGCGTTCTCGCGAATCACGTTCAGCGGACGCTGGATTCCGTCGAAGATGGATTCGATCAATCCCGGCGCCAGTTCAACGGAGAGCGGCGCGCCCGTGGATTCCACCGGTTCGCCGGGGCCGATTCCGCCCGTTTCCTCATAAACCTGAATAGACGCCTTATCGCCGCGAAGCTCAATGACCTCGCCGATCAGGTGTTTTTCGGATACGCGCACAACGTCGTACATCTGTACGTCCGCCATGCCGCTGGCAACGATGAGCGGTCCCGAGACCTTGATGATCGTTCCTTGCATGTTGTTTGCCCTTTCGTAATCGTTCTACAAAACACCGTGATTCCAACTTTTCTGAATTGGATTCACGAATATATTCGTTAATTCTGGTTGGACAGAATGTCCATGCCGACCGCTTTTTCGACGTTTTGACGCAGCTTGCGTTCGCCCAACCCCTGCGAGCCCTGATTGTCCGGAATTGGGATAATCGCCGGATACGGCTGTCCCTCAAACTCCGAAATCGTCTCCGCACAGGCGGGATATAGTTTTTCCGTCACGAATACGGCGGCATATCCTTCGCGCGCGAGGCGGTGCAACGTTCGATTCGCCTTTTCGCCTTCGTCCTCAAAGAACACGTCCAGCCCGACCGCCTTAAACAGCAGCACGGAGTCGCGGTCTCCAATCACGCCAATTTTAGCCATAGAGTTCCCTCAATCTTTCCGGAATCACGCCGTCGTCCAGACCGTTTCGTTTCACGGTAACGATGAGGCGAAGCGCCTTCGCCTCGCGATCCCGCGCGAGATAGTAACCAACCACCGGGAAGATGGTCATTACGTCGTGCCGGTGATCGTTGACAAGCGAGAGCAGGTAGTTGTCCCGTGCCTTTTCAAGCATCGCGATGTTGCCCGTCGTCAGCATGTTCGCGAGCCCTTCAAGCAGCGCGTGTTTGGCGACGCTGCCGGAGAGCGCTTTGGTCAGCGACTCGGCGGAAAGCTCGTATGCGTCGATCAGCGCCTGCGGACGAATCCCGATGGACGGCAGCAGCACCGCCTTCAGATCCTCCTTCTGCGCGCCCATGGCACGCATCCGAAGGAACGTAATCACGTTGTCAAAATCGCAAAGCGCGGCAAAGTACTGCCGAATAAACGGTTCCTTCATCTGCTCGACGGCTTTGAGGCAATGCGCGCGGTAGCCGTAATCCACAAACACGCTGACCGTTTGCGGGTCTGGTTGAATGCGCAGCTTCGCTTCCAACGCCTGAAGCGAGTCGGCAAGCGCCTGCGGCAGTTCGCCGTATGCCTGCTGCGAAACCATGCTTGCAATCTGTTCGCGCGAGTACAGGCCGCCTTCCAGCGTTACTACCTCATTTAAGCCCAGCAAACGAGCCTTGATGAGAATCTTCAGATTGTGCGCGTCCGTCGCGAGCAGAAACAGATCGGTCATCGCCGGTTCCGGCGACAGCTCCTGGATCGTTTCCGCCGTTTGACGGCGAACCGTGTCAATCATCCACTCCACGTCTTCGCTCGTTGCCTCGGGCAGGCTGCCGTACTTCGCGTCGGTCATCTGCCGCATCGCGTCTTCCAGGCTACCCTCGGCCATGCGCCGGATGGTCTCTTTGTCAAAGAGGGTCTTTTCGAGCGCGCTGATTCGCGCGCATGCGTAAGCATAACTTGGCTGTGGCATGAAACCCTCCCTTCAATCAATCAAACAAAAGCTTGTAGACGTTTGTTTCCTCTTCACTGCGCACCTGGTTTAAGAGCGACGCAAAGGAACAGTCCTTCTCATACCCTGTTGCGAGAATCAGAAAACCGCCGTCCAACGAAGCATTTTCGTTGGAAAGCTTCAGCTTTTTCTCCGGCATGGAGGCCAGCGCCTGCTCAATCGCCTTGCGGTCGTTCGCCGCGGGCACGATGGTTTCGCCGCCTTCCGTTTCCGCGCGCAGCATCCGCTCGCAGATCTTGCCGCGTTTTGCGGCATCCAGCGATAAAATCGCCTGATACGCGCCGGAGAACGCGCGGTCGATGACCGCCCGCTTCTTCGCGAGCGCGGCCTTGCGGCCATCCAGTGCGGCGCGGGTTTGATACCCGCCGAGAATGCCCGCTTCTTCCGCCTCGCGCTTAGCGAGCAGTTCCGCCCGCGTTGCCGCAACGGTTTTTTCGCCCTGCGCCAGAATCTCGCGCACAGCCGCGCCGGACTCTTCCAGCGTTGCCTTTGCCTCCGTCTCCGCCTCTGTTACGATGCGTTCGGCCAGCTTATTGGTACCGGATATGGAAATGGTTGCCATTGGCAGCTCCTTATCGTTCAAAGTATTCCAGCTTAGCCGATTTTTACGCCGTTGACCAGCAGGAAGGAAATCAGCAGAGACAGCACCGCGTAGGTTTCCACCATGACGGTCATAAGCATCGCTTTGCCCTGCTCTTCGGGTTTCTTGGCTACCATGTTAATCCCGGCCACGGCAACTTTGCCCTGCGCAACTGCGGAGAGCAGGCCGCCAAACGCGATCGGGATCGCCGCTAAAAACAGACTCAGACCCGCCGTAGCCGTCAGCACGGAACCGCCGCCGAGCAAGCCGGCCTTGGAAGCAATGACGAACGCAATCAGCAGTCCGTAGATGCCCTGCGTACCCGGCAGCAGCTGGAGCAGCAGGCAGGAACCGAACCGATCCGGATCCTCCGAAACGACGCCCGCGCCTGCCTGTCCCGCGAGACCAACGCCAATTGCGCTGCCTACGCCCGCCATAACCGCCGCCATAGCCGCGCCCGCCGCGGCAAAGATCGTACCCCATTGAAGTTCCATAGTATTAAATCCTCCTTTTAATGACTGATGGATGACGCGTCATCCGAAATTCGAACGTTCTTTGTCTGATAACCGAGCGGACGGAATGCTCTTCCGCCCATCTCATAGAATTTTCCGTAAAACTCAACATACTGCAATCTCGCGCAATGCACGAACGCGCCCAGCGTGTTGATCGCAATATTAAACCCATGCAGCGCAACGAGCAGCACGCAGGCAACCGCAATGCCCAGAATCCGCAACACCAGAATCGGCGAACCCATCAGCATTTTGCAAAGTTCGTTGAAAACCGAAGCAATCACGCCGGTTGCGATGCCAAGGGCGAAGAGACGCGCATACGACAGGATATCCGAAAGATAACCGGTCACCTGATACAACTCGCCGAGGCCGGAGATTGTCCGCGCAAACGGGTTCTTCTTGTCCCTGCCCTTGAAGAGCAGAATCATCGCGGCGCCAAGCCCAGCCGCCGCGAGACCGACGGTGCCGATCACCTTGGGCAAACCCGGAACCGCCGAAGGCACGGAGTACACAATCAGGCCCAGCACGATTAGAATCCAGGAGAGGCTGTCGAAGATTGCAGTCTGCCAGTCTCCGTTTGAAAACGCCACCTTCATCTTTAGAATGACGCCAAAGAGAATGTGCAGCACGCCGAGACCGAAGCAGAGAATCAACATGCCGATTGGATTCTCCATTGGGTCGACGAAGATCGGGAACATGTTCTTCGTTCCAAAGAGAACATCGAAGTCCATTCCAAAGAACGTGCCGACCAGAACGCCCCAGACGATGGTCGAAATGCCGCCCCAGAACAGCACGCGCGCAAACCCGCCGGACATGCCGGTCGGCTTCTTGATCTTGATGAATACCGCCGTCAGAATGGCCAACACGATACCATATCCGGTGTCGCTGAGCATGAGCCCGAAGAGCAGCACATAGAACGGAGCCATATATGGCGTCGCGTCGATCCCCTTGGGGTCGGGACGCGAATAGAGGTTTGTCACCTGCTCAAACGGCGTTGCAAACTTGTTGTTCTCCACATAGGAAGGCGGCGTTTCGTCTTCCTCGGGATCGCGAACGTCCAGATAGAATGCGTCGGTAATGGAGCGGATCGCCTGCTCCACGGCGTTCAACTTATCCGACGGAACCCAGCCTTCCAGCTCGAAGGTTGCGCTGGTACGAACGAGGTCGGCCGCCGCCGCGGCGCGGTCGCGTTCGATCACCGCCGCGTCATACGCACCTTCGACCAGTCGGATGCGGTTTCCCGCTTCCTCCGCCAACGCGTTTTCGAGGTCGACTTTCTTCGCGGTCAACGCACGGTTGCGCTCGTAGAGTTCCTGCATGGCTTCGGCGGGCGTGCCGGAAAGCTTTGGAAAGACGACGTCCGTCCAGTTGAGCGATTTGAGCACGTTGCCGACCGCTTTTGCCTCGTTGATCGGGCAGGCGACAACGCATGCGCGAAACGCCCCCTCGTTAAAGAACTGGTACTCCGCGGTCTGCTCGATTGCTTCCAGTTTCTCCACGTCCTGCGCGGCAATCATTCCGGTAAAGTATTTTACGGTACGCGCGCTGGAAAAATTCTGCATGTCCGCCGGAAACTGCTCCCAGGGACGCAGGGAATCTATCGTAGTTTCGTTCTTATCAATTTCCGATTTCGTGGCTGTCAGTTCCCGCGCAATCGTAGCCACCTGGTCGGAATACGAAACCGCTTCCGGCAGCAGTTCGGCGAGCTCCTCTGCCCGCATTTCGGGCATAGACGCAAAGAACCCGCGCTTCTCGCCAAACGGACGCAACGTAACTAGCGCGTCCTTGAGCTTCTGCACGCGTGCTTCCGCCCGCTCCAACGCGGAGATGTTTGCCCCGGTATCCCCTTTTTGTAAGATTTCAACAGACTGCGTCGCCTGCAGCGCCTTTAGAATGGCCGCTTCGTCGGCTTTGTGCGCAACGAGCGTAATGCGCTTCATAGGAACGATCATTCGTGTACAATCACCTTTTCGCGAGATTTTTCTGCTTGATGTTCAAACAAAGAATCGTCCGTCAGGCGGACTTCGTCACCTGATCGACCAGGTAAGCAACAGCGGATTCCACGCGACCGTCCGCGCGCGCGCAGAGTTCGTCCGCCTCGCGGATCATTCCGGCGAGCGTTTCCTTTGCGCATTGTTCGCCTTGGCTTTGCGCTTCAGCGCGCATTTTCTCGCTTGCCTCGCGTTCCTGCGCGGCCAAAGCGGCAAGCGCCTGCTGCGCCTGTTCGCGTGCTTTCGCCGTATCTTCGCGCGCTTGCGAAACGGCGTTTAACCGAATCTGCTCCGCCTGTTCCTCCGCGGCCGCGATTTCATCTATAATCGATCGCATATGTGCCTCCAAGTGTTTCGATGGACCCAATCATGCTGCCCGAAATGTGTTTTCTGACTTGCAATCATTCATTTATAACAAACAGCGAATCTATTCTAACATATTCTCATAAAAAAAGCAGGGGACAATTTCATAAAAATGAAAGTTTATCCCCCGCAACTTCACAGGAGTTATTTCGTTCCAAACAGACGATCGCCCGCGTCGCCGAGGCCGGGCACGATATAACCGTGGCTGTTGAGCTTTTCATCGATATGCGCCACGTAGATGTCCACGTCCGGATGCGCTTCCTGCATCGCCTGAATTCCTTCGGGCGCGGCAATGAGGCACACGAAGCGAATGCTGGAAACGCCCGCGTCTTTGACGATCTTAATCGCCTCGATGCCGGAGTTTCCGGTTGCGAGCATCGGGTCGACAATGATCGTCTCCCGCTCGGAAACATCCTGCGGCAGCTTGCAGTAGTAGCCGGTGGGCATCAGCGTGTCGGGATTGCGATAGAGACCGATGTGCCCCATCTTTGCGTTCGGAATCAGGCTCATGATGCCGTCCGCCATGCCAAGGCCGGCGCGCAGAATCGGAATGACCGCGATCTTCTCGTTGGCAAGCGTCTGCACCTTGGTCTTGCAGATTGGCGTTTCAATCTCAATTTCCTTGAGTTCGAGGTCGCGGGTTACTTCGTAGGCCATGAGCATTGCCAGCTCGTAGACCAGTTCGCGAAATGCCTTGCAGCCGGTGTCCTTATCGCGCAGGAGCGAGAGCTTGTGTTGTACGAGCGGATGATCGATGGTGATTACTTTGGACATAATGAGCCTCCTTCAAATTAATCGTAATTTTTCTCGTTGAAAACCGGGGAACGCGATTACTCGCAGTTGTGCGTCTCTTCGTACTTCGAGATTTTATCGATGCGGCGCTGGTGCCGCTCGCCATGGGAAAACGGAACGCTGAGCCAGATGTCGAGAATGCCCTTCGCGCGCTCCGGCGTGGTTACGTTTGCGCCGAGCGCGATCATGTTGGTGTCGTTGTGGTCGCGCGTCATGCGGGCGGAGTATTCGTCCGTCACCAGCGCGCAGCGAACGCCGAGCACCTTGTTTGCGGCAATGCTCACGCCAATGCCGGTTGTGCAGATGACGATTCCGCGTTCGAATTCGCCGCGAACCGTCGCCTCCGCAACGGGGAACACATAATCCGGATAGTCGATGCTGCTCTTGTCGTAACAGCCGTAGTCCTCGACTTCGTGCCCCTGTTCCTTTAAATACGCGATCACGATCGTCTTGAGGTCAAATCCGCCGTGGTCGCAGCCAATTGCCAGTTTCATTTACCTTACCTCCCAACGATATCCGAACCGTTTCCGGTTTCTCTCATTTTTCCTTGCCTGCGTCGATGACGTGGAATCCCGCCGCGCGCAGTAGCCGGTTCATGTAGGCCAGTCCCTCGTCCTCTGCCGGAATCCCCTCGGCAAAGATCACGTCCGCGCGCTGATCCATCTCGCGCAGCGCGGAAAACAGGTTTGCGCAGAGCGTCACCGGCTCGTTTCGACCTCCAAGCACCAGGTGCTTCTTTCCTTTATAAAACGACCTAGTCTGTTCCGTCGCGGCGATTTCGCAGGATTTGCCCTCCTGCTCCGCCTCCCGAACCAACGCGTTGATCTTTCGTGCCGCCTGCTCCGGCGAGCCGAGCACGACGACGACCTCCGCGTTCGGCGCATAGTGCTTATACTTCATACCCGGCGAGGCGGCGACTTCGCCATCCCGCATGGGTGTTAGAATGCTATCCGCAACCTTGACTTCGCCGATGAGCGCCGAGAGCATCTCCCGCGTAATCGCGCCGGGGCGCAGAATCGTCGGCTCGCCCGCAAGCGAGAGCACCGTGGATTCGACCCCGTATTTACAGGGACCGCCGTCCAGAATCAGCGGGATGCGTCCGTCCATATCCGCCAGAACGTGCTGCGCGGTGGTCGGGCTCGGCCGCCCGGAGCGGTTTGCGCTTGGCGCCGCAATCGGTACGCCGGACTTTTGAATCAGTGCACGCGCCGTCTTGCTCTGCGGCATCCGCACGGCAACCGTGTCCAGCCCCGCCGTGACCTCCTCCGGTACGCAGTCGCTCTTTTGTGCAATCAGCGTCAGCGGGCCCGGCCAGAAGGTGTCCATCAGGATTTGCGCCTGTTTCGGAATGCGACGCCAGAGTTGGCGCACGTCGCTTTTCTTGGCAACATGCACAATCAACGGATTGTCCGCCGGTCGACCTTTCGCCAGAAAGATCTTTGCGACCGCCGCACCGTTTAATCCGTCCGCACCGAGGCCGTAGACCGTTTCGGTTGGAAACGCAACAAGCTCGCCCGCCTGAATCAGCTTCGCGCCTTGCGAGGTTCCCGCCTCGTCCTGTCGGATGGTGTTGATCACCTGCGTCTGAAACGCAGGCTGCTCCTCCGGTTCCTGAAGCTTTCGCATGTTAGTCCGCCTGCCCGGAAAGCATTTCACTGCGCTCCGCGAGGATCAGCGCGTCGATGAG
>DAIRTE010000116.1:0-8818 GCA_036804025.1 Clostridia bacterium | reverse complement strand
TCGACGCGGAGCACGTGGAGCTCGACGCGATGACCGGCCACGGCGGATTCTTTAAAGCGGAAAAGATCGGGCAGACGATCATGTCCGCCGCGCTCGGCACGCCGGTCACCGTCATGGAGACGGCGGGCGAAGGCGGCCCCTGGGGCATGGCGGTGCTGGCGGCGTTTCAGCAGCAGGCAAACGGGCAGTCGCTCGACGCGTACCTCAGCGAGCGCGTGTTCGGCGGCGCAAAGAGCGTTACGATCTCCGCATCCGAAGCGGAGGTGGCAGGTTTTGCCGCGTTCATGGAGGACTACAAGCGCTGCCTCGCGGTGGAACGCGCGGCGGTACAGTCCCTGAACCAGTAATTTCTCAAAGCGTTTCTCCTCAAATAGACAAGCAAGAAAGCTGTGCCGCGCGGCACGGCTTTTTTTATTTCACGTTGGAAAGTTTCTCGATCGCCTCCACCTGCGTGGAAACGAAGAACACGTGCGTTCCCTGATTGCTCTCGTAGATGAAATCCCGCAGGGGCTTGCTCGTATACCCCGAAAAATCGCCGATGATCGCGAGCTTCATCTGGTAATTCACGAATTTCTGGAGAATATCGCCTGCTAGCCCGCTGCTGAGCACGAAGAAGCGCTCGTCCAGCGCCGCTTTCGGCAGCGCGAGGCGGTCGGCGCCCGTTTCGTAGCGCACCGTTGCCATCAGGTCCAGTGCGGACTGCACGTCCGTAACCAACACTTCTTCGTTTTCTACCAGGGCAATGATTTCCCTGTTCGCCTGCATCGTTTTGATGTTCATTGTTCTCTCTCTTCCTTTTGCGTTGGAACATCGATCAGCCGCCGCATATCCTCCGGCAGGGGCGACGTAAAGTGCAATTGCTGCCCGGTCAGCGGGTGCATCAGCGACAATGTATAGGAGTGCAGCGCGGGGCGTGCGATTAGCGCGCGATCCTCCGCGCCATAGAGCCAGTCCCCCGCGAGCGGATACCCGATTGCCGACAAGTGCAGCCGCAGTTGATGCGTCCGACCGGTCTCCGGAATCAGCCGCAGTAGCGTGAACGCCTCGTTGACGGCGAGGGTCTCGTAGGCCGTCTTGGCGCGCTGTCCTTCCGAACGAATCGCCCGTTGGTAGGTCGATCCCTCCGCCATACCGATGGGCAGCTCGATGGTTCCGCTTGGCGGATCAACGCGTCCGACCGCAACACCGAGGTACGTTCGCCGGTATGCTTCGGTGTGCATCTGCCGCCGAAGCCGCTCGTGCACATATCCACTCTTGGCAAACGCCATGAGGCCGGAGGTTCCGCGGTCGAGCCGACTCACGGGATGCGGGCTGATGTTGCCGCCGAGGTAGTGGCAGACCGCGTTCTCTAGCGTGAGCTCCTCCGGATCGCGCGTGGACTGATGGACGGCGATGCCCGCGGGCTTGTCGATGACGAGCAAGTCCTCGTCCTCAAAGGCGATGCTCAGCGGGTACGCCATCGGCACGATGTGCCCGTCCGGCTGGTCGCCAATCTCGATGGTCAGCTCGTCCCCCGCGTTCACCCGCGCGGTCACGTAGCAGCGCACGCCATTGATGCGGATGCCCGTTTCACGGCGCTTGAGGCGCGAAATATGCGCATCCGAACAGGCGAGCTCCCGCCGAAGCAGGCTCAGTACCGTTCGCCCGCTCGCGGCGGGGTCGATGGTCATCGAACGAACGCGCATGTTTTTTCCTCTCACGACGGTTATTTTGTCCACTGTATCGCAGAACCGAGCGAAACGCAATCGACAGCGGTGCGTGAAATGTTGCTTTTCTGAGGCTTTTTCGCGATAGGGCTTTTCAAAATTGAATTGCTTCCGTTATACTGGTAGCAGGGAGACGGGGATAGCGCCCCGCCCGATCAAGATAAAAGGAGTGACCCGTATGGGGATTGTCGAAATCTCAAACACAAATTTCAACAGCGAAGTGCTGGAAAGCGACCGAACGGTTCTCGTTGACTTCTGGGCCCCGTGGTGCGGTCCCTGCCGGATGGTATCGCCCATTGTGGACGAAATTGCCAAAGAGAGCGCCGAGGTCAAGGTCTGCAAGATCAACATTGACGAACAGCCCCAACTGGCGAGCCTGTATGGCGTAATGAGCATCCCGACGTTGCTGGTCTTCCGTGGCGGCGAAGTGGTCAACAAGGCGGTCGGTGCGCGCAACAAGCAGTTCATCGAGCAGATGCTTCAAGGCTGATCTATTGGTAACAAATGCTCCTCCGTGCTTTTGCACGGGGGAGCATTTTTTTGAAGAATGTAACTATGGGGTTCCCAAAGGGGGAACCCCTTTGGCCTGCGGAGCAATTGTTTTGGTTTCCAAAGGGGTTTTACCCCTTTGGCCTGCGGAGCACCCTCTTACTCGTACACCGACTCGACGGACATCACGCCGTCGATCTTGGAGAGCCCCTCCATCATCGCGGCCAGATTGTCCCGATCCGGCAGGGTCAGGTGCGCGTAGACATGCCTCTTTAGATTCTTGGTGTCAATCGCAAAGCTGAACTCGTCGATCACGCAGCCCATGCGCTCCAGGTCCGTTTGCAGGTTTACAATGCTTTGCCCTTCCATGGAGAGCACGATTTGCAGCACGAGCCGGTTCGCTTTTCTGCGGCGGCTGTGCGCCATCGTGCGCAGCACGCGCAGCACGATGAGAATCAGCACCGTGGTCGCAATGGCGAGAATGTAGTTTCCGCAGCCAGCAGCGAGTCCGACGCAGGACACGCACCAAAGACTGCTCGCGGTGGTCAGCCCGCGCACGGAGATGCCCTCTTTAATGATGGTGCCCGCGCAGAGAAAGCCGATGCCACTGACCACCTGCGCACCGATGCGCGCGGGGTCGATGTTTGAGTTCGGGTATTGCGACATGAGGAATTCGCCGCTGCACATGACGAGCGCCGCGCCAATGGCAACGAGAATATGCGTGCGCATGCCCGCGTTGCGCTGCACATGCTCGCGCTCATAGCCGATCACCCCGGCAAGCACCGCCGCGAGCGCGACCCTGCCGAGCATGAAGAGCGTCTGCATCCAATCAAATGAAAGATCGAACATATGGGTTACTCCTTCCGGTTCCGCGCAACGCGCGTGAGAAAAACGGGAGAATTGTAAAATCCAAATCAAATATAGCTTGTATTTGATTATTATACACGTCATGCGCCATTCGGCAAGAAGGGATGGGGATTTTCTGTTCTTTTTGAAAAAGAACCAAAACTTCTTTTTATTTAGATCTCTCAATAATTACTAGAAACCAAGATGGTTTGTTTTTTCAAATACAAAAGAAAAATCAGTCCTTCGTGCTGAAACCCAAGGCTGTTGTTTTCTTAAAACAACACAAAAAAATCAGCCTTCCGTGCTGAAACCCAAGGCTGTTGTTTTCCTAAAAACAACAACAAATAAAAATCAGCCCTTCGTGCTGAAAACGAAAGGCTGATCAGTCGCCGTGGAAGGAGCGAATTCCCACAGCGTTCGAGGATGTCAATTAGAAAGAGTTAAACTGCGCTTGCGCCATAGTTCGCTAGCACGCGCGCCGACGGGTCGTTGACGTTGCAGCCTTCCCAGGTACGGTTCGGCATCCAGAAGTCCTTAACCATATGCGCCTGCCCGGGGTATTCCGCCTCAAACAGCTCGCGATACAGCAGCGACTCCTTGGTAAACGGCGTCGCGAAGGTGTACTTCGCGCTGCGCTCGGCAAACTCTTCGTCGGTATACAGCTTCTCGGCATACGCCTTGATCTGGTCGACCATGGAGTGCCCGACCGCGTCCGAAAACGCAGCTTTTTCACGATAGAGAATGTCGTGCGGCAGATAGTCCCCTTCGAACGCGCGGCGGAGCAGATACTTGCCCTTGCCGAAGCGGTTCATCTTGAGCGCGGGGTTGATCGACATTACGTACTTCACAAAATCAAGATCGCCAAACGGCACGCGCGCCTCCAGCGAGTTTGAGGAGATGCAGCGGTCCGCGCGAAGCACGTCGTACATATAGATTTCGTCGATGCGCTTCTTCGCTTCCTTCTGGAATTCCTCTTCGTTCGGCGCGAAGTCCGTGTACTTATAGCCAAACAGCTCGTCCGAAATCTCACCCGTGAGCAGCACGCGGATATTCGTGTTCTCATGGATGTATTTGCAGACCAGATACATGCCGACGCTTGCGCGAATCGTCGTGATATCGTAGGTTTCCAGAATCCGGACGATGTTGCGCAGCGAACCGATGACCTCCTGCGGGGTCATCATGACCTCGGTGTGATCGGAACCCAAATAGTCCGCAACCTGCTTGGCATACTTAAGATCAATTGCGTCGCCGACCATGCCGATGGCATAGGTGCGAATCGGGTGCGGCAGATACTTGTTCGCAATGGAGCAAACCAGCGAGCTGTCGAGGCCGCCGCTGAGCAAAAAGCCGAGCGGTACGTCCGCGTCCAGGCGCTTGACCACGCCGAGCGTCAGCTTTTCGTTGATCTTCTGGCAGACCGCGTCGATCTCGTCTTCCGAATACGTCTTGACACTCGTCAGGTCAGTATACTGAACGAACTCGCCGTCCTTCCAGTAGTGCCCCGGCGGGAACGGCTTGATCGTGTCGCACAGCCCAATGAGGTTCTTCGCCTCGCTGGAGAAGAGCACCTTTCCGTCCGCGTCGAACCCGTAAAACAGCGGGCGAATCCCAATCGGATCGCGCGCGGCAATCAGCGAGTCGCTCTTATGATCGTACAGGATCAGCGCATACTCCGCGTCCAGCATCTGGAACATATCCGTCCCGTAACGCTGATACATGGGCAAGAGCAGCTCGCAATCCGAGCCGCTCTTGAAGTCATATCCGGAAAATAATTCGTCCCGCATCTTGCGGAAGCCATAGAGTTCGCCATTGCACACAACCGCGTCTCCATTCCGCTCAAATGGTTGCATGCCGCTTTTTTCCAGTCCCATAATCGTCAGGCGATGGAACATCAGATATCCATCCCCAACGCTCAGCATACGCGACAGATCCGGTCCGCGGGCGATTGTTTTGTAGAACCCGTCGACAAGCAGATCCAGCGGAATCCGCTTACCGAGATAACCCATAATCGAACACATGATCTTCGCCTCCCAGGGTCCCCCCTGTATTTTTTCTAACGAACGTTAAATAGCATATCGCCGTAGCTCGGATACGGCCAGTCGCTGGCCGCGGTCAGAACTTCCAGCGCGTCCACGCTTGCGCGCAGCTCGCTCATCCGGCGCAGGACCTTTTCCTTGCAGATCTCGGCGGACTTATGCGCGTCCTCCGTGGCTCTGGCTTCAGAGAGGGCGTCCTCGAGCGCTTTTGTGCTCTCATAGGCGGCCTTCGTCAGCGCGGCGGCGGTGTCCAGCGTTTCCATCTCGTAGGTGCAGTCCGCGGCGCCCGCATAGGTGCGCTTGACGGCGACGGTGTCCGCGAGTTTCTTCTGGAACGCGGCGGAGGCGGGCAGGATTTCCTTGCGCGACATGTCGATCATCGTCATCGCCTCGATGCAGACGACCTTCTTGTAATTCTCGAGCATAATCTCGAGGCGCGCGCGGATCTCGGTTTCGCTGAGCACCTTGTGCGAGGTCAGAAGATCGATGTTCTTCTGCTTCACGAGGTAGGGCAGGCAGTCCGGCGTGGACTTGAGGTTGAGCAGGCCGCGCTTTTCAGCTTCCTTGACCCAAGCGTCGTCATAGCCGTTGCCGTTGAAGATGATGCGCTTGTGCTCGTGGACAACCTTCAAAATCAGGTCGTGAATCGCAACGGGCAGGTCGGTGGCACCTTCGAGGATGTCCGCATACTTGCGGAGGGATTCCGCAACGGCGGTATTGAGCACCATATTCGCGTCCGAAACCGACTGGCTCGAACCGAGCATGCGCAGCTCGAACTTGTTACCGGTGAAGGCAAACGGCGAGGTGCGGTTGCGATCCGTGGTATCCTTCGGGAAGTGCGGAATCACATGCACGCCAACCTTCATCTGCATCTTTTCGCGGGCGCCATAGGCGCTGCCGGAATCGATTGCATCCAGAATGGCCGAGAGTTCTTCGCCGAGGAAGATGGAGACGATGGCCGGCGGGGCCTCGTTCGCCCCAAGGCGGTGGTCATTTCCTGCACTCGCGACCGAAACGCGAAGCAGGTCCTGATAGTCGTCCACCGCCTGGATCACCGCGCAGAGGAAGAGAAGGAACTGCGCGTTCTCATATGGCGTTTCTCCTGGCTCCAACAGGTTGACGCCGGTGTCCGTCGAAATTGACCAGTTGTTGTGCTTGCCGCTGCCGTTGACGCCTTCGAAGGGCTTTTCGTGCAACAGGCAGACGAGGCCGTGCTTTTTCGCCACGCGCTGCATGATTTCCATGGTCAGCTGGTTGTGGTCCGCGGCGATATTGGTGGTCGAGAAGATCGGGGCGAGCTCGTGCTGCGCGGGCGCAACTTCGTTGTGCTCGGTCTTGGCCAGTACGCCAAGCTCCCAGAGTTCTTCGTTGAGGTCTTCCATAAAGGCCTGTACGCGCGGCTTGATGGAACCGAAGTAATGGTCTTCCAGCTCCTGTCCTTTCGGTGCGCGTGCGCCAAAGAGCGTGCGTCCGGAGAACACGAGGTCGGGACGCTTGTCGAAATCTTCTTTATTAATCAGGAAATACTCCTGCTCGTTGCCAACCGTGGTTGCAACGCGCTTGACGGAGGGATTGCCAAAGAGCTTGAGGATGCGCATCGCCTGCCGGTCGATCGCCTGCATGGAGCGAAGGAGCGGGGTTTTCTTGTCCAGCGCTTCGCCGCCGTAGGAGCAGAATGCGGTCGGGATGCAGAGTACCTTTTCTTTAATGAAGGCATAGCTCGTCGGGTCCCAGGCGGTGTAGCCGCGCGCTTCAAACGTCGCGCGAAGACCGCCGGAGGGGAAGCTGGACGCGTCCGGTTCGCCCTGAACAAGCTCTTTGCCGGAGAACTCCATGATGATGCTGCCGCCGGGCATCGGGGAAATGAAGCTGTCGTGTTTTTCCGCCGTAATGCCGGTGAGCGGCTGGAACCAATGCGTAAAGTGCGTTGCGCCCTTCTCAATTGCCCAGTCCTTCATGGCGTTTGCCACGACGTTCGCAACGGAGAGGTCGAGCCGCTGACCCTCGCGAATCGCGGTCTGCATCGCCTTATACGTATCCTTGGGCAGACGCGCCTTCATAACCGCGTCGTTAAACACCTTGCTTCCAAATGTTTCCGTAACCGTACTCATGGTATGTTCTCCTCCTATTTTTTGAAAAAGATCATTTCTCGTGTTTTTTGTTCCGCGAATTACCGAATCATTTGGTGTTTTCTTGCCGAATTTCGTGCTTACCTTATAAAAAGCGGCAACGACACCACGGTACTTCCGCGGCGCCTTTGCCGTTTGAAATAATATGCGGATAGTATACAACGCGGTCAAAACCTTGTCAACCCGCAAATTTTGCAATTTTTCTTGCGAATTCCCGCAAGAGCCCCTGCGCGCGCTTCTATATGCGAACTAAAAATATTTATTGCTGCCTTTTTTGCAGTTTGAAAGTATATATCATTCATTTTCAGCTTGACTTTGCACCCTTTTTTCTGTATACTCCCTGAAACAACGGCGTTTCAGCTTGGGGTGCACTTCGCCCGGGGTTGGGCGCTGTTTGCGTTTCACGCATGAATCGGTTTTATTCGCCTGCCGCGCCTGCACCGCCTGTTTTCGAGGGCAGCGCGCCGGAATACCGCGACGTGTTCTTTCATTATTTTAAGAGAGGATGTGCGAACACAGATGTATACCGCACAGGAAATTGTCGATTATGCCGCAGCGGAGGACGTAAAGTTCATCCGTTTGGCGTTTTGCGACGTGTTTGGCGTTCCGAAGAATATTTCCATCATGCCGGAGGAACTGCCGCGCGCGTTTTCCAACGGCATCTCGATCGACGCCTCCGCAATTCGCGGGTTCGGCGACGAGGCGCACTCGGATCTGTTGCTCTTTCCGGACGCGGAGACAATCACCGCGCTGCCCTGGCGACCCAGCCACGGGCGCGTCGTTCGCCTGTTTGCGGACATCCGCCGCTCGGACGGGTCGCTCTTTCCGCTCGACACGCGAAACATTCTGAAGCGCATGATTGCCGAGGCGGAGAGCGCGGGCGTCGTCGTCAACTTTGGCACCGAGATTGAGTTTTACCTCTTCCGGCTGGATGCGGATGGCAACGCGACGAAGATTCCCTACGACAACGCGCGGTACATGGACATTGCCCCGCTCGACCGCGGGGAGAACGTCCGCCGTGAAATCTGCTTGACGCTCGACGAGATGGGCATCCATCCCGAGAGTTCGCATCACGAGGACGGCCCCGGGCAGAACGAGATCGACTTCCGTTACAGCGACGCGATGAAGGCCGCGGACAACGCAATGACCTTCCCCTCCGCCGTGCGCACGGTCGCCATGCGAAACGGGCTCTCCGCAGACTTTTCGCCAAAGCCCATTCCGCACGAAAGCGGAAACGGCATGCACATTAACCTCTCGCTCTCCAAGCCGCATACCGAGAGCGCGCGGGATTCGTTTATGGCCGGACTCATGGACCACATCTGCGAGATTACGGCGTTTCTCAACCCGCTGGAGGCCTCTTACGCGCGGCTCGGCGAATGCAAGGCGCCGCGCTACGTGACCTGGTCGCCGGAGAACCGCTCGCAGCTGATTCGTATTCCCGCCGCAAAGGGCGAGTTTGAGCGCATTGAGCTTCGTTCGCCAGACCCCGCGGGAAATCCCTACCTGTCGTTTGCGCTGATTCTGGCCGCCGGGCTGGACGGCATCCGCCGCGGGCTTGTCCCGCCGCCGCCGACGAACCTGAACCTCTTTACGGCGGACGAGTCGGTCACCC
>DAIRTE010000115.1:0-8891 GCA_036804025.1 Clostridia bacterium | reverse complement strand
ACGCAATCCTCGAAATCCTCCCCGAAGCCACGGAGAAGATTTCCTACGGCATGCCTACGTTTTACCTAAACGGCAACGTCGTCCACTTCGCCGCGTTTTCGCACCACATCGGCTTTTACCCCGGCGCGGACGGAATTGCGCAGTTCGCGTCGGAATTCGGCAGCTACAAGTTCAGCAAGGGCGCGGTGCAGTTTCCGCTCGACCAGCCCCTGCCGCTGGAACTCGTAAAGCGCATCACCGCGTTTCGCAAGGCGCAGAACCTCGAAAAGAAAAAGAAATAAACGTAACCGCGCAAACAAAAACGCCATCCTCGGATGGCGTTTTTTCGCGCGGAAAAACTCCCCGCGTTCGGTTTGATTGGTAAGGTCTCAATAGGTTCGTCGAGCTCGTTCAGTCCCCGAACTGCTTATTGCGCATCGCGCTCTCGAAGCGTCCGTTCGCAAGATCGGTATAGCGAACATAGAGCGAAATGCGGTTGTCCGCATCCAGCGCGCTCCAGAGTTCGCTCGCCAGCTCCTCCGGCTCGCCGCTGAGCGCCAGCTCGCGCGGTTCGCCGACGAACGTCGGCAGCGGGTCCCCGTCGCTCTCGTAGGTATGAATCAGGCGCCCGATCCCCTCCTGCGCGTCGTAACTCCAGTATTTGCGCACGCAGTCCACCGAGCGGGAGGATTTTCGCAGCATGCCAATCGTATACCGCCCCGTCGGCAGCACCATAGCGCTGATGCGCGGGGTATAGTTCGGCGCGTCCGGCTCATAGCCGCGGGTGCTCAGCGCATACTGAAACGAATGCCCGCCGAGCAGGCTCTCGCAGATCGTCTCCGTCTGATCCCCGTTGGTGACGATGATGCTGCCGTTGCAGACGCGCACGGGCGTGTAGAGAATCAGCTTGGTGGATGTCGCCTTGCCGTCGTCGCAGAGGTCGATACGGAGCGTATCCCCCTCCTCGCGAAACACGCGGTTTCGACTGTTCTCGCTGCGCCCCATGAGAAAATAGGCGATCACCGCGCGCTCGCGGATCGTGCCAACCAGAATTCCCCGCCCGGGGTATGGGTTTCCCTTTAACAGGGAAGAGATCGTGTTCATCCGCCGCCTCCAATTGAAACTGGTACAAAGCCGCGCCCGTCGAACTGCCAGACTTCCGTAAAGCCGCAGTCGATGGCGAGCGCTTCCGCTTCGGCAAAGCCGAAGGCAACGTCGCTTGCCGCGTGCGCATCCGCACTGACGGTGATTCTCGCCTTCCGGCGACCGAGTTCCTTTAATAACGTGCGCGAGGGATACGGCATTTTGCGATAGCCCCGCGAAATCGCGCCGGTGTTGATTTCAAAAACCTTATTCGCCGCGACGAGCGCGTCCATCGCATTGAGCGCTGCCGCGCGAAACCGCGGGGAATCCGCGTCGTAAAAATGATCCGTCTCGTCAAACTTGGTCAACAGGTCAAAGTGGCCGACAATGCCGACCTTCTCGACCTTTGCGAGCGCTTCGTATTGCGCAAAATATGCCTCCGCCGCCGCGTCCGCGCTGCCGTCAAAGAGCTCGGCAATGTACTGCTTGGTCATCTCGGGCGTGTTGTCCACGCAGCTGCCTTGCCCGCGCGCCTGAATATGGTGAATCGAGCCAATCACGTAATCGTACCCGTCGAGCGGCATCTTGGAGAGCGTGTCCCACTCCGCGCCGTGATAGATCGCGAGGGTACCCTCAAATTCATTCCGAAGACGATGCACCGCGCGCGTGTAGTCCGGAATGCGCGCTTCCTCAATCGTCCAGAAGGAGGGAAACGGCATATACGAATGCACGCTGAACCCCAGCGAGGTCAAACCCGCGGAAATCGCCGCCTGCGCCATCTCTTCGAGCGTGTTTGCTCCGTCGTCCCATTCGCTATGCGTATGCAGGTTCTGCCGAATCATGTTCCTGTGGTACTCCTTGCTGCGAAATCCCGCGTGCTACTCGACCATCTTCTCCTGCTTTACCTTGCGGTCGATCACATGGCGGGAGGCCATCTCGCGCTTGATCTCGTCGAGCGAAATGCCCGCCTCAATCATCAGCACCATTACATGATACATCAAATCGCCGATTTCATAAATGGTATTCGCGTGATCGCGATCCTTCGCGGCGAGAATCACCTCGGTGGTCTCCTCGCCTACCTTCTTGAGAATCTTGTCGATCCCCTTTTCAAACAGATACGTCGTGTAGCTGCCTTCCTTCGGCTCCGCCTTGCGCCCGCGCAGCATCTCGAATAGATCGCTGTACTGAAACGCGGGCGGCTCCTCGCCCTCGAACACCGGCTGAAAGAAACAGCTCTCCGCGCCGGTGTGGCAGGCAGGCCCCGCCTTTTTGACCTCGACGAGCAGCGTATCCGCATCGCAGTCCGCCGTGATAGACACGATCTGCTGCACGTTTCCGCTCGTTTCGCCTTTGCGCCAGAGTTCCTGCCGCGAGCGGGACCAAAAGCACGTTCTACCTTCCGCCATGGACACACGCAGGCTCTCCTCGTTCATGTACGCGAGCATGAGCACGTCCTTTGTTTCGGTATCGATCACGATGGCAGGGATCAGCCCCTGTTCGTTGAATTTGAGTGTTTTGATGTCCAGCATGGGTTACCTCCGCACCGTAATGCCCGCTTCAAACAGGGCCTGTTTTAAGTCTGGAATGCGCACCTCGCCAAAGTGGAAGATCGAGGCGGCGAGCCCCGCGTCCACCTTCGGCAGCTCGCGAAACAGCGTTACAAAGTCCGCAACGCCGCCCGCGCCGCCGGACGCGATTACCGGCACGCCGACGATTTCGCAGACCGCGCGCAGCATCGGCAGGTCGAACCCCTGCTTCACGCCGTCCGTATCGATGGAGTTGAGCACGATCTCGCCCGCGCCCGCGTCCACGCCGCGCTTGATCCAGTCCAGCGCGTCCAGCCCGGTGTCCTCGCGTCCGCCCTTGGCAAACACATGGAACGCGCCGTTGACCCGCTTGACGTCGACGGAGAGCACCACGCATTGATCGCCGTAGCGCTTTGCCGCCTCGCCGATCAGCGCCGGATTTCGAATCGCGCCGGAGTTGACGCTCACCTTGTCCGCGCCGCACTTGAGCACGCGGTCGAAGTCGTCCAGCGTGTTGATGCCGCCGCCGACCGTCAGCGGAATAAAGATCGTCTCCGCCACGCGCGTGAGGATGTCCGTAAACAGCGCGCGTTCCTCCGCGCTGGCGGTGATGTCGTAAAACACGAGCTCGTCCGCGCCGTTTTCACTGTAGTATTGCGCGAGCTTCACGGGGTCGGACACGTCGTTGAGCCCCAGAAAGTTCACGCCCTTGACCACGCGCCCGTCCTTGACGTCCAGGCACGGAATGATGCGTTTCGTAATCATGCGTTTGCCTCCAACACTGCTTCGTTGAGATTGATCGCGCCGGTGTAATACGCCTTGCCGACAATCGCGCCGTAGAGCCCCAGCTCCTTGAGCGCGCGGATGTCGTCGATTGTGCTGACCCCGCCGGACGCGATGAAGTTCATGTTGAACGCCTCTTGCAGTTCGCGGTAGAGCGCGCGGTTTGTTCCCGCCATCGCCCCGTCCCGCGCAATGTCCGTGCAGATCACGGTCGTAACTCCGATCTCCTGCAGGCTCTTGCAGAACTCCATACCGCTCAATCCGCTCGTCTCCGTCCAGCCCTTGACGGCGACCATGCCGTCCCGCAGGTCGACGCCAACCGCGATGGCAGAACCGTACTTCTCGACCATCTCGCGCACAAACGCGAGGTTGTTTGCCGCCGCTGTGCCGAGGATCACCCGCAGCACGCCCGCGTCGAGGTAGCGTAAAATCGTTTCCTCGTTGCGTATGCCGCCGCCGATTTCCACCCGCATGCCGCTCGTTCGAACGATTCTGCTCACGAGGTCGAAGTGCGGCGTTCCGCCGCAGCGCGCACCCTCCAGATCGACCAGATGCAGATATTCCGCGCCCGCGTCGCAGAACGCACGGGTCAGCGCGGCCGGGTCGTCGCTATAGACGGTCATCTTGGCGTAGTCGCCCTGGTGCAGGCGCACCGCCTGTTGTTCGTAGAGATCAATTGCCGGTAACAGTATCATCTTGTTTCCTATATCTCGCAAAATGCTTTCAGGATGTTCAGTCCAACGCGTCCGCTCTTTTCGGGGTGGAACTGGCAGCCGAGGATATTCTCGCTGCCGACCGCTGCGGTGAGCTCCGCGCCGTACTCCGTGGTCGCGAGCGTGCTGTCCTCGCAGTTGGAGGCGTAGTAGCTATGCACGAAATACACGCAGTCGCCCTCGCTTGTATAGCGAAACAGCGGATGCTCCGGTTGTTTGAAAATCAGCGCGTTCCAGCCGATCTGCGGCACCTTGAGCTCGGCGGGAATGCGGGGGCGCATGTCCACCACGTCGCCCTTGAGCAGGCCCAGCCCCTTGTGTTCGCCGTACTCAAAGCTACGGTCAAACAGCAACTGCATGCCGAGGCAAATGCCCAAGAGCGGCTTGCCCGCCCTTGCCTGCTCCACGACCACCGCGTCCAGACCCGTCGCGCGGAGTTTCTTTGCCGCGTCCTCAAACGCGCCGACGCCAGGGAGGATGATCTTATCCGCCGCGCGGAGCGCCTCCGCGTCGCGAGTCACAAGCGCTTGTGCGCCGATCATACTCAGCGAACTCTTGAGCGAAAAGAGGTTGCCCACGCCGTAGTCCACAATGGCAATCATATCACAGCACGCCCTTTGTCGAAGGAATTTCGTCCGCCGCGTCCGGGTCAATCGACACCGCTTCCTTCAGCGCGCGGCCAAACGCCTTAAACATGGCCTCAGCGATGTGGTGCGAGTTCTCGCCGTCAAGCTGCTGGATATGCAGCGTGATGCCCGCCGTGCGGCTCAGCGCGAGAAAGAATTCCTGAATCAGTTCGGTGTCGAATGTGCCGATCTTCTGCGAAGGGATGCTCGCGCGGTAGCGCAACGTTGCGCGCCCCGAAAGGTCGAGCGCGCAGAGCACGAGCGCCTCGTCCATCGGCAGCAGCAGACTGCCGTAGCGCCGGATGCCTCGCTTGTCGCCAAGCGCCGCCTTCAGCGCCTCGCCCAGCGCAATGCCGATGTCCTCCGCGCTGTGGTGGTCGTCCACCCCGGTGTCACCTTTGCAGGAGATCACGAGGTCAAACCGCCCGTGCCGCGCAAAGAGCGACAGCATGTGGTCGAGAAAGCCGATGCCGGTATTGAGTTCGCCCTTTCCGATACCGTCGAGGTTGAGAGCGAGCGAAATGTCCGTTTCAGCGGTGGTTCGTTGAATGGTTGCGGTTCGCATCGTTATTCGCATCCTTTCGTATTTAAGATTGCTTCGATGTGGGTCAGCAGAATCTCCATCTGCTCGTCGGTTCCAATCGTAATGCGGCAGAAATTCTGAATGCGCTCCTTCGTGAAGTGGCGCACCAGCACGCCGCGCGTCTTTAGCTCCCGATAGAGTGCTTCGCCGCCGATTGCGCCATTCCCCGCGAACAGAAAGTTCGCCTTGGACGGCAGCACCGTAAAGCCAAGTTCCGTCAGCCGCCGCGCCGTCGCCTCACGCGTTTTGATAATCGTCTGCGCGTTGGCCTTATAGTACGCGTCGTCTTCGATGGCCGCGACGCCCGCCGCCTGCGTCATGCGGTTGACGTTGTACGGATTGATCGAATACTTCACGGTGTTGAGGTCGCGAATCACCGCAGGACTGCCGATGCCAAACCCCAGCCGCGCGCCCGCGAGCGAGCGGCTCTTGGAGAACGTTTGAAACACGAGCAGGTTGTCGTACTTCGAAACTAGTGGCACGCAGCTCTCGCCGCCAAAGTCGACGTATGCTTCGTCGATCATCACGAGCCGGTTCGGGTTTGCGGAAACAATCTGCTCAATCTCCTCCACCGGCAGGCAGGTGCCCGTCGGCGCGTTCGGATTGGCTAGCAGGATTCTCGCGTCCAGATTCAGATAGTCCCGGTAGTTTATCGAAAGATCGTCCGCCAGTGGAACCTCGATCTTCGGCACGTTACAAAACGACGCATAGACCGGGTAGAACCCGTAGCTCACGTCCGGAAACGCAAACGGATGTGCCTCGTCCCCAAACGCGAGAAACGCAAAGTAGAGAATCTCGTCCGACCCGTTGACGGGCAGCACCTGCTCCGGCCGCACGCCGTAGAGCTTTGCCGCCGCCGCCTTCAACTCCGTGCATTCCGGGTCGCTGTAGAGGTTCAGCCGCCTCGCCTCACGCTCGACCGCCGCGAGTACCTTGGTCGAGGGCGGAAACGGGGATTCGTTCGTGTTGAGTTTCACATATTGCGTGTCCCGCGGCTGTTCGCCGGGCACGTAGGGAACCAGCGAAGCGTACTTCCCGCTCAAAAACTGGCTCATATGCCTTCCCCCTCGCCGCGGATCAGCGCCGCGCGTGCGTGCGCCTCCAGCCCTTCCGCGCGGGCAAACACCGCGATGGATGCGCTCAGTTCCGCGAGCACCTCTTTCGGGAAGTAGGAATACTGCGTCCGTTTCACAAAATCGTCCACGCCGAGCGGGCTAGAAAACCGCGCGGTGCCGCTCGTCGGCAGGGTGTGATTCGGCCCCGCGAGATAGTCCCCCAGCGCCTCCGGGCAGTCGTTGCCAAGAAAGACGGAGCCCGCGTTCTTCACATACGCCAGACACCGCTCCGGCTCGGAAACACAGAGTTCGAGGTGCTCCGGCGCGAGCTCGTTGACGAGATCAAACGCACAAAGCAGATCGTTCGTAACGATGATTTTGCCATTCTGCTCAATCGACGCGCGGGCAATCTCCTCGCGCGGGAGCGTTTTGAGCTGCCGCTCAACCTCCGCGCTGACCCGCTCGGCAAGATCGTTGCTGTTGGTAATCAGCACGGCGGTTGCCAGCTTGTCGTGCTCCGCCTGACTGAGTAGATCCGCCGCGACGTAGCGCACGTTTGCCGTTTCGTCCGCGACGACGAGGATTTCGCTCGGCCCCGCGATCATGTCGATCGCGACCCGCCCGAACACCTGCCGCTTCGCCTCGGCGACATAGGCGTTGCCGGGGCCGACGATCTTGTCCACCTTCGGGATTGTCTCCGTTCCGTAGGCCAGCGCGGCGACGGCCTGCGCCCCGCCCGCCTTGAACACGCGATCCACGCCCGCAAGCTTTGCCGCCGCGAGAATCGGCGCGGCAATCGCCCCGTTTGCGTTCGGCGGCGACACCATCACAATCAGCGGGCAGCCCGCAAGCTTCGCGGGAATCGCGTTCATAAACACCGTGGAAGGGTAGCTCGCCGTGCCGCCGGGAATATACAGACCCACCTTTTCGATGGGCGTGACCTTTTGACCAAGGTAGACGCCATTTGGGCGTTCCAGCCGGAAGCCTTCGCGCAGTTGCATGCTATGGAACGCGCGGATGTTCTCCGCCGCGGTCTGCATGGCAAGCAGCAGATCCGCCGGAATCGAGGCAAGCGCCGCGTCCAGCTCGTCCGGCGTAACCTCCAGCGCGGTCAGCTCCGCGCGGTCAAACCGACACGCGTAATCGACAAGCGCGCGGTCGCCTTCTTGCGAAACCGTCTCGATGATCTCGCGCACCGTATCTGCAACGCCGCTACTTTCCAGCGTTCGAAAGAAGAGGGATTGTTTGTCCATCTCATTGTAGGAAAGAATCTTCACTTGCCAATCACCTCCTCCAGGCCTCGCACCAGCCGGTCGATCTCCTCGCCTTTGAATTTATAATGCGCCTTGTTCGCAATCAGCCGCGCGCTGATGGGTTCAATCTCCTCCAGCACGAACAGTCCGTTTTCCGCGAGCGTCTTGCCTGTTTCGACGATATCGACAATCACGTCCGAAAGTCCCAATATCGGCGCGAGCTCGATGGAACCGTTGAGGTGAATCACGTCGATCTCGCGGCTGCGGCTCGTGTAAAACCGGCGAGCAATGTTCGGAAACTTCGTTGCCACGCGCAGCACGCTCGCGTGGTCGTCCCGCTGGTCGCGATGTCCCGCGACACACATGCGGCACTTGCCGATGCCAAGGTCGAGCAGCTCGTAGACGTCCGGCGCATACTCGAGCAGGATGTCCCGCCCGGCGACGCCAACGTCCGCCGCACCGCGCTCGACGTAGATGGCCACGTCCGACGGCTTGACCCAGAAGTAGCGAACGCCCTTTTCCTCGTTTTCAAATGTGAGCTTGCGGTTCTCCTCGCGCAGCTCCGGGCAGTCGTAGCCCGCGCGCTCAAACAGCCCGTACGCCTTATCCCCCAGCCGCCCTTTCGGCAGGGCTACGTTTAGCATTGTCTTCATACGCGCGCCCCCCGATCCATTCGAATCACCTCGCGGCTGGTCGTGTCGGACTCCGCCTCGCGCTGCACGCGCACGTGGACGCCCTTCTTGCGCAGCGACTCCGCTTTTTTTATCAGCGCGGCAGAATCGCTCCCGTCGTCGTAGAGAATCAGCGTGTCCGTGTCCGTCTCCGCACGCTGATCAAAGAGGCGGGAGAGCTGATCCACATACACCGCAAAACCGATTGCCTCGCCGCTCTTGCCCATGCGCGCCAGCAGGTTGTCGTATCGCCCGCCCGCGAGCACGCCGTTCGGAATTCCTTCCACGAAGCCGCGAAAGACGAGGCCGTTGTAATAGTCCATGTCGTTGACCACCGAAAAATCGAGCTGCACCTGCTTTGCGCCATATTGCGCCAGCATGGTGCCAATCGTTTTGAGCTCCTGCAGTGCGCTCCGGCTGCCCTCCGGCAACGGAAGCTGCTCTACCCGCGCCAGCGTCTCCAGCAGCGGCCCTCGAATCGAAACGAGAGATTGCAGCAGGCTCTGCGTCTCCGGCGAAACGGAGAGCGACTCGCAGAGCGCGCTCAGCCCGTGCAGGTTCTTTTCGCCCACGGCGGCAATCAGCCGCGCGCAGTCCGCGTCCCCAATCGGCTCCTCCG
>DAIRTE010000114.1:0-9553 GCA_036804025.1 Clostridia bacterium | reverse complement strand
ATCTCCGGCTACTTTGTGCCCGCCGTCATCGGCGTTGCCGTGCTTTCCGCCGTCATCTGGGCGCTCGCAGGCAAGGACTTCAACTTTGTGCTCAATATCTTCGTGACCGTGCTGGTCATCGCCTGCCCCTGCGCGCTTGGCCTTGCGACCCCGACCGCCATCATGGTTGGCACCGGCAAGGGCGCGGAGCTCGGCGTTTTGATTAAGGGCGGCGAAGCGCTGGAAACGACGCACCGTGTGGACACCATCGTGCTCGACAAAACGGGCACCATTACGCAGGGCAAGCCGGAACTCACGGACATTCGCCTGTATACGACGGAATCGGAAGCGGATTTGCTCGCGCTTTCCGCCAGCGCCGAGCGCGGCTCGGAGCACCCGATTGCGCGTGCCATTGTGGAAGCCGCCGAACAGCGCAATCTGACGCTCGCCTCGCCGGACACCTTCCGCGCAGTCGCCGGGCGCGGCATCGACGCCGTCGTCTCCGGCAAGCGTGTGCTCGCGGGCAACGCCAAGCTCATGCAGGAATCCGGCATCGACGTCTCCGCTTCGCAATCGGACGCGAACAAACTCGCGGGCGAAGGCAAAACGCTGATGTACATCGCCGTGGAAGGCTCGCTGGCCGCACTGATGGCGGCGGCGGACGCGGTGAAGCCCACGAGCAGGCACGCCATTGAGCGGCTGAAGGCCATTGGGCTCGACGTCTACATGCTCACCGGCGACAACGCAAACACGGCCGCCGCCGTAGCCAAGAGCGTCGGCATCGACCATATCCTCTCGGATGTTTTGCCGGACGGCAAGGCAAACGCCGTGCAACAGCTGCAATCGCAGGGCAAGCGCGTCGCCATGGTGGGCGACGGCATCAACGACGCACCCGCGCTGGTACAGGCGGACGTCGGCATGGCAATTGGCACCGGCACGGACGTTGCGGTTGAATCCGCAGACGTCGTGCTGATGCGCGGCGATCTTTCCGCCGTGGTGTCCGCCGTTGCGCTCTCGCGTGCAACCATTCGCAACATTCGCCAGAATCTCTTCTGGGCGTTTGCCTACAACGTTGTCGGTATTCCGTTTGCCGCGGGGCTGTTCTTTGCCTTCGGCGGCCCGCTTTTAACGCCGGTGTTCGCGGGCGCGGCCATGGCCTTAAGCTCCGTCTCCGTGGTCACCAACGCGCTGCGCCTCAAGCGCTTTCGCGTGAAAGACTAAACGACTGATGTTGAGGAAATAACGATGAAAAAGATACTTTCAATTCTTCTGGCACTCACGCTAACGGCGTTACTACTTGCCGGATGTACCGGTCTGGACGTGCTCCTGCGCGACGGTCCAAAGTCGCTGGACGCGATTGTGTCTGCAAATCCCGCGCTCGTTTCGGCGCCAACGAGCGATAACCCCTATTTCACGCTCAGCGTGGACGGAGCGACCAAGCTTCTCGTGAGCAAGGATTACTCGCTCTCGACGGAAGACGTGTTGTTTGAAACGCCGCTGAAGCCCTTTGTCGACGCCGGGCTGGACGTCTCCAAGCTCCCCACAAACTACCGCGCGGACACGGAGAATCTCTACCTGACCGCGGACTATGGCAGCGGCAAGGGCGAGAAATCCAGCTTGACCGACGCATTGATGGCCAGCGCCACGTTTGATCGCTCGGTGCTGGGCTACCACGCCGCGCTGGATCATTACGGCGTCGCGCTCCCCGGCGGCAAGTTCGAGTGGGCAAAGGACTACGCCACGAATGACAAGGACATCGTCTTCGTTCTCGCGGCCAAACCGCTGGCGGATCTCGGCGTCGACGTGCAGAACATCGACGGCTGGGTGTTCATGACCATGCAGGACGACGCGGGCAAGGACTTCGACGTACTACTCAAACCGTATTCCCTCGAATCGTAAGATTGCAAACCGTGAATTCCGGGCGTATTCTAGGAATTGGATACGCCCGATTTCTTCTTTAATAGGAGTTTTTATGGCGGAACACGAAACGATTCTCATCGTCGAGGACGAACCCAGTATCGCACAGGTCCTCCGCTCCTATCTGGAGCGGGAGGGCTTTGCCGTTGCCGTTGCGGCGGACGGGCAGGAGGCGCTGGTTCAGTTTGACGCGGTGTCCCCCGCGCTCGTGCTGCTCGACCTCATGCTGCCGCGCCTCTCTGGCGAGGAGGTTTGCCGCGCCATACGCGCGCGCGGGGAAACCCCCGTCATCATGCTCACGGCAAAGGCCGAGGAAGTGGATATTCTCGCGGGGCTTGGCATTGGCGCGGACGATTACGTGACCAAGCCGTTCAGCCCCCGGCAGGTCGTCGCCCGCGTTCACGCGGTGCTGCGTCGCGCGCGCTCTGCCGGAAACGTCACAGAATTGAGATTCGACGATGGTGCGCTGGTGATCCGCACCGACACGCGAACGGTCTACCGAAGAGGAGCGGAGGTCACACTTACGCCGAGCGAATACGCCCTGCTCGTCACGCTCGCGAGCCGCCCGAACCGAACCTTCACGCGCGACGAGCTGATTGCACTCGCACTGAAGGAAGACTTCGAGGGATTTGACCGCGTGATTGACACACATATGAAGAACCTCCGGCAGAAGCTGGAGGCGGATGCGAAACACCCGCGCCTGCTCGTTACCGTGTATGGCGTCGGCTATCGCTTTCTAGGAGAACCCAAGGGAGAACCCAAATGAAACCCATGCGCTTAAGAACCAAACTTTCGCTCGCGTTCCTGCTGATTGCGCTGTTTTCGTTTGCGCTCATCGGGCTGTTTGCCAACGGCTTGCTTGGCAGGCAGTTCGAGCGCTATACGCTCGACAAGCTCGACCGCACGATTGAAAGCACCGTTTCGCAGGTTTCGGAGCTGTATTCACCATCCGATGGCGTTTGGAACGCCATGGCGCTGGACACGGCGGGCATGACGCTGCTCACAAACGGGCTTCTCCTTCGCGTAACGGACGAATCCGGCGCGGTCGTTTGGGACGCGCGCACGCACAACAACGGCATGTGCATGCTGATTTTGCAGAACATGGCGCAAAACATGCAGTCCTACCAGTCCAATTTTCAGGGCGGCTACGAGGAGCAATCCTTCCCCGCCGTGGTCAACGGCAAGACAGTCGGCACGGTTGCCGTCGGTTATTACGGTCCGTTTTATTACAGCGACGCGGATTTGCAGTTTCTGGGTGCTTTGAACCGCCTGCTGCTCCTCGCGGCGGCGATTTCGCTCGTCGCCTGCCTGCTGCTTGGCGCGTATCTGGCGCGCCGGCTGACGCGCCCCATGGAGCACATGATTCGCGCGAGCAACCAGATCGCCTCCGGCGACTACGGCGCGCGGATTCCCCCGTCCTCCACCACAGAGATCGACGCGCTCGCGCACTCGGTCAACCAGCTTGCCGCCTCGCTGGAAGCGCAATCCAGCCTGCGCAAGCGGCTCACGGCGGACGTGGCGCATGAACTGCGCACGCCGCTTGCCTCGCTGCAAAGCGCCGTGGAGGCCATGCTGGACGGCATTTGGGACGCAAACGAGGAGCACTTGACCAGCTGCCGCGAGGAGGTGCTGCGCCTCTCCCGCCTCGTGGACGAACTCGGCACACTCTCGCGCTACGACGGCGCGCCGCTTACGATGGAGTATGAGCATCTGGAGCTTGGTGACCTTGTCCGGCGCGTTTCCGCCGGGCTGGAACCGTCGTTTCGCCAGAAGGGCGTAACGTTCCAATTGGAAGGCGGCGAGGTTTGGCTCTCCGCGGATCGCGGAAAGCTCTCGCAGGTGCTCGTGAACCTGCTCTCCAACGCGCTGAAGTTCACGCCCGAAGGCGGGTCGATTACGGTTTCTCTTGACGAAACGGAACAAGCCGCCGCATTCACCGTGTCGGACACCGGGGACGGCATTGCGCCGGAGGATTTGCCGTATATCTTTGAGCGGTTCTACCGCGCCGACCCCTCCCGCTCCCGTGCGACCGGCGGCAGCGGAATCGGCCTCTCCATCGTCGAGGCAATCGTCAAAGCGCACGGCGGAACCATCTCCGTCTCCAGCGTGCCCGGCGAGGGCAGCGCGTTTACCGTGACTCTGCCCAAACAAGGCGCACCCCAAAGCAATTGAATCGGAACGCAAGCAAAAATCCGCCGGGTGACCAGCGGATTTCTTACTTATGCTTTGTCTTACGAGAGCGGCAACCCTGCCAGCTCGTGCGTTTTCGTCCAAATCTCGGCACGTATCGCTTCGTCCAGCGCATGCGGCATCGGCTTTTCGTCGATGGTCAGGTTAAAGTATCGTCCGGATGTCCTGCTCAGCTCCGGCGCGGAGGCGAGGTAATACAGCGCCTCGCCGGAGATTGCGGGGTCCTTGAGCGTGTGCCAGACCACCGTGTGCAGCCAGGTTCGGTAGAGCCAGCCGTTGTTGCTGCCGATGTTCGTCTTCACCCCGCCGGGATGCATGGCGTTAATCGTCGTGTGCGTGTCCTTCCACTGCTCCGCGAGGGTCATTACGCTCATCAATTGCGCGGTTTTGGACGCGCCATAGGCTCGCAGCCCGATGTAAGGGCGCTTGTGCCAGTCGAGGTCGTCCATCCGCAGCCCGCCAAAGCGGTGCCCTTCCGAATTGACCTGAATCACCCTGCCTTGCTCACTTTTGTGCAGCCGATCACTCAGCAGCATCGTAAACAGGAAAGGCGCGATGTGGTTCACCTTAAAGACGAGCTCCATGCCGTCCCCAGTGATCTTGCGAGTCGTGGAATGTAGTCCCGCGCTGTTGATCAATACATCAATTCGCTCATAACGCTGTCGGATGGTCTCCGCGGCGGCGCGAACGTCCGCTAGACAGCTAAAATCCGCCGTGACGACGTCCACCTTGGCATGATACTCTGTTTCGAGCTGCTGTTGCAGCGTTTCGCCCTTCTCGCGGTTTCGGCAAACGAGCACCAGCCGCGCGCCGCCCGCCGCGAGTTGCTTCGCCGCTTCGAGACCGACGCCGGAGGTCGCGCCGGAGACGACGCAAAGCTTGCCCGTCATCGGCGCGGTGCTCTTGTGCTGCTGTGCCTTGCCGTTTTTTAGGAAGGCGAGGTCTTCCTTCGTGTATTGATATTTCATGTTGCACCTCAACCGAACTTCTTGTGCATGAATTTTCGATATGGCTTCTTAAACCAGGGTATTCCGTTGAAGATGTCGCCCCAGAGGTCGTAATAATCCCTCTGGCGGATGATTCTGCCGTCCTCGTGGAGCGTCAGCTTTGTACTGCCGTAGATCGGCGTGCTGGGGAACTTTGTGAACATCATGGTCATCGTCCAGTCAAACATGATTTCGTTCCCTTTGACAAAGATCGTGCCAAGCTCCATCTGAAGTTCCTTGCAGCGGTCGGTCAGGCGCTTGCAGAGCGCGATGAACTCGTCCTTGCCCTCGATGCGCTGAATTGTGTCCTGAAACACGATGTCGTCGTGATAGTACGGGTAGATATGCGTCCAATCCGGTTTTCCGGCTGTGTTATACGTCTTCGACCAAAGCAGGCGGACGGTTTCTTCGTTCAGCGTCAGGCGCTCTTCGGTTGGCAGATTGTTTTGATTCGTTTGCTCCATCGTTCTCTCCTTTTCAAACTATATTCAACTGTATTTTGGATGAACGCAGCGCGATTGTTTGATTCGATCATACCATATCATCCCCGCCTTCGGAAGTTCGTTTTCCGGATTTTATTTGACAGTTCGCCGCTTTCGTGGAAAAATAAGAATCATTGTTGCTTCACAGTACAAAACGATTACCAATCTGTCCGTATTGATTCTGTTTTAACCGTTCGAACCGACAGGTAACCTTGAGTCTGCATTCGAAAAAATCAAACCGTTCTGTTTCTGTAAAAAAACCCGAACCGACTAGCTGAACAAGGTCTGCATTCAATGAACATCAGTTGAAGGGGGGCTTATTTGGTGATTTGTAAAAAATGCGGATTCCAGAATAGCGAGAACAGCCGGTTTTGCCAGCACTGCGGCGCGTCGCTTGCCCCTGCCAAAGCGGGCGGCGGACGAACCGTTTTGTACGTGGCCATCGGGGTCGTCTTTCTCGCGCTCGTAACGCTGATTGTACTGCTGCTGCGCGGCACCAATCCGGCGGAGGGCGTTTGGCACAACGAAGAATTGCAGCAGGTGCTTCGCTTTCACGACGACGGCACCGTGGTCATCCGTTCTTCCTATGGCGATTTTGAGGCGGATTACTTGCTGGACAAGGCCGGCACACACGGCGTCATCACGCTCAACGGCACCGCCATTCTGTTTGCGTTGGAAGGCGACAGCCTGATTTTGACGAGCGGCGGCGAAGAGACGCGCTTTTCACCCGGCAGCATGGAGATTGCGCTGCTGACGCCGTCGCCTGAAGCAACCGCGGCCGAAACCGTCTCCGCCGTGCCGGAGGCATCGCCAACCTCGCCCGCCGCGCCGACGCAAACCCTCACCCCAACGCCAACCCCAACCCCAACACCCACCCCAACGCATACCCCCGCGTCGACGCCAACCGCCGCGCCGACGGCAACCGCCACCTCCGCGGTAACGTTCGGGCCGTTCCCTTCCATCTCACTCGGGCCGTTTATCACGCTCTCGCCGTCGGTGATCAGGCCCGACCTGTCCGGGCTGATCAAGGGCGACATCATCGGCAAGATCGTGATGCAGAAGGTCGTCGGCACCTGGCTTTACACAGGGGACAACGACTATGTGCTCACCTTTGCCAGCACCGGGGATTATACGGTGTCCTATCACGGTATTGGGCTCGCCGGAACCTATACGTTCAGCACGCTGACCGGCGACGGCGAGATGCACTACGGCTCGGATACGATTCCGTTCACCGTCAGCGGGGACACGCTGACCTGGGACGATGGAACGGAATTTATTCGGGGGTAGGTAAATTTTACATCGATCGATGAAATCAAACGAAAGCACGACAAAAAGCAAAGACTCGGATGCTCTCCGAGTCTTTGTTGTTTCTGAATTCTATTTGTGCTCTACTCGTTTAGCGCTTCCACCAGAATATTCGCGAGCAGCTCCGCGCCTTCTTGCACGCGCTTTGTCATGCCCAGCCCCTGCTCGGTAGTCGCGGGTTGAATGCCGACAAGGCAGGTTTCGCAGGCGCACTCCAGCTTGAGATAGGCCAGCATCATCGGCAGCGGCAGCATGTGCGTGGAAAACGACAGCCCCGCCGCGCGCTCCTCCGGTAGAATTTGAATCGAACCCGCCGGAAGCTCCAGATACGCCGCGTCGACCACGAGCAGCAGATCCGGCCCAAACGCCTTGATTACGCCGGTAAAGTTCTCCGGCGCAGGCCCGCCCTTGACCAGCAGTAACCGCTCGCCCGCTTCGCCTACCGTAAGCCCGGTGTGCTTCGCGAGACAATCGACGAGGTACAGCCCCGCTTCGTCGTCCCGGCAAAGCTCGGAGCCAACCCCGACAACAGCAACGCGCCGGTTACGCACGAATGCCTCTTTTAAATAACGCTCGACCTCGTTCACAGCTCGATCTTAAAGTCGTCCCGCGAGAAGTTCGCGAGCAGAACGTCGCTGCTGAAGCTGATGCACTTCTTGGGGCAGGTGTCCGCACACTGGCAACAGAAGATGCAGCGTCCAACGTTGAGGTAGGCGTGCATGTCCTTCTCCTCCTTGGTGCCGTGGTTTTCAATCGTAATCGCGCCCGTCGGGCAGTCCCGCATGCACATTACGCAGTTGATGCAGGTCGTGGGATCGTAGAGCAGCCGTCCGCGGTAGCCCTTTTGAATCCCTTCAACCCCAAACTGCGCGGTCTGCGTCGCGGGTTTGCGAAACAGGTTTAAGATAGCGAGACCGGCGAGTCCGCCGGGACGTTCCTTGTTTTTCTTCATAGACCCAGCCCGCCTCTCAAGATCAGATTCAAAATCAACTGCGCAATCGCAATTGGCGTTAGAATCGACCAGAACAGCTTGAGCGTCTGGTCAATTCGAATGCGCGCCATCGTCGCGCGCAGCAGCACGAGTACCAGCACAATCGCGAGTGTTTTGACCAGATACAGTACGAAATCCACCGCGTTGTTGCCCGTGAAGAACGGCAGGAAGATAGCCGCAATCACGGAGGCCATCACGGCCAGTTCCGTAATCGCCGTCGCGCGGAAGAACAGCAGATATCGCCCGCTGTATTCCACGAGCGCGCCGCCGACGATTTCCGTCTCCGCCTCCGGCGCATCAAAGGGCGAACGCTCCAGCTTGCTCTGCGTGGTCAAGAGAGCGACGAAGAACGCCGGCAGGTTGATCAGCAGGTAGAGCGGGCGCGCCGCATAGAACGTTGCGATGCCGGTGATGGACCAGGTTCCGGCGAGAATGGCGGGCGAAAGGAACGCCATAAACAGCGGAACCTCGTAGGCAAACATCTGCGTGAGCGTTCGAAACGCGCCGATGGTCGAGTAGACCTCGTGGCTGTTGTAGCCCGCGAGAAAGTGGCAAAGTGTCGGAATCGAAAGCAGGTACAGCACCGCGACGAGATCGCCTTCGAAAGCGGTCACCGCCTGCAGGCCCCAGACGGGTGTGCAGAGAAACGCGGTAAAGACCGCCGCGAGGGACACCGTCGGCAGTGCGGCAAACACGAGCTTCTGCGCGTTGTTCGGCAGAATGACCTTTTTTCCGATCAGCTTGAGCATGTCCGCCAGCGGCTGATACCACGGCGGGCCTTTGCGGTTCTGCATCCGCGCGTAGACCTTTCGATCCACAAACTCCAGCAGAAACGAATAGACGCTTAAAAACAGCAGACCGGGGAACAGAAAAACCTTGATAAACGGCACTAACATTTCGCTTCTCCTCCGTTAAAACGGCCGGATCGCGATGGATCCCGGGTCGATGCCGTTGCGTTTGTATTGCTCAATGCCAAACTGGCGAATCTGTTCCCAGCTTGCGATCTGCTCCTCGCGCCCGCTGTTGAGGCGAATGGCGCGGTCGGTGCAGGAATAGCACGGGTCGATGGCGGCGATGATGATCGGCACATCCGCGAGCTGGAATCCCTCGAGCATATAGCTCATGCCGTGCCAGTTTGCCTCCGATGGGGCGCGGACGCGAACGCGATCCGGCATGTCCGAACCGTTGGAGCGGATGTAGTGGATGTTTTCCCCGCGCGGAGCCTCGACGCGGCGCAGCGTTTCCCCAACGGGAAGCTTGCGCGGCGCGCGAACGGCGATTGGGCCTTCCGGAATCTCCTGAATCATCAATCGAATCAGACGGATGCTCTCGAGCATTTCCTTCACGCGAACGAGCGTGCGCCCGTAAACGTCGCAGTGGTCGTCCGTAATGGCGTTGACCGCAATCTCCTTGTAGACGCCGTAGGGTTCGATCACGCGGATGTCGTCCAGCACGCCCGCCGCGCGCGCAACGGGGCCGACGGCGCTGAAGCGCTCCACGTCCGCAGGAGTAAGCACGCCAATGCCCTTGAGACGCGCAATCAGCGTGGTTTCGGTCATCGCGAGTTCCGCGTAGTAGCTGATCTTTTCCTCCAGAACCGTGCAGATCTTCAGGATTTCCTGCATGAGTTCCGGCTCCAGATCCCGGCGCACACCGCCGAAGGTATTGATGCCGTAATTCACGCGGTTTCCGCCGATCTTTGC
>DAIRTE010000113.1:0-9612 GCA_036804025.1 Clostridia bacterium | reverse complement strand
GAATCACCAACGAAGAAAAGATCGCTCTCGGAATCTGCATCCGGATCGTCATAGACGAGCGGGCGCAACATCGGTTCGCGGTATGCATGCGCGCGGTACATCGCGTCGTAAAGATACGGCAGCATTCGTCCGCGAAACGCAAAAATCTCCCGAACGGCGGGCACGAGATCCTCATAACACCAGGGCGTTGTGGCGCACGCGTCGTCGTTCCAGCTATGAATCACAAAGCGCGGGGTAAACACCCCGTGCTGCAGCCAGCGCAGAAACAGTTCCCGCTCCGGCGCGGGGCCGACAAACCCGCCGATGTCGTGCCCAAAGAGATACTCCCCCGAGAGAGACATCGTCAGCCCCATATAGTGGTTGTATCGCAGCGTGTTCCATTGCGTCCGGTTGTCGCCCGTCCAAACCATCGCCATGCGGCAAATGCCCGCCGCGCCCGCGCGCGAGGAGATAAACGCTCGTTGTCCCGCTCCGGTATACGACCGCTGCGCCGCGAGCGATTCCGCCGTCATGCGCAGCGAGAACGCGGCTTTCGAAAGGTGGGCGGGATACGGCGCACCGAATCCGTTTGCCAGCACGCTGCTGTCGAGCACTTCAAACTCGTTGTTGTCGTTCCATGTGCTGGCGATTCCGTTCTCAAGAAGCTGTTTGGTCACCTGCTCGCGCCAGAAGTCGCAGGCGCGCGGATTCGTAAAGTCCAGCCAGCTGCCAAGCCCGTCCCAAAACGGCGTCAACGCGGGTGCACCGTCCGACAGGGTCAAGAAACAGCCGTCTCGCGCGAGCTCAGCATACAGCGGGTGATCCGTCAGAAACACCGGCTTGATGTTGGCAATCAACTCGATGCCGCGCACGCGAAAGCACGCCGCGAGCGCTTTGGGGTTCGGGATTTTCTCGTTGTTCCAATGAAAGACGTAGCGCTTTTCGCCAATCGACGTATAGCCGGAGGAGAGATAGAATCCCCCGCAGGCAAAGCCGCGCGCGCCGCATTCGTCCGCGAAGGCGCGAAGTTGTGTGTCCGCGTCCGGCGCGTCGGTGTAGGTCATCGTGCTGCCCGCGTAGAGCAGCGCCCTGCGAGGCAGAAACGCCGTTCCGCCCGTGAGCGCGGAAAACTGCGACACAATCTGCGGCAGCGTGCCAAGTAGAATGTAGTAGACCAAATAGCGCTCCGTTCCTTCAAAGGAGCGGTATGCGCCGGTGTAGTTGCTCAACTCCTGCCCAAAGTCAAACGCGCAGTTCGCGTGCGTATCGTAATACAGCCCGACAAACCCCGCCTGATTCTGGCAAATGTAGAATGGCACATGCTGATACAGCGGGTCGGTCGACGCCGCGTCGTAACCCATCGCGTCCTTGCTGTCAAGCCGAAACCGGCGGCCCACCTTGTTCAGCGCGCCGGACTTATCCCCGAGGCCGAAGATGCGCTCCCCCGCCTCGCGCACGAGGTAGTGCCGCGCGCCTTCCCCATACTCGCCGCCGAGGTTATAGCCCATCGGCACGCGATCCTGCAACAGCAAAAGCCCGTTCTTCGTGAGTGAGATAAGCAGGTTCTGTGGGCAAATGTCGAGGCGATACTCGCTCCAAGCGAAGGAGAAGCCGCCTTCCCGCTTGGGCGCAAAGCGCGGAAAACCGTCGTGGGAAAGCTTGTCTCGTCCTTCGCGCGGCATCTCGCCCGTCGGGCAGACGGAATAGGTCGGCAGCAGTCGCTCGCCGTCCGGCAGGATGGCGACGCGGAGCAGCGACTCACTGAAAAAGTCCAAGCGCGCCGAAACCCCTTCCATGCGGTAGAGGCTGGAAAAATCCGTTTGTTCGACGAGCGAAAATTCGTGTTGATACTGCGGCAAAATAGAACCCTGCCTTGGATTGGATACCCTGATTATAGAGCGATTCCGTGCGCCGCGCCATTGCAAAAGAAACCTGTGATATTGAATTTCGTGCTGTTTTCTCTTGCTTTCTTCCGAATATAACGCGCAATATCGAATTGCAATTGAAAAAAGTGTTCTTGTTTGATACGATTCCTCCATGAGAAGCTATTTTACTTATCCCATTGGAACCGCGTGCCTGCCAAACGGGTTTGAGCTGAATTCCTATGCGGAAAACAACATTCGGCGCGTCTACCGGCATCACCACGAGTTCTACGAACTGTATTTCTTTCTCAGCGGAAACGCCGAATTCCTCGTTGAGGATCGCGCGGTTTTGCTCGCGCCAAATACGCTCCTGATGCTCCCGCCCGGCTGCTCGCATTCGCTGCGATTTCTCGACGAACAGAGTGCCTATCAGCGCACCGTGCTCTGGATTTTGCCGGAGCTGCTTACGCGCGTCTCCGCCGAGGACTGGAACGAACCGCTGGAGTTGCACCCACCGGACGCAAGCGCCTCCGCCATCTTGCAACTGCTCTCGCTGCTCAACGGCGAACAGGAGCGAATGGAGCAGGACTTTTCGGCGTTTGCAGGGCATGACACCGTATACGCGGACTACATTCGCCTGCTCTTTGTCCAGCTCTTGCGCCTGCGGGAGCAGAGCGGAAGAGCCAGCGCGTTTCTTCGCCGCGCGCAAACCTATCTCTCCGCGCATATACAGGACGACCTGCGGGCGGAAACCGTCGCCGCCGCGCTGCACATGGGCAAGGCGCATCTCATGCGGCGCTTCCACGCCGAGTCCGGTGTTCCGCTGCACCAATACATCGTCAAGCTCCGGCTACAGCGCGCCCGCCGCCTGCTCGCAAACGGCGTTGGCGCGGGAGAATGCGCACTTCAGACAGGGTTCTCGGACTACACAACGTTTTACAAAGCGTTCCTGCGGGAATACGGGCTCTCGCCCTCGCGCTTTCGGGATGGTTTTCGCGTAACGTCGTCGGTTGAAGATCGAGAGCCGAATAACTAAACATTGCGATTTCATTCTACTCATCGTTCTTACGTTTTAGTGATTGTCTGAGCATTTCGCATAAAACAAAAAAGAGAGAACGCTTGTCGCTCCCTCTCTCTGCTTTCGAACAAATCAGTTCTGCTCCTGCTCGTGCTTGAGCAGCCAGTCCTTGCGCCAGAGTCCGCCGCCATACCCCGTCAGTGCGCCGTCCGCGCCGATGACCCGATGGCAGGGAATCAGAATCGCGAGCCGGTTCATGCCGTTTGCCGTGCCCACCGCGCGCACCGCCTTTGGTTCGCCAATAGCCGCCGCAATCTCGCCATAGGAACGGATTTCGCCGAACGGAATCTCCCGCAGCGCCGCCCAAACCCGCTGCTGAAACGCAGTGCCCGGCGCGTGCAGCGGTACGGTAAACGTCTTTCGTGTGCCTGCGAAGTATTCACCGATCTGCTGCACGGCGGCTTGCGTAAACTCGTTTGTGCCGGGCAGCAGCACCGCGTCGAGCCGTTGCTGCAGGTCGGCAAACTCGCTCTCCAGCATACGCCGGTCGCCAAACTCCAGCAGGCATAGCCCCTGCTCGCTGGCCACCGCGACCATCGGCCCCAGCGGCGCGTCGAATCGCTGATAAATCAGCACGTTCTTCGGTTCCCGCTTCGCCTTACCGGGCGCGGTGCCCATCACCTTCTCAAACGCGCTGGCAAACCCGCTCGCGGAGGAGTATCCGCTGTCGAGCGCCGCGTCCAGCACGCTGTTTCCGTCCTTGATCGCCCCGAACGCCGTGTTGATGCGGTTCATCCGACAAAACGCCTGAAAGCTCATGCCGTAGTGCTTTTGAAACCAGCGACGCAGGGTGTTCGGGTCAAAGCCGCACTGGCGCAGTTCCCATTCGGTCACGCGAAATTGCGGGTTTGCCTGCACTTCCTGCAATAGCTGCGCAATCTCCTGTGGAATATGGTTCGCGCTTTCCATCGGTCGGCAGATTTTGCAGGGGCGGTAACCCGCGGACAGCGCATCGTGAATCGTATCGTAAAAGCAAACGTTCTCGCGTTTGGGTTTTCGCGCGGTGCAGGTAGTGCGGCAAAAGATGCCGGTCGTCTTGACCGCCGCGAAAAACGCGCCGTCGTAGGCCGGGTCTTTTTCCACAAGAGCTGTGTATTTTTCGTTTTCCGTCATCGGTTATCCCCTCGCTTCTGCCGTGAGTATAGCATGAAGCAAAGATTGTTCTCCACCAAAAAAACGTCAAGTATGTTGGGGGTAGTGGGAAAGTCGAGCGCCTCAAACAATCGCAGGTTTGCTTGCTCTTCGAAATGTAAAAATCGCCGGTTCAACTCCGCATAATCAAGGTACTTGGCTTTCCTTTTTCCACGATTGATATTCCTTTACATCATCGTGAACAAGTTTGAGTGCCAAGCCAATGATTGCCGCATCGTCTACAAGTCCAATCGCCGGGAGCAAATCGGGAACTAGATCAACCGGGCTGAGGAAGTAAATCAGCGCACCAACGATAGCGATCACCGTTCCAATCGGCACATTTGTGTATCGTTTTTCAATATACGCCTTGACGAGCGAAATCAGCACTGGAATTTCCGCCAGCATTCCACCCGCGACCGGTATCAGCGACAGTTTTTTCTCCAGGCGTTCAAGAAACAAGTCCATTTTATCTTTATCATTCAGAATTTTCTTCGCTTTCTTCTTGTTCTGTTCAAAGCTTCGCTGAAGATTCTTCTCCGTAATGACGCGTGGCATTTTGGGTTGTGCCTTATCCTTTGTCATTTTGTCAGCTCCTTTGTGATGCTATTCGAATATTATATCGTATCATCGATAGAAACAATGTCCGAAGTGCGCCTTTTCTTTTCCAGGCCTCGACGCTCCAACATCGCCGTAGCCAAAACCAAAACAGCCCTCGCGGGCTGCTTTCTTGTTCGGTAGAGCTAACGCATCCAAATACAAACCTGTTTGTGTTTATGGGTGGGTTTTGGATGACTGTATATTTTCTTACTTGGTCCCAATTTTTCTTGAAACGCCTTGATGCCTTTTAATATTCACCCGTCAATCAATTGATTTTTAGCATTCTAGCGTTGATTGCTACGATCACTGTGCTTAGCGACATAAGTACCGCGCCTACAGCCGGGCTCAACGTCACTCCCGCTCCATACAGCACACCCGCGGCAAGCGGAAGCACCACCGCGTTATAGCCTGTAGCCCAGACAAGATTCTGTATCATCTTTTTATAAACTGCTTTTGAGAGCTTAATGATATTCACGACATCGTTTGGATTGCTCTTCACGAGTATCACATCCGCTGTCTCGATTGCAACATCTGTCCCTGCCCCTATCGCGATTCCCAAGTCCGCCTTAGCTAACGCGGGTGCGTCGTTTATTCCGTCTCCGGTCATTGCCAGAATCTTGCCCTCAGTTTTTATTTCGTCTATTTTTTCCGCTTTCTGCTGCGGTAGAATCTGGGCGATGACTCTATCGATGCCTACCAGCTTTCCAACATGCAGCGCCGCTTTTTCATTGTCGCCCGTGAGCATGATAGATGCTACACGCATACGTCGCAAGGAATCGACCGCTTGTTTTGCGCTCGGGCGAACAATGTCTGCCAGAGCGATCATTCCGGCAAGCGCCCCGTCAATCAGCACAAAAACAACCGTCTTCCCCTCGGAAGCAAGCCGTTCAAACGCCGCTATGTCATACTCTTTACCCATGTTCCGCATGTATCCCGGGCTAACGACCATTACTTCGTTACCATCGATCTTAGCCATTATCCCTTTTCCGGCCATATTCATATAATCGGTAACCGGCTTTGGTTCTAACCCAAGTTTCTTTGATTCCTCAACAATTCCCTTAGCTATCGGATGCTCGGAGTTCATCTCCAGAGAAGAAGCGATGGTCAAAATCTCCTTTTTCGACTTGCTTGCTTCGATGACATCTGTGATCCCGAACGCGCCTTCCGTGAGCGTCCCGGTCTTATCAAACACAACTACGCCGATCTTTCTCGCGTTTTCAAAGGCTGCACGGTTCCGAATCAGCAGGCCGTTTTGCGCAGCTATGCTCGTCGATCTCGCCATGACAAGCGGTATCGCAAGCCCCAGTGCATGCGGACAGCAAATTACTATGACCGTGACCGCTCTTTCCATAACAAAGCTGATATCCTTACCGATCAACATCCAAACGATCGCCGTGATCATGCCTGTGCTCAATGCTATAAAAAACAGCAGCTTCGCCGCTTGGTCTGCTAGCCTTTGCGTTCGGGACTTGGATTGCTGTGCCTCCTTGACCAGTTTGATGACCTGCGAAAGGAAGGTGTCCTCTCCGGTTCGGGTAACTTCTATCCTCAGAATTCCCTCCCCGTTGATCGCCCCTCCAATGACCTCATCCCCAACCGTTTTCTTGACCGGAACAGACTCGCCAGTAACCATGGATTCGTTGACTTCGCTGATGCCCTCAAACACGGTTCCGTCAATTGGAATCTTCTCGCCGGGTTTCACCAGCAGTTTGTCGCCTGCCTTCAGTTTTTCAGCCAGAACAGACGTTATCTCGCCGGTATTCGATATTAAGTTCGCTTCCTGCGGCATGAGTTTCACAAGCGCGTCCAGCGACTTTGACGCCCCCATGACGGATTTCATCTCGATCCAATGGCCGAGCAACATGATCACAATCAGCGTCGCTAGCTCCCAGAAGAAATCGTTTCCTTTCAAAACAAAAACCGTAAGCGAACTATAGATGTAAGCTGCCGATATCGCAAACGCGATCAACGTCATCATCGCAGGCGATTTTTGCTTCAGTTCATCCTTGGCTCCCAACAGGAACGGCTTGCCTCCATAAACAAAGAGTAGTGTCGCAAGCGCAAAAAGCACGTATGAGTCCCCGGAAAATCTCATGTCGATTTTCAGAAATCCCTGTATCATAGGAGACAATATCAGCAGCGGCACTGTAATGATGAGCGACAGGAAGAATCTTTTTTTGAAATCATTCACCATCATCATATGGTGGTCATGATGCCCCTCTGAATGCACGGTTTCATGGTTTGCTTGGTTTTGTCCGCTATGGTTCATAGCCGCCATCTGCTGGTGTTGGTTGTGAGCCATCTGCCCATGATCCGTATGATTCATTACATCATGTTTCACGTTGTTTTGATCATGATGATGTTGGTTATGAGCCATCTGCCCATGATCCGTATGATTCATTACATCATGTTTCACGTTGTTTTGAACATGATGATGTTCATAGTCCATATGCGCATGTTCCATGTTACTTTCTTTCATGTTCGAATGACTCTCCAAATTAGCCGCCTCCTTTGCTGTGATGATGCTGTGTGCCTGCTGTTTCAAGTATAAACATAAAACTCCGAATATCAAATTTCCAACAATGGCGCCCAGCGAAACCTCATCGCTCAAGCAAGGCTTGTTTCATGCCCGTAAAAAACCTACCATTCAGAAAAAACTTGTTGATCGGGCTATGAAGAAACATAAGCGCCGATGAATGTATTGCAAGCGCGCAAGGTTGCCCCCGTCGGCCGTCATTTCTTGGATGTTTACCTTTTTCGGAAGAGATAGTTCTCTGCCATTCGTGTATATTTCGGCCCTTTCATCGTTTTTCGCACGTTTGCCAAGTCAACCTCCCTCCCCTTTGATAGCTGGAAGAAGCCCTCCAAATGCGTGCTCGATAGTTGATTGTCTTCATCAATCACGCCGATCAGTTCGAACGCCTCGTCGAACTTCGCTAGCGTTGCATCGGCGTGGCTATCGTTGCTGAGTAGAATTCCGCCAGTCTTTAGGTAACGTTTCGTAGCCTGTCCGGCAAAGCCTGCATATTGCGAAATGATGAGATCAACCGGATCAATTTTTAACTCATTTTCATAGGCAGCGCCGATAAACGAAAGCTCGCATGTCCCCGGATACTCCTTCTCCTGTTCAATAAACGATTGAATCTCGTTCAAGTGACGAAAGAACTGAATCGTACCTCTATAGCTGTCGACATAAGTTACCTTCGGGATAACCAAAGACGGCGCAATGTCAACATGGCTACCGGGATAAAGTGCGCTCACTACGCCAAACGCATGCGCAACGGCTCTGTAGAGCGCGACTCTGCTGCCAATTTTCGTTTGATAATCATGATATTCATTCAAAATCCTGCTAGTTGTATCCAGGGGCCTACCTCCGATCATGTTTTTTAATCCATTATACCGCATGTACCCAGCATTTCATTGTTTGGAACGATAAATCATGTATATTTGACATTACTTGAAAACGCTGCGGCAATTTTGAACCAGGCTTCGATTCTCTCCTTTCACATTCATGCCAAAAAAGCAAAAAGGCCAACTGGCCTTTGCTTTTTTGGTGGAGGCGGGGAGAGTCGAACTCCCGTCCGAAAACCCCTCAACCAGACTTTCTACGAGCGTATCCGGTGAATTAACATTCCCTCTCCCGATCTCCCTCCGGCAGGATATCGGCTTTAGTAGCTTCATAAGTCCGGCCCGACGCAAAGCTTAATCGGGTTCGTTCCCTACCCTAAATGACGCCCGTATCTGAAACGGTAAGTTTTCTCAGGCGGACGGACGCTGCGTTAAGCAGCGACGGCTAAAGTATTGTTGTCAGTTACTTTAATCTGATCCCGTTTTTATCGAAGTCCGGGGCTTCGGCTCGCTTATCCAACCTCGGCGATCCCCGTCGAAACCGGTATTCGCCCCCATGTTTGCACGGTCTTCCCGTGCAATCCTATTGTACCCGTCCGGGGAAAAAGAATCAAGCGCGACGGGGATTTGTTTCCCCTTGTTCACGCTGTTGTTGCGATGCTCTCCCTACAGCGGCAGGTTCAGAATATCCAGCGTACCGAAGTAATCCTCGGGCGTTTCCGCGCGGCGAATCAGCTGCGCCGATCCATCGGGCTTGAGCAGTAGTTCCGCACTGCGGAGCTTGCCGTTGTAGTTGTAGCCCATCGAAAACCCGTGCGCTCCGGTGTCGTGAATGACCAGCAGGTCGCCCGGTTCGGTCTTCGGCAGCGGACGGTCAACCGCGAACTTGTCATTGTTTTCGCAGAGCGAACCGACCACGTCATAAACGTTCGTCAGCGGGTCGTTCTCCTTGCCCATCACGGTGATGTGGTGGTATGCGCCATACATGGCCGGGCGCATCAGGTTGCAGGCGCAGGCGTCCACGCCGATGTACTTCTTGTGCGTTTCCTTCTTGTGGATCGCGCGGGTCACGAGATAGCCAAATGGCCCCGTGATGTAGCGGCCCAACTCGGTGAAAATGCGCAGCTTCAGCCCGCTCGGCGCGACGATGTTGTCGTATTCACGCTTGACCTCTTCGCCGATGTAGCGAATGTCCGTCTCCTTCTCGTAGGGGCGGTATGGAATGCCGATGCCGCCGGAGAGGTTGACGAACGTGAACTTCGCGCCCGTCTCCTGCTGGAGTTCCACGGCGGTCTTAAAGAGCTTTCGCGCCAGTGCGGGATAATAGTCGTCGTCCGTCGTGTTGCTCACGAGGAACGCATGCAGGCCGAATTCCTCCGCACCCATCGCCATCAGCCGCGTAACCGCCTCGCTGAGCTGATTGCGCGTCATGCCATACTTCGCCTCGCCGGGGTTGCCCATGATCGTGTTACCGAGCAGGAACTCCCCGCCGGGGTTAAAGCGCAGGCAGACGGTCTTCGGAATGCCGCCGTTCTTCGCCAGAAAATCGATGTGCGTAATGTCATCCAGATTGATCAGCACACCCATGTCGCTCGCGAGCTGAAACTCGTTAGCCGG
>DAIRTE010000112.1:6870-9926 GCA_036804025.1 Clostridia bacterium | reverse complement strand
AGCACGGCGCGCTCGGTGTCCACCGTCGGCTGGGTGTCCAGCAGGCGGGCGCGGATGCGCGCGGTGCGCTCGTTTAGATTGCCGAAGTATTCCTTCGGATTGCCGTATATTTTGTCCTGTGTGATTGCTTCCATAAATCTGTAATTCTCCCAAAACGAACGGATTTCCGTATGTTTTTTCCTGTGAAATTGCTTCAATAAAACAGTTATTCTCCCCGAACGAATTCCGCCGCGCCGATGAGGCCAATGTCGCCCCCGAGTTCCGCCATTTTGAACTCGACGGGCAGTGGAATGTGGTTATATTGATCAAACGTTGCCTTGACCCGGTCAAACAGGTCGCTGCCAAAGTTGGTCAGCCCGCCGCCGAAGACAAAACGGTTGATGTTGAGCAGCTGGTAGATGTTAAACGCGCAGACGCCGAGGTAATGCGCGGTGGTTTCGAGTACTTCGGTCGCGAGCGGGTCACCCGCGCGAAATGCCGCAAGCACGTGCTCGCCGTCCGCTGTTTCCGGCGTGAGCGTCGTGGTGTTGCAGTAGGTCATCTGCCCGCGCACGCGCGCGCTGATGCTGCGTCCCGACGCATAACTCATAAAGCAGCCCCGGTTTTCGCAGCCGCACATCAATCCTTCGTCCGGCGTGGCCAGCATATGCCCGCATTCCCCCGCCCAGCCGTAGCTGCCGCGAAAGAGCTTTCCGTCGATCAGAATACCGCTACCGAGCCCCGTTCCCGCCGTAATGTAGACGAGGTGCCGGCTGCCGCGCCCCGCGCCGCGTCGGTATTCGGCGAGCGCCGCGGCGTTGCTGTCGTTGTCCAGTACGATGCGGGTGTTCAACCGTTTCGAAAGATAATCCCGCATGGGAAACTGCTTGATTCCCGGCATGGCCGAGGTCATCAGCACAACGCCCTCGTCAAAGAGAATGAACGACGGCATGCAGATGCCAACTCCGTCGAGATCGGAATCCTGCATGCGGTTTCGCACGAGCATAGCGCGAATGTGCTCCACGAGCGTGTCGGAAAATGATTCCCCCGTCGCGCAAACATCCGTCGGATGCTGATCCCGGTCGATGCGCTCCCCGGCGGGATTGAACAGCCCGTAGGCAACCTTCGTGCCGCCCGCGTCAATTCCAATGACATATCCGCTCTGCATACCTTCTGTTCCTCTTTCGCAACCGCATTTTTCCATTCAACTTCAGTATAGGCAGGCGTATCTGCATTGTCAAGAATTTCGGTTGCTTTTATAATATTATTTCTTTCATATGAAAGTTTGTAAGCAAGATTGCAAATTCGTATCGCATGCGCTATGATGAATGCGCACGTTTTCGTTTATCAAAAAGGGGGATTCATCCGTTATGAAACGCTCCGAAATCAACGCCGCAATCCGTCGCATGGAGGCGTTTGCGAAGCAGCAAGGCTTCGTGCTGCCCCCGTTTTGCAACTGGGCGCCCGAAGACTGGGCGCAAAAGAGCGGCGAGTTCGACGAGATTCGCGACAATATGCTCGGCTGGGATGTCACCGACTACGGCGTGGGTGATTTTTTCAAGATGGGATTCTCGCTTGTGACCATTCGAAACGGCAACTTCGCCAAGCGGGAGCGCTATCCGAAACCCTACGCGGAAAAGCTGCTCTATCTGGAGGACGGGCAGTATTCGCCCATGCACTTCCACTGGAGCAAGATGGAGGACATCATCAACCGCGGCGGCGGCAACGTGCTCATTCGCGTCTACAATTCCACGCCCGATGAGCGGTTTGACACCAGCGACGTCACGCTGCATTGCGACGGGCGCGAATTCACCGTTCCCGCGGGCACGCAGATTCGCCTCACGCCCGGCGAGAGCATTGCAATTCAGCCGTACCTCTACCACGATTTCACCGTAGAGGCGGGCACCGGCCCCGTGCTGCTCGGCGAGGTTAGCATGTGCAACGACGATGTCCACGACAACCGGTTTTACGAGCCGCTGGGCCGTTTCTCGACCGTCGAAGAAGACGAGGCGCCCTATCGCCTGCTCTGCAACGAGTACCCGAGCGCAACATAAATAAACTTTCCTGCTTGCGGGATCGAATCTCAAGACAAAGGACGACTACATGGCAAAGATCAAACTCGCCGCGCTGGACGTGGACGGAACGCTGATTCGGCGCGACCTCTCGCTCTCCAAGGCGGTGGAACAAGCCCTCCAATCCCTGCACGACGCGGGCGTCGAGGTGGCAATCGTCACCGGGCGCACGATGGGCGAACTGCTTCATTTTCGAAAGTTGCTTCCGTGGATTCGTTATTTCGTGGTCAGCAACGGCTCCATCGGGCTGGACGCAGAGCGGAACGTCCGCTTCTACGAGAAACTCCTGCCGCTGGACATTGCCCGCGCGGTAGAGCGCGAGGCGCGCAAGTACCCCGTGATGACCGAGGTGTATACCGAAGGCATGTCCTACGTCAACCGCGATTGCTGGGAGCACAGCGAGCTGTATACCGCGGAGTTTCTGCATCACTTCTCGCTGGCGGACGGGCGCGTTCCAGTCGAGAGCGTCGGCGCGCTGCTGGACGAACGCACAGAAGACATCGAAAAGCTCTACATCTCCTTTCGGGAGATCGAGGACTTGCCAAAGCTTCGTGCGTTTTGTGAAACGTTCCCCGTCGATCTCGTCGTTTCGATTCACGACGGGCTTGAGGTGAACCAAAAGGGCGTCGAAAAGGGCAGCGGACTTCTCGCGCTGTGCGACTACCTCGGCATTTCGCCGGAGGAGACCGCTGCGGTTGGGGACGGCATGGCGGACGTGGCGATGTTCCGCCGGGTCGGGCTGTCCATCGCGATGGAAAACGCGCTGGACTCCGTTCGCGAGAGCGCGGATCTTGTCGCGCCGGACAACGACCTTGACGGCGCGGTTTGGGCAATCGAACGAATTTTAAATGCGCGTTAAAGCGCTTCTCTTCCAAATATTACGACCGAAACAGATTCTAAATGCGCGGTAAGCGCTTTTTCGAAACTTCAATAAAGGAGACGAAAACAAAATGAAGAACCGCTTGGTGTTTGTTGGCAGTTACACGCAGGATATCATTCTCGGCA
>DAIRTE010000112.1:3206-6770 GCA_036804025.1 Clostridia bacterium | reverse complement strand
ATGAAGAACCGCTTGGTGTTTGTTGGCAGTTACACGCAGGATATCATTCTCGGCACGGGCGAGCTCGTGCCCGGCAGTGGGGACGGCGTCACCGTCTACCGCATGGACGACGCGGGGCACTTAACCCGTCTCTTCGCCACGGGTAAGCCCAACCCAACCTATCTGGCGCTGAGTTCGGATCAGCGGTTTCTCTACGCGGTCAACGAGCTGAAGGAGTATCACGAAGAGGCTTCCGCCGCCGTTTCCGCCTACGCCATTCATCCGGACACCGGAGAGCTCACGTTTCTCAACCGCCGCATGACCGGCGGCGGGGACGCCTGCTGCCTCACCGTCGCGCAGAACGATTCCTACGTAATGGTTGCGAATTTCACCGGCGGCAGCTTCTCGATCTTTCCAATTCTTGCGGACGGCAGCCTCGGCACGGCTTCGTGCTTCATTCAGCACTACGGCCACAGCGTGAATCCAAAGCGGCAAGCCAGCCCGCATGTGCACCAGATTTCGCCCGACCCGCTCGGCAAGCACCTGCTCGTCGCCGATCTTGGCACGGATGAGATCTCCGTCTATGGCATCAACTGGGCCACCGGCTGCGTTACGCCGAACGCCGCGCCCGCCATCCGCGTGGACGCGGGAGAAGGCCCGCGCCAGTTCATCTTTGATCCGAGCGGCAGGTACCTCTACCTCGTCACCGAGCTGGGCAATACCGTCCGCGTCTACGACTACGACAGCAACAGCGGCACCGCGCGGTTCCTGCAGACGCTGCCGACGCTGCCGAACGACTGCGTGCCGGATACCATCTCCGCCTGCATCAAACTGCATCCGAACGGGCAGTTCCTCTACGCGAGCAACCGCGGCTACGACAGCATTGCCAGCTACCGCGTCCAGCCGGACGGCACACTGACCCCGCTTTCCATCCAGCAGACCGGTGGAAAAACCCCGCGCGACTTCAACATCACGCCGGACGGCAAGTTCCTGCTCTCCGGGTTCCAGGATTCCAACGAGCTGATCCTCTACGCCATCGATCCGCTCAACGGGCAGTTGACCGAAATCGAGCGCACGGTCAGCAACTCCGCAACCGCGGTTCTGTTTGCGGATTACGAGTAACATTTCCGCGCGTAAAAAGGCCGTTCGGCACCCGCCGAACGGCCTTTCTTTATCCCCCATATCCCACTTGAGAAAAACTGACCGCCGTTTACGCGTTCATCGCGCGCGCAAAGTCGGCAATCGCCTGCGGGTTTGCCTCGGGCGGTTTCATCCCGTCCTTCGCGCCCGCCTTCTGCATCATATTCGCAATGAACTTGTGCATGGGCTTCATGCGATTCGTGCGCAGTTCGCCGCCAAAGCAGCCGCTGGTTTTCGCGTGTTTGCGCAGCGATTCCGGAAACGATGCGGCCATGGTCTGCTCCAGATTCTGCGGCAATCCGCAGCAAAGAAACAGGCCGAGCGGCTTTTGCAGCAGTTCGCTCTCGTGCGCCGTACAGAATGCGGAGACCTGCGATTGCACCTTGCCCATATAGATCGACCCGCCGACGGCAACCGCGTCGTAGTCCGCGAGGTTCGGTGCGGTCAGTTTGGCCAGATCGATCAGCGTCACTTCGCCGTTGAGTTGTTGTTTCAGGCTCGCCGCGCAGTCCGCGGTAAAGCCATATTGCGTTGCATATACGATGAGTGTGTTCATTTGTATTCCCCTTCTTGCGCGGTCTGCGCGGTTGTGTTTTTGTTTTATTTCATCTTCTGTGTGTTCTGCCAAAGATGCAGCAGCGTGTTTCGCGCGCCGCGCACGTCCGCGTCCGGCACATCGGAAAACGCCTCTTTCATAAACTGCTCCCCCGCCTGCTGCGTGTCCTCGGCGAACGCACGGCAAACATCGGTCAAAAGTAGTCGCGTCGTTCGCGCGTCCCGCGCGTCCTTCTCCATGCGGACAAACCCGCTGCGCTCCAAATTCTTTGCAATCTGTTTTACGTTCTGGTGCGAGGTGCCCATCGCCGCGGCAGCCTGCGAAATCGTCGGCGGCTCGGCAAACAGCGACTGCACCGTAATCAGCAGGAGCCATTGCTTGCTCGTGATTCCATAGGGCGCAAACGCGCGATCCAGCAGCGTTTCAAGGCGGTTTGCGACGACAAACAGCGAGCCGAACACGAACGTTCGATCCTCCATTTGTTCCAAAGAACGCTGGAATTCCTCCATTGCAAATGCTCCTTTGCTAAAATGTAATGCATTACCTTTTGCGATATGTAATATATTACCTATCTGAACGCTTGTCAAGCCAAAAATCAAAAAAGCGCTCCGAAGAGCGCAAATCTTTCGATTATAGCGCTTCCCCCGCACCAAAGTCGATGCCAATCTGTTTGCGCGCCGTGTCCAGTAGCCGCAGCACACGAAGGCTCTGCTCATCGTAACGCGCGGTCGAGGCGCCCTCTCGCACCATGCGCGAAAACGCGTTGAGCTCGTGTACCATGTTGTTTTTTACCGGCGTAAACGGCAGTTCCTCCACGCGCTTGTCCCGGTGGAGCAGGCGCACGAAGCATGGCTGGTTCAGCGTGTCGAAGACAATCGAGCCCTCTTCGCCTTGAATCATGCTGGGGAAAATCGAGTCCGTTACCTTGGAGTAGGATATTGTCGTCTGCTGGTCGCCATAATCGAGCAGCATGGTGCCCGCCGCCTCCGTGCCGTTTTCGAGAAACGTTGCGCCCGCGCGGAGCGTAATCGGCAGGCCAAACAACGCGACGCAGGTATGCAGGCAGTACACCGCGAGATCCATCAGCGCGGCGTTGCCCAGCGACGCGTCAAACACGTTCGGCCGCTCGCCCGCTTTAAACCGGTCGTAGCGCGAGGAATACTGGCAGAATTCAAACGTCGCACGCCGGATTCGGCCAATTCGGGGCAGGTTCTCGCGGACAACGTCCAGAAACGGATCAAAGATCGGGCGAATCGCCTCCAGCAAAACCAGCCCCTTGTCCCGCGCGGTTTCAAACATCTGCTCCGCCTGCGCCGCGTTGAGCGCGAGCGGCTTTTCGCAGAGCACGTGCTTTCCGTAGTCGAGCGCGAGTAGGGTTTGGCGATAGTGCGCGACGTTCGGGCTCGCGAGGTAGACTGCGTCGAGATCGGAACAGGCGAAGAACGCCTCCTCGTCGCAGAAGCAGCCGGAAATGCGCTGCTTGGCGGCGTATGCCTTGCCGCGCTCCTCGTCGCGCGAGTAAACGGCCACGATTTCACAGCTTTCGGTTTGGGCGGCGGCGTCGCAGATCCAGTCGCTCACAAAGCTTGTTCCGACAATGCCAATGCGAAGGGGAGTGTTCATTTTTGTTTGCTCCGTTCTGAGATGAATTCCTCAAAGAGACTCCTTTATTCTAAGAAGAGAACGCCAGAATGTCAACGTCTCATTTCGTTTCGCAAGTAGTATTACTTTCTTTTGAAAGTATTCTGTTTACTTTTTGACCATTCTTCGTTAAAATAGATGCGAAGCGAGGGAACCAATCATGCTGACCGCTACAATCTTTAATCTCCAGAAGTTCTCCATTCACGACGGCGCGGGCATCCGCACGGACGTGTTTTTTCAGGGCTGCA
>DAIRTE010000112.1:0-3106 GCA_036804025.1 Clostridia bacterium | reverse complement strand
TTCTCCATTCACGACGGCGCGGGCATCCGCACGGACGTGTTTTTTCAGGGCTGCAACCTCCGTTGCAAGTGGTGCTCCAACCCGGAGAGTCAGCCGCTCACCCCACTGCCGGACGAGCAGGCGAAGGTGTACACCGTCGAGGAGCTCGTTGCCGAACTGATCAAGGACAAGCCGTTTTACGACGAGAGCGGCGGCGGGGTCACACTCACCGGCGGCGAAGCGCTGCTCTTTCCGGAGTTTGTGCTTGCGCTGACCCGCGCACTGCACGCCGAAGGCATCCACGTGGCAATCGAAACCGCGGCCTACGTGCCGGAGGACGTATTCGCCCGCGTGCTCGCTGCCGTGGACTTTGCGTATATCGACCTCAAGCATTACGACGACGCGAAGCACCGCGAAGGCACCGGCGTTGGCAACGCGTTAATTCTGCGAAACATCGCGGCGGCGCTCAAGAGCGAAACACCCGCCGTCGTTCGTATTCCGGTGATACCGGGCTTCAACGACAGTCCGGCGGACACGGCGGGCTTTGCCGAAGCGCTCTCGCGGCTTGGCGCAAATGAGGTGCAGCTTCTTCCGTTCCATACGCTCGGCGAAAGCAAGTATAACCGCCTGAACCTGCCCTATGCCTACGAAGGAATTCGAGCAATGCGGGATGCGGATGTATCCACGTTTGCAAACGTACTCGAAGAAGCCGGGATATCCGTCCAGATTGGCGGATAATCCTTCAAAAAGCAAAAAACGCTGGAAGTGCTCCAGCGTTTTATTTTATGAAAAGTCCGCGACTGCTCGCGGACTCTGTCTCTTATTCAATTCCTGTTTCTTTTGTTTGAATTTTCCGGCCCAGGACCCGGATTCGTCCGTTGGTGGATTCTTTTCCGCCTCAGGAACGAACCATTTTGGATGATCGGGTCCTGTTAGGCGACGGAAACGAGCGCAGAGCCCTTGGTCTCGACATCGCTGATGCCATCTTCCATCATGAAACGAATCAGTCGGATCGTATCCTTTTCGGAACCGGTCTTGATCGAGAGCTTGGTTACGCCATTCTGCGTGTCCTTGAGCAGGTTCTGCACAAAGCTGTTGCCACGGAGTTCTTCCGGTTCGCGCTCTGCAACGATCAGCTGCACGGGGCTTTCGCAGGCATTGACGACTTCAAAGAATCGTCCCAGGTTCGTTACGTTGATCTTCATCATTTTACGTTTATCTCCTTTCCTAACCTTCGCTGTCATTATACTTTCTATATCTTCTAAAATCAACCACTATTCCGCTCTTTTTTGTGACTATTCTTCCAGAACATTCGAATCACGTAAATTCCATGTGGCGCAAATGTGAATTTTGCCGCTTCGATTGGCGTTTATTCGATTATGTATGCCTGTTTTTATCGAAATTCGATGATTCAATTCAGAATTCTTTGATTCCCCAAAACCACAACTAGCCGCATGCTACTGCAATACGGCGTGTAAAACATATTCTGTTGGTATTCACATCGGTTTCGCGTTTGGACACCGCCTGGGTTGCGATCTCACGAATAGAACGGTGAGCTCCCGATGGGCGCGGCGCCAAACGAATGGAACCTTTTCAACTGGATTATAACACGCGCGAATACTGAATACCAGAGTTCTTCAAAATAATCTGAAATTTTGTGCGATCTCCGCGCGCGAGCTCGATGCAATACTCAAAAATATCCCCCGCGGTGTTCTTGGAGATGCGCTGCACGCGAAATCCCGGCTCGCCCGCCTTGCTCTTCATCAGCTCCGCGTCGCGCTTGTTCAGCGTGATTGCCTCGTACATCTCGGTCGCTTCCATCGGCGAGGAACCGGAGCACTCGCGAATCGTCGCGTAAAGCGAGTCGTTGAGCTGCTCCTTGGTCAGCGTCGGGCAGATATGCGTCGGAATATACGCCGTTTCGAGCAGCAGCGGTTCGCCGTCCGCCAGACGAAGGCGCTCAATGCGAAACGCAGTGTCACCGGAGGAGAGATTCAGCATCTCGGCAATCTTGGCCGGCGGGTGCACGGTGGAGAACGAAAGCAGCTTGGAGCTTGGAGAAAGCCCCATCGCGTACATTTCCGTCGTAAAATTGTAGAGGTTGTTGATGTTCCGCTTGAGTTTCGGTTTGCAGACGCGCGTTCCAACCCGCTTTTTGCGGATGATGACGCCTTCGTCCTCCAGCATTTGAAACGCCTGCCGAACGGTCGAGCGGCTGATGCCGAGCGTTTTGCAAAGCGCCGTTTCGGTTGGCAGCGCGTCCCCTTCCTTCAGTTCCGCGGCGGAAATCTTCGCGCTGAAGTAGTTTGCCAGCTGTAGATATACGGGCGCGTCGTCCGTCCATTGAATGGATAGTTCATTCCAGTCCATAAAGGTGCTCCCCCGCTATTGACAATTGTTCTTTCAAATGAATCGCTTGCTTGACAAGCCCGCATGGTTCTTTTATAATTGTATCGTACATATTGATCGGCTTTGCCGGTGTTCGCAACAGAGCCAGAGGTCCGGTCGGCATATATCGCTAATCCGCCAGCTAATTTCTATCTATTATACACGATTTGAGGGTTCCTGCAATGGTAAATCGATTGGCAGACGCATTAAAATATGCCCGTTTTGTCTCCTGTTTCTGCGGGTTCGACGGATTTGTCGACGAAGTCGTCCATACGGTCGACCGGCGATTCGACGCGGAGCGATATTCCCGCATTCCCACGCTGTCGGATTACGGAAAACGGATTGCCAACGCGTCCGGTTTAAGCATCAATATTGAGATCGTTACGGTCGATAAAAAGCTCGGCGGCAACGGCCCCATCTTTGCCAACGCGCTAAAACAGTACGGCGCGGGCATCACGTATATCGGCAGCGTCGGCAAGGATGCGATCGATCCCGTTTTCTCCGAACTCGTGCAGGGTAGCACGCTGATTGGCATTGCCGACCCCGCCCGAACGGACGCAATGGAGTTTTCGGACGGAAAGATCATCCGCAGTAAGCTCTACGCGCTCAACGACGTGTCCTGGGAGTCCGTGCTTGAACGCGTCGGCCTGCAAGCCTTTGTAGACTATATGGACGCGGCGGATCTCATCAGCTTCAACAACTGGACGATGCTGCCGCACATGACCGCGCTCTGGAACGG
>DAIRTE010000111.1:0-9929 GCA_036804025.1 Clostridia bacterium | reverse complement strand
ATCGGCGCGCAGCCGGGCCGCGTGATCGAGGCCATGCGCAAATCCGGCTCGATCAACCCCGTGCTGCTCTTTGACGAAATCGACAAGCTCAGCAGCGATATGCGGGGCGATCCTTCCAGCGCAATGCTGGAGGTGCTCGACAGTGCGCAGAACTTCTCCTTTACGGATCATTTTCTCGAACTGCCGTACGATCTCTCGCATGCGATGATGATTACCACCGCGAACGACGCGAGCTCGATTCCGCGCCCGCTGCTCGACCGCATGGAGCTCATCGAGGTGCCGAGCTATCTGTTCGACGAGAAGATCGAAATCGCTCGCTGCCACCTGCTGCCCAAGCAGCTCGAAAAGCACGGGCTCAAGAAGGGCAACCTTCGCGTGCCGGACGCCGCACTCTCCACGTTGATTGGCGGGTATACCCGCGAGGCGGGCGTGCGCGAACTCGAGCGCGTGATTGCGAGCGTCTGCCGCAAGGCCGCCTGCGAAATGGCGGACGGCAAGGCGCGCATCACCCTCACCGACGCGCGAATCACCGAATGGCTCGGGCCGCAGAAGTTCAAGAAGGCGGAGCCGCTCCGTCCGGATACGGTCGGCGTGGTGACGGGACTTGCCTGGACGAGCGTCGGCGGCGAAACGCTGGAGGTCGAGTCCGCGGCGGTGCCCGGCAAGGGCGTGCTGCAGCTCACCGGCCAGCTCGGCGACGTGATGCAGGAATCCGCCAAGGCGGCGATGACCTATGTTCGCGCGAACACGGCGCGTTTCGGCATTGATCCGAGTTTTCTCGAAACGTTGGATCTGCACATCCACGTGCCGGAAGGCGCGGTCCCGAAGGACGGCCCCTCGGCGGGCGTCGCCATGGCGACGGCGCTGGTCTCCGCGCTCACCGGCATTCCGGTCAAGAGCTCGGTGGCGATGACCGGCGAGGTCACGCTGCGTGGACGCGTGCTGCCCATCGGCGGGCTTCGTGAAAAGCTGCTTGCCGCGGTGCGCGCGGGCGTGGATCGCGTGGTGCTGCCGAAGGCGAACCGCGAGGATCTCTTCGACGTGCCGGCGGACATCAAGGGCGCGCTCAAGATCGACTATGCCGAAACGGTGGACGACGTGCTGAACGTTGCGCTCACCATGCATCCGCATGGCGCGGAACCAAGGCTGAATCTGCCGGGATTGGACATGACGCATGAAGCCGTTCGCCATTAAACAAGCATCGTTCTTTACAAGCGTTGGGCAGGGTCAAAATTACCCTGCCCCGCTTGTGTGCGAAATTGCGGTGGTCGGGCGCAGCAACGTTGGCAAAAGCAGTCTCATCAACTGCCTTTGCAACAACAACAAGCTCGCCAAGACCTCCCAAACGCCCGGCAAAACAAGGCTGATCAACTACTTTCTGCTCAATCAGGAATTCTACCTCGTCGATCTGCCCGGCTACGGCTTTGCCAAGACCAGCAAGTCGCAGCAGCAGGAGTGGGGCGACCTGATTGGCGACTACCTGCGCAGCGGACGACCGAAGCACCTGTTTCTGTTGATCGATATTCGGCATGAGCCTTCGCCGGAGGATCGGCAGATGCTGCAATGGACGCTGTACTCCGGCATTCCGTTTACGCTGGTCGCGACCAAGGCGGACAAGATTTCAAAATCGCAACGCAACGTCGCCGCCAACAAGGCGGCCAAGCAGATGGGTGCGCCGCCGTTTGCGATTCCGTTTTCGGCGGAGGAGAAAATCGGCAGCGAAGCGCTGTTAACCCGCATCGGCCAGATCGTCGAGGACGCAAAGGCAACCGCCGAGCGGCAGACGTCCGCAGAAGCGCTGGAAACCGTTTTTACGGCCGAGTCACCGGAATAACGCCAGAAAACGCCCGTTTCGCGGGCATTTCTTGTGAGAATGAATTTTTTCTTGACACATATAACAATCTTTAGCATAATACGAAACGTAACGTTTGAAATCAAAGGCAGGGCGAACGACTATGGCATTGCATAAGTGCCCGAAGTGTGAACTAAACTACATCCGCGAAGGGGAAGATTACTGCGAAGTCTGCAAGCGCGAACTCAAGCGCGCGCAGGCACGCGGACACCACGCGGAGGAAGAGTCCGACGAGGACGAAATCATCATGTGTACCGAATGCGGCGAATCGCCGGCCGTTCGCGGGGGAGAACTCTGCGCGTCGTGCCTGCGGGAGCAGAAGCGTCAGGTCGAGCTGGAGAACGCCGCCGAGGTGAGCGTTGATTTTCCCGAGGTCGACGAAGAGCTGGAGGACGAGGAGCCCGTTTCGGAAGAAGAGTAATGGTTGTTCCGCAGTGTAGCGGGGAGAGGAGCGAACTGGATGCGGATATACGCCATAGCGGACTTGCATCTTTCGCTCGTTTCGGAAAAACCAATGGACGTGTTCGGCGAAGCCTGGCGCGACCATGCGGACAAGATTGATCGGAACTGGCGCGAAGTGGTTCGGGAGGACGACCTCGTGCTGATTCCCGGAGATATCAGTTGGGCAATGCAGCTTTCCGCCGCGTTGCCCGATCTTGCGTTTATCGGGCGCTTGCCGGGAAAGAAGATTCTTCTGCGCGGCAATCACGACTATTGGTGGAGCGCAATCGGGCGCGTGCGCGCGTCGCTGCCCGCGGGCATGCGGGCGCTGCAGAACGACTCATTCGTCGAAGACGGCGTTGGCATCTGCGGCAGCCGCGGCTGGCTCTGCCCGGGCAGTTCGGGGCTGGCGGCGGACGACGAAAAGATCTACCAGCGAGAGCTGGACCGGCTGACGCTGTCGCTTCGGTCGCTGCCGGAGGTGGAAACCAAGATTGCAATGCTGCACTATCCGCCGTTTGCGGATCGGGATCGCGCCAGCGGGTTCACCGAGCGGCTGGAGCAGGCGGGCGTTTCGATTGCGGTCTATGGGCACCTGCACGGCGAGGCAAACCGCTATGCGTTTGAAGGCGAGAAGAACGGCGTGGTGTACCACTGCGTCGCGGCGGACAAGCTCAATTTTGCGCCAAAGCTGATCTTCGAGAAATAGAGATTGAGGAAAATCAAAACACCCGCGTGAGCGGGTGTTTTGTTGTTATAGTCGAGTTAGGAAGCGGCGTCCTTCTGTTCGCAGCGAACCAGCAACCGGTTCGTACCGTTGTCCTTACAGGTCATGAGCGTCAGCCCCGCGTCCCCGTGATAGGACTTCAGCGCGCTGAACGCATCGGATGCGATGCTCTTGATCTGGTAGACTTCGTAACGGACGCGTTCGCCCGTCTTGGCGTTGGTCAGAAAGATTTCGCTTCCGACGGAAAGCTTGCTCAGCCTGCCGAAATGCGAACCATTCTTGTAGTTGTGACCAATGATCACGAGATTGCCGTCTTCCAGCGGATCGGGCCCCTTGTAGCGGCAAACGGAGATCTTGAGCAGTTTATAGGACCACTTGCCGATGATCGGCAGTTCTTCCTGCAGCTCCGGAATCTCCAGGATTCCGATGACGCCGTCTTCGCCGGTTGCGTCGATGATCTTCTGGATGGTCTTATCCAGATCCGACTGCACCTCCGGTGCGTCCGGGCGAACATATTCGCCGGACTCCACGGTCGAGGTCACGGAACCGTCGTTGGCAAGGTGCTCGTTGGCGCTCGCGGCGGCGGTTTGATCCGCCTGAATGTCCGTCCGCTCAAAGTTCTCGTCCGTTGGTTCCGGGGTATCCGTTGCGCCCGTCGCGGAGGAAGGATCCGCCGTTGCGGTTGTTTCGGGTGTAACCGAGACCGAGGGGGAAACCGAAGCTTTCGCTTTGTAGGCTTCCAGCAGCGTTGCCGCGTTATTGCCCGCGGTTTCGCCTTCGAAGAACTTGATGCCGAGCAGGACAAGCGCAACCACGCCAAGCAGAATGGCGGTTAATCCCAACGCGCGGATGCCTACGATGTCACGGCGCGTTTTTCGGTTCGAATGTCCGCGATGTTCGCTGTAGGGGGCAAGTCCGCCGGAACCACTCCGCTTATGCGGCGGTGTTCTTTTTACGGATGCCATACCATACCCCCGCCGCGGCCAGTAACGCCGCGCTCAGTCCGCCAAAGAGATAGACAAGCGTCATATCCTGACCGGTCTGCGGGAGCGAACTCAGTCCCGAAATAGTAATCGTGTGATACACTTTTCCGCCGGTGTCGCTGTTGATCCAGGCGTAGAGCTTGGTGCCGCCGGAAGGCGTGTTGTACTTCGCGTAGAGCTGAATGTGCGCTTCGCCGTTGTGCATGTTCGCGCGATTGTTGTTGATGGAATCGCTCGTCAGGCTCAGGTAGCTGCTGCTCCAGCTCCAATGCACGGTGCTGGTGCTGTCGGCGGTATAGACGGAACCGTCCGGATTCTTGAGGTAGACGGTGAAGGTTCCGGTACGCGTCGTCTTGTCCAGACTGGCCGGGCCCTGAATGTCCAGATATCTTGCGGTGGAAACGGTGACCGTTGCGGTGCGGGTGAACCCGCCGACCGTTGCCGTAATGGTGGAGGTGCCGTTTACGCCGCCTGCGCTTGAGGTAAAGTTAATCGTCGCAATGCCGCTGCTGTTTACGGTAGACGTCGTTGCGGAAAGCGCGCCGATCGTGCCGTCCGAATTGCTCCAGTTCACGGTGGTGCCGTTCGGAATGACCGAGCCGCCATTGGTAACGCTAAGCGTCAACGTGGTGGTGGAGTTGGCAGCCGAAAGCGTCTGGCTGGAAGGCGAAAGCGTGACGGTGGGAACCGTTACGGTTGCATAAGCGGTCTGGGTCGGTGCGCCGCCCGCGGGGGTGTTGGTCGCGGTGATGTTCGCGGTGCCGCTGCCAACGGCCGTAACGAGGCCGCTCGCGTTTACGGTTGCAACGCTGGTGTTGCTGGAAGTCCAGCCGGTAATCGAGCCGGTGTAGTTGCTCGCCGTCGCGTTCGTGGTGCCGCCAAGAGCGAGCGTTGAAGAACCAAGCGAAACGGTCATCGGGCTGACGTTGATGGTGTAGGTTGTTGTTTCTCCGGGATCGGACGCGGTGATATCACCGTTATCGCGTGCAACAACCGTAAGCGTCGCAGTACCGGCAGACATGCCGGTTACGGTTACGGTAGCCCCGCTGGTTGCAGACAGGCTCGCAATCGAGCTGGAACTCGTCGACCAGGTATAGGTCAGTCCAGAGGTGTCCGTGCCGCTTTGCGTTACGGCTGCCGTAATGGAAACCGTCCCGCCGACGAGAATGGTCTGCGGGGATGTTGGTGTAAAGGAAAAGCTGCTTGGGTCAACATTTGCCAGCGCGGTGCTCGGCAAGCCGACCATGACGAGGGCAAGCGCCAGCGTAAAGAGTACGGCGGCTGCCCGGGTCCAATTGGTGCGTTTCATATTTGTTTCCTCCTTCTTGTTCGGAGCGCAATTTTGGGTAAAGTTCGGGAGTTTCATGGACTAGTATCATCATACGAATCTGATTGCATAAAGTCAACAAAAGGGTACAATCGTTTTCGGTTTTGTAACGTATTCGTTACGATTCATTCTATATTCCGTCGTATTTGTATATATATTTGGAAAGTGCACCTCGTTGCGACAGACGCAACGATAAAAAACAGCGGGGATACGTATCCATACGTATCGTCCGCTGTTTGATTCGGAGAATGTAAGTTGTTTACCGGTAAAACGTATTGCCGCCGATGAATTCGCGCAGAATCGACGTCGGCGGGATTTCGTCCTCCACGTTTGCCTCGACGAAATAGTTCAAAAACTTGACGATGGAATGCGCCTCGTCGTAATACGGGCTTTCCGGCTGCACCGCGGTGAGCAGGGGGAAGATGTGTTTCTTCAGCACGGAGGGTTCGTAGATCAGCGTCGTATTGAAGATTGCGTCCGCGTTCTCCTGAAACGGAAAAATCCACTTTTCTTCGCCCGCGCGAACGCTGTCCCACATCGAGAGCGTCCGCTCAATCGACGCGCCGCGCGTTTCGTTGTCTCGCACCATACGACGGAGCAGCCGCAGATATGTGGTCGGCACGCGGTTATGGTCGTCGAGGTTCAGCGTGGTCAGCGCGGAGACATAGAGCCGGTAGATCAGGTGCTTGTCCAGACTCTCCGGCAGCAGCGACGGGTTCAGCCCGTGGATGCCTTCGATGACGAGCGGCGTGTCCTCGCTGAGATGAATGCGCTGCCCTTTTGCCTTTCGCTGTTGAACGACAAAGTCAAAGATCGGTAGCTCCACCTCTTCGCCGCGCAGCAGGCGGGAAAGATCCTCCTGAAACTGGCAAACGTCCAGCGCGGCAATGTCCTCGAGGTCGATCTTGCCGTCCGGCCCGGGGTGCATCTGCTCGCGGTTTAAATAATAGTTGTCCAGCGAAACGAGCACGGGCGTTTTGCCGTGGACGCGCAGCTGCGTGCAGAGGCGGTTTGCGCTGGTCGTCTTTCCGCTGCTGGAAGGCCCGGCGATCAGCACCGCGCGCGCCCCGCGCTCGACAATCTCGTCCGCCAGCGCGGCAAAGCGCTTTTCGTGCAGCGCTTCGTTGACGCGAATCAGGGTGCGCACGTCGCCGCTGAGCACCATGTCGTTGAGGTCGGCCACGACCGCGCAGTGCATCAGTCGTCCCCATTCCTCGCTCTCGGCAAATACGCTCGAAAGCCGGGGCAGCGAAACATGCCCGGCGGGTTTGTTCGGGTCTTCCGCCGAGGGGCGCAGCAGCAGCAGTCCCCCTTCCTGCGTTTGCAGGTCGAAGACGCTTGCGTAGCCGGTGGACGGCGCCATCTCGCCGTAAAAATAGTCCACGTAGTCGTTCTGACGGTAGACGTCGAAAAACGAAAACTGGCGGTAGTTCAGCAGGCGAACCTTGTCCTCCTGCCCGTCCGCGTTGAAGAACTCAATCGCGTCGTCAATGTCCAGCCGCTTGCGTTCCAGCGGGAGGTCGGCCTTGACGATGTCGCACATCTTGGCTTTGATCCGGTCGACGTCCTGCTGCGAGAGCTCGATTCCCTTGCCAACGGAGACGAAGAGCCCCGCGCCGACCGCATAATTGATGCGAACGCGCGTGTTCGGGTAGAGCTCGCGCATGGCAAGCAGAAACACAAACAGCATGGTGCGCTCATAAACGCGGTTTCCGCGCGCGCTGTCGTAGCGCAGCAGCGTGACCTCCCCGTTGGAGGCGCGCATGGCGCGGCGCAGCGTCACCCGCTGAGAAGGTTTTTTATCCTTTTCGCGCAAGGGAATGAAATTGAGCGTAAACGTTTCCCCGGCGATGTTCGCGGCGAGCGGGCGCTTGCTTAAATCCGCGCTGTCCAGCCCCAGCCGACGGACGATGTCCAGCAGGCTTTCGTTGCACTGCGCTTCGGTTTGAATGCCATCGATGGTCAGTTGCATAGATCCTCCTGTTCGCTTCGGGAGATGCGAAACATTCACAACATCCTCGATTTTGCGAGATTAGCCCCAGAGCAGGGACAGGGCGGGCACAATCTGCTTCTTTCGGGAGATCACGCCCGGCAGAAAGGCTGCGTTGTGCTTAAAGGAAACGTTAAACGCGTGCTCCACGGAATCCAGATCGCCAACGGCAATCAACAGGGTTCCTTCCTTGAGCACATCCGTGAGCATGAGCAGCATCATATCGTAGTTGTGCTGCGAGCGCTCCTGCTCCATTAGATTGATGAAATCGGCTTTTCGCTCGCCCAGCGCGTCGGTGTCCAGTGAGGTGATCTGCGAGATGCCGAGCGAATGACCGGCAATCTGAAACTGCTTGAAATCGGCAAAGTAAAGCGAGTCCAAATCGTGCTCGGCGGCCGGCGAAATCGAGAAGATTTCCTGCCCGAGCGCTTCGAGCGAGAGCCCGGCAATCTTTGCCATGCGCTCCGCCATTGCCCGGTCGACGGGCGTGCTGGTGGGCGACTTAAACACGATGGTATCCGAAACAATCGCCGCCGCGAGCAGCCCGGCGAGTTTTTTGCTCGGCATGATGCCGCGCTCAAAGAACATGCTCGTCACGATGGTGCAGGTGCTGCCGACCGGTTCGTTGCGCACATAGACCGGCGCGTCGGTTTCGACCTCCGCCAGACGGTGGTGGTCGATGATCTCCAGGATCTCCGCCTGCTCCAGCCCGGGAATGGACTGATGCAGCTCGTTGTGGTCAACCAGCACAACGCGCTTTCTCTTTGGTCGCAGCAGGTGGAAGCGGGACAGCGTCCCGACCACGCGATCCTCGTTGTCGAGAATCGGGTAACTGCGAAAGCGCGACTTGAGCGTCGTTTCCTTGACCTCGTCGAGGTAGTCGTCCAGATGAAACGAAACAAGATTATCCCGCCTGCAAATGCGCGACGCGGGAATCGCGAGAAAGGCCAGCCGCGAGGCGGCGTACGCGTCAAACGGAGTGGAGATGACGCAGGTATTCTTGCCCTCACGAATAAGCTCCATGTCCACTTCGCTTTCGCAGACGATCAGCGCGGCGGCGCGGCGCTCCAGCGCAAGGCGAATGATCTCCGGCTGGTTGCCGCAGATGACGATGCTGTGTTCGTCGATGCTTGGCAGTCCTGCGTGGGTCGGCAGTGCAACGAGCAGCGAACCGGAAAGCTCCGTCTGCTCGATGGCGGCGTTGATCAGGTGGCCGTCGAGGCAGGCGAGCAAGTTGAAAATCGGAACCCCTTCCAGACGGTTGCTCTTGATAAAGCGCATGTCGTAGGCGGCGATTTCCTCCGGCGTCAGCATACCGTAGAGACGACCGTTCTCGTCCGTAACCGGAAGCGTTGGAACGCTCGTGCTTTCCGACGCAATGGTCTGCCAGGCATGGTACACGCTGACCGCGGCGGAGAGGATGGGCGGCGTGTCGTAGTCCAAATCCGAAACCTGCGTTTTGACCGTATGCAGCAAGGTCGGCGGCGCAAAGTCGAATTTTTTGAGCAGCAATTCGGTTTGGTCGCTCAGCTCCCCAATGCGGGCTGCCGTATAAGCGCGCTCGCCCAGCGCATTTTTCAGGATGGCGTAGGAAAGCGCGGCGACAATGGAATCGGTGTCGGGATTTCGGTGTCCGGTGATGTAGATTGGTTCCATTCATCCTCCAAGGTTTGTATTACACAATGGGCATTGCCCGGTTAATACGAATTTAGTTGCTGTGGCTTTATTTTAGTTGTTGTTGCGCGCGTTTACAAGAACATCCATGCAGGGCTTCGATGAATTCGGTAAAAATTAAGCAAACCGTGCCGATCAATAAAAAACGGGCGGGATTCTGCCCCGCCCGTTCCTGCTTCATGCGAATTACCGCTCGTTTCCAACGAAGAACAGCGCGATCGTTCCGGGGCCGGAATGCGCGCCGATGCTCGTGCCAATGTGGTCGATGTGGATCATCATATTCGGATATTTCTCATGTACGAGGGACGCGACAAACTCCGCGTCCGCATACGCGTCGCAGTGGCCAATAAAGACGGTATCCGTCGCCGCCGTGTCCACGGATTTCTCCATGCGATCCACGAGTTCGCGTAGGGACTTTTTGCGGCCCTGCACCTTTTCGACGGCGACAAGGTAGCCTTCGTTGTCCACGTGCATGACGGGTTTGATGTTGAGAATCGTAGCGATGGCCGCCGTCGCGCCGCTGATGCGTCCGCCGCGCTTGAGGTAGACGAGATCGTCCACCGTGAACCAGTGCACGAAGCGCTGCTTGTTCGCTTCCACCCAGGCGGCGAGCGCGTCGAGCTCGAGCGACTGCTGCTTGCGCGCCGCGTAGTACACGAGCAGGCCTTCGCCGAGCGACGCAGAGATGGAGTCGATTACGACGATCTTGCGCTCGGGGTATTTGGCGGCGAGCTCGTCCGCGGCGACGTGCGCGGATTGCACCGTGCCGGAGAGCTTGCTCGAAAAGCCGATGTAGAGGATGTCCTCGCCCGCCTGCAGGACGGGTTCAAACGCCTCGGTAAAGGTATAGGTGTTGATCTGCACGGTGGTCACGTCGATACCCGCGCGCATGTTGGCAAAGAAGGTTTCAATCGGCATGCTCGATTTGCCGGGCA
>DAIRTE010000110.1:4258-10002 GCA_036804025.1 Clostridia bacterium | reverse complement strand
TGCTCTACCAACTGAGCTACATTGGCAACTCATGCTTTTCAATTATAGGCAAACGGGCTTGGAGTGTCAAGTCATTTTCACAGAAATCGGATCAAGATTTTCGATTCGGTGAAAGAAAGATTACCCGTTTACCAACCCGTAAAGTAGACGCGCACGCCGCGCCGGATTCACTCATCAAGCACCCGCCGGAACGCGGATCATCCGTGCTCCGACGAATGTATAACACCGCTTGTCTATTCGACGACGACGGTGGTTTTCGCCTGATACTCGCGCCATTCCTTTGCGCATTTGAACGCGCCAAAGACCGCCGCAGCACCCGCCAACACTAGAATCCAGCCGCGGAATTCGCCCGTATTGATTAGATACGAAATAAGGTTAAACAGGCCATAGCCCAGCATCGCAATCGCCGCAATCCGGCTCTTGATGATGTGTACCAGCAGGGTAGGCACCAGAATAATCGCGACGTCAATAAGCATCCAAATGCTGCCATCCAGCAGCCCGGACAGCGCGACAAGCAACGTTGCACCCGCGCTGATGTACCCAATGATCGCGGCGGCGACGCAGGAACGGCCGCCCTCTGAGTAGTTCCATGCAAACACACGCTTGCTCAGCCCCGCGGGCGCATCCGCCGGCATCAATCTGCCGCGGTTCATCCGCTTCGTAATCTCTTCGCTGGTCAGCGGGGTATTCGCGCTTGCCGCGGCGCAGTCGGCGCAAAGCCCGTTGGCATCCGCCGGAAGCTCTTTTCCACAGTTGGAACAGTAAGACATAGAATCCTCCCGAAAATAGTTCCACATGAGTATACAAGAAGAAACGGTATCTGGCAAGCCGACAACCGTAAAAAAAGAACCCGGCATCGCTGCCGGGCTCCTGCAGGGTTCAGATTCAGATCGCCTGTTTTTCGAGTTCTTCCTTTTCGAGCACGGTATAGGCAACCTTGCCGACGAGCGTTTTCGGCAGCTCGCTGCGGAACTCCACGTCATACGGCATGGCGTACTTCGCAACGTTCCTTTCGCAGTGCGCGAGGATATCCTCCTTGAGCGCGGGGGTCGGCAGCACGTTTGGCCGGAGCACGACAAACGCCTTGACCTTCTGCATGCGGTAGGGGTCCGGCACGCCGATGACGCAGCTCATGAGCACCTTCTCGTGCGCGTCGATGATGTTTTCAATCTGCGAGGGGTACACGTTGTAGCCGCTCGTGATGATCATCCGCTTGATGCGCTGCTTGAAGAAGATGAAGCCGTCCGCGTCCATAACGCCGAGATCGCCCGTATGCAGCCAGACGTGCCCGTCCTCGTGCTTTTTGAGCACGTTAGCGGTCTCGCCGGGCTGGTTGGTGTACTCAATCATGACGGAAGGCCCGCAGAGGCAGATTTCGCCGTCCTCGCCGTAGGGCAGCTCTTCCGTGGTGCCTGGTTTTACGATTTTATAGTACGTGTCCGGAAACGGCAGGCCGATGCTGCCTTCGCGGTACATGTGGTACGGGGTCAGGCAGCTCGCGGTAACGCACTCCGTCGTGCCGTAGCCTTCACGCACCTGAACGGTTGCGCCATGCTCGGCAAGGAACGTATCGAACTTCTTCTTGAGCTCGATGGAGAGCGTATCGCCGCCGGAGAACACGCCCTTGAGGCAGCTCAGGTCCACGCCGTCCATGAACGGATTGCGCGTAATGCCTTCAAACAGGGTCGGAACACCGGCAATGTAGTTCGGGCGTTCCTTCTTGAGCAGCTTGGCGTAGCTTTCCACGGACACGCGCGGTACGAGAATCGCGGTGACGCCGATGACCAGCATCGTATGGATGCAGACGCCGAGGCCAAAGCCGTGGAACATCGGCATGGCGGCAAGCATGCGGCAGCCCGGCTCGACACAGTGCCCCATGGCGCAGGTCTGAAGCGCGAGCGCGTTGAAGTTGAGATTGCTGAGCAGAATGCCCTTCGTCGTGCCCGTCGTACCGCCGGAGAATAAGACGACGGCGGGGTCAAACGCGCCGCGTTCGACAAAGCAGGATTCGTCCTGTTTCTTCGCGCCCAGAAGGAAGTTCTTCCAATATAATACATCCGCGTTTTTCGGAATCTTGGGCACTTTTTTGCCTTCGGTCAGCGCGTAGCCAACCTTCATGACGGGACTCAGCGCGTCCCCGACGCTGGTGAGCACAAGCGTATCAAACGAAACGCTCTTGCGCACTTCTTCGAACTTTCCGTAGAATGCGTCGAGCGTGACCACCGCTTTGGATGCGGAGTCCTGAATGTAAAACGCGATTTCGCCGACGCTCGAGAGCGGGTGAATCATGGACGCAATTGCGCCAATGCGGTTGAGCGCGTAGAAGCAGAGCACGATCTGCGGGCAGTTTGGCATGCAGAGCGTCACCTTGTCGCCAGCGCGAATGCCGATGGCGGAGAACGCGCGGGCAACGGTCTTTACCTGCTTGACGAGGTTCTTGTACGACACGCCCTTGCCCATAAAGGTAATCGCTTCGAAGTTCGGGTACTGCCCGGCGCAGCGCTCGACAAGATCGAACATGGAGCAATCCGGATAGTCAAGCTGCGGGTCCACTTCGCCGTAGAAGGCGAGCCAGGGAGATTTTACATTGGACATATCTTCCGAAAACGGAAAGGATTTGATTTCGGTACGCAAGATGTTTCTTCCTCCTTTGCGGGGTTGCCGGATGTATCCGACGGAACACGAATGTTTCATACTCGATAAGATTGATGTTGCTGAATGTATCCGACGGAACATGATTGGTTAATACTCGATGTCCAGCGGCTGGTTCGCGGGGATATCCAGCAGCTCCGGTTCGGCGAGCAGCTTCTTGAGCAGACGCACGGTCTTGGAGAAGTAGTAGCCGTCGCCAATGCGCTCGTCGAGCGTAATGCCGAGCCCGATGGCGGGCTTGACGGTGACGGAACCGTCCTCGCCGTAGAACGGCTGCATGTGCTTTTCGCCAACGACGACGAACACGGAGTTCGTTCCCCAGTTCGAGAGGTGATGGTAGCCCGCGTTGAGCTTGATGGAGCCGAGGTTCGAAATGAACACCGTGCTGTTGTACGGGTCTTCCTTTGCGAGATCCTTCGGCATATGCCCGTGCGCGTCCAGCGCGCGCAGAATGTCCATCAGGAGCTGACGGAACCACTGCGGCCCTTTCGCCATGGTATCCAGAATGTCCGTGGTGTTGTCGGTGGTGTCGTGCGTGCGCATGGTATACACGAAGTCGCAGAGCTTGTCGTGCAGCACGTCGATGGCGGGCTTTTCGCTCTCCGGATCGTACTTGAGAATGACAATGGACTCTGCGCCGGTGTCGGAAAATGCTTTTTTTGCAATCATGGAAAAGGAGATGTGGTTGCGGTCGTAGTATTTGCCGCCAATGATGAAGCGGTTCATCTGGGGCCGCATCTGAACGGTGCGCGAGAGCGCCGCGAGAATGACATGGAAGAAGGTGTATTTATACTGCGGGTTCTCCGCGTTTTTCCGTTCCAGATAGGCTTCTACGGCGCCGAAGTCAATCATCTCCTGAATGAATGCCTCGTTGTCCGCGCGGTTCGGCATCATGAGGGGAAAGAACGCGTGCATCGAGTCCAGCCCGCGCACCAGCGTTGCGTCGCGACGATCGCCGCGACGACGTTTTTTGCTTTGATCCATGTTGTAACCATCCAATCATAATCTTGAAGTATAAGTGCAAATATTGGCTAGAATATATACGATATTCAACAAAATGTCAACTGAATGACAAAATTGTAACCTAGGTGTGACGGGCGCTCCTGCGTAAAAAGCAGGGGGAAATCGCGCTCTTTTTGTCGGAATCCACCCGCATCATTGACAATTACGGCTATCGTCGGTATACTTTACCTAGCAAAAACGGAACATCCGGCAAAGAGGGATATTATGAGCGACGACGAGAGCGACAGTACCGGCGACCACGCGGTCCAGAAAATGAACGAACACATTCGAAAGCACATAGCCAGTCTTTGTTGAGTAAAGGCGTTTCGGTTATGCTTTTTCTATTTCTTGGAGGAAAAGAAACGGAAAACGCACGACCTTTTTTATGCCGCGAAACCGAAGGGCGCGAGGTCTTTTTCGGCGGAGCGAGAGGATACAACAAGTTTTAACCAAGAGATTATTTGGAGCAGAGGAATGAAAAACGACCCCATATTCTGGGAACTGATTTTACAGGCGGTTCTGATAGCGCTCAACGCGGTGTTTGCCTGCGCGGAGATTGCCGTCATCACCATGAACGACGCGAAGCTCGCCAAACTTGCCTCAGAAGGAGACAAGCGGGCAATCAAGCTCGCGCGCCTCACCAGTCAGCCGGCACGGTTTCTCGCGACCATACAGGTTGCGATTACGCTCTCCGGCTTCTTGGGCAGCGCGTTCGCGGCGGATAACTTCGCAAAGCGCATCACCGCGGCGGTCTCCATAAGCTGGCCGACGGCGCCGCTTTCGACCATCAATACGGTTTCCGTATTGCTCATCACGCTGATATTAACTTTTTTTACGCTCGTGTTTGGCGAGCTGGTGCCTAAGCGCGTTGCCATGAAGAATGCGGAGAAGCTCGCGCTCGGCATGGCGGGCATGATCAACGGCGTGGCAAAGGTATTTGCGCCGCTCGTATGGCTCTTGACCATCTCGACCAACGGAATCCTGCGTCTGCTCGGCATTGACCCGAACGCGGAGGATGAGGAGGTCACCGAGGAAGAGATTCGAATGATGGTGGACGTCGGCTCGGAAAAGGGCACGATCGAAGCACAGGAAAAAGAGATGATCCACAACGTATTCGAGTTCGACAACGTCTCCGCCGAGGATATTCTGACCCATCGCACGCAGGTGGACATCCTCTGGCTGGACGAAAGCGACGAGGACTGGGCGGAGACCATCCACAACACCCGCCATTCGTTTTACCCCATTTGCCGGGACTCCAGCGACGACGTGGTTGGAATTCTCGACGCGAAAACGTATTTTCGTCTGAGCGACCGCTCGCGAGAGAACGTGATGGAACACGCGGTACAGCCCGCGCGGTTCGTGCCGGAGACGATCAAAGCCGACGACCTGTTCCTCGACATGAAGCGCAGCCGCAACCACTTCGCGGTGGTGATGGACGAATACGGCGGCATGTGCGGCATCGTGACCCTCAGCGACCTGATTGAGGTCATCGTCGGGGACATCGACGAGCAGGAGGACGACGGCCTGCCCGCCATTTCGCTCGTTCGCGAGGGCGTTTGGGAAACAGAGGGATTCGCCACGCTGGAAGAGATTGCGGAGGCAACCGGTTGTTCGCTGCCGACGGAAGAATTCGACACGCTCAACGGCCTGGTCTTCAGCGTACTCAACGAGATACCGGAGGATGGAACCGTGTTTGAGGTGGACGTCGCCGGATTGCACGTAATCGTGCTGGAGATGAAGAACCACGGCATCGAGCGCGCGGAACTCTCGATTTTACCAAAAGAGGTGTGTGATCCAGAACCTGCAAAGGCATAATCTCAAGTATACGAAAAAGGGCGCCGAAAGGCGCTCTTGATTTTTGAAAGTGTGTGATCCAGAACCTGCAAAGTCATAATAGAGACCAAACTATAAGAGCGCCTGACGGCGCTCTTGTTGTATGCGTATTGTTGGTCAGCAATCGCGCAGTTCGCTCAGAATGGTCTGGCTTACCCGGCGCGCGCCGGACATCACGCTGACGATGCCTGCGCCGCTCTCACTCTGCGCGCCGATGAACCAGAAACCTTTGACCGGCGTACGGTTCGGCACCGCTT
>DAIRTE010000110.1:0-4158 GCA_036804025.1 Clostridia bacterium | reverse complement strand
CTCTGCGCGCCGATGAACCAGAAACCTTTGACCGGCGTACGGTTCGGCACCGCTTTTTTGCCCATGACCGGGGCACAGCCGCCAAAGGAATGGTGCGACTGCAAGGTTCGTGCGCGGAAATCCTCCGGCGTAAACACGACCTGCTCGACGATGTGCTCTTTGAGGTTTGGAATTCGTTCTGATGCAAGGTCGATCAGCTTGTCCGCAAAGCGGGCGCTCTGCTCGTTCCACTCGCCCTCTTTGAGCCGGTTGGGTGCGACGGTGTAGATGGTCACCGCATGCCGCCCCGCGGGTGCGCATTGCGGCGAGAAATGCGACGGAACATAGATGAGATAGCCGTCCTCGCCCTCGTGATAGTCGTTGTGCTGCAGGCGGTCGACGCTGCCGGAAATGTCGTAGCTGCGGTAGCAATAGCTGATTGCGCCGGGAAGGCTGTCCATCGGGTCGATATCCAGCCCAAGATGGAGTAGAAATACGGACTCCATCAGCGGCGCGCCGTCCACCAGCGCAAGAAACTCCTTGACAACCGCCTCGGGATCGACCAAACGGAAGATATCCCGCGCGCCGCCGCTGGCAAGCACGAGCTGCGCGTCGTAGCGGGTTCCGTCCGCGAGCGTAACGCCGGCAACCTTGCCCTGCTCGGTTCGAATTTCGGTGACGCGCGCGTTGGTGTGAATCCGTCCGCCGTGCTCGCGGATGAAGTCCGCCAGTAGCTCCGCCAGCACCCGGCAGCCGCCGTCGACGCAGGTATAGCTCGGCTGCTGCGCACGCGGCGAAAGATCGAGTGGAACACGGCCGTCAAACGCGGACTCCGGATTGACCAGCGCAACACCCAGCCCCTGAAACTCCTCCGGCCGAACCACAAAGTCGGCCAGAATCGAGGTGAATACGGCCTTGAGCTGCTCCGAGGAAAACAGGTGATCCATCAACTGCTTGGCCGTCCAGTTCATCTTTGTCAGCAGCGGCAAAAGACGCAGAAACATGCCCGCCTTCAGCAAAACGGCGCGTAGTCCTTTGGCATCCTCCGCGCGCTGGGCATAGGTCACGATTTCGCGCATGCGAATGTAAAAGCGATAGTACGCGCGAATGCCGCGCGCCTCCTCCGGAAACTGCTGAAGCAGATAGTCCTTTCGCCACCAGGGGCCTTCGTAGGAGGCGGGGGGCTGTATGGTGAAATCGGGGAAGGCGTAGAGCCGCGCCGCCGGATGCAGCGTGAGTCGGGGGCGTAGGCCGAGTTCGTCGACAATGCGCCCTGCGCTTTCGCCAACGCCCAGTCCTTCGATGTTCAGCTGACCCATGTCCCAGGAATAGCCGTTTTTGCGAAAGCCGCCGGTGATGCCGCCGATTTCGTCGCTCTGCTCAAAGAGATCCACCGAAACGCCGCTTCGGGAAAGATAGGCCCCCGCAACGAGGCCCGATAATCCCGCGCCAATGAGAATTGCCTGTTTGCCCAAGTTCGTTCCTCCCATTTCTGTTGTGTTCGCCAAAGCCGTGTTATTTCGTTTTGGCGACAAAAAACCGAGCGTGTAGCAACGCCCGGTTTTTGTTTGATTATTCGACCCCGATGACGTCGTCGTCCAGCACGACGGCAACGAGCATCGTGCCCTTGCCCGCGCGCGGTTCCACGCGCGCTTCGCTGCTGTTGACGGGGGTGCGCGCTCCGTGCCGCTGAATCAGCGTCAACGTGCGCGGTTCGGTCAGGTGCAGCACGGCGGCAATGCAGGTTCCGTTTGCGCCGTTCTTCTTGAGGTCAAAGGTCTTGAGGCCCTTGCCGTTTCGGCCTTGCAGTTCGTATTCAAACATCGGCGAGCGCTTGCCAAAGCCCTTGTCCGTAATGGTCAGCACCTCGCCCTCGTCCGGAACGAGCGCGGAATAAATCACCTCGTCGTTCTTTTCGAGCTTGATGCACTTGACGCCGCCGGACACGCGACCCATCGACGGTACGGTATCCGCCGCAAAGCGGATGCTCATGCCCAGTTTCGTGATGAGCAGAATCGACTTCGGTTCGTATTTCTCCACGGCGAGCAGGCGATCCTTGTCCCGCAGCGCGACCGCCGCCGTGCGCTTGACGCGAACGCGGTATTCGGCGCTGGGTGTGCGCTTGATGTTGCCGTCCCGCAGATAGAAGAGGTAATCGCCCTCCTCGTCGTCCGGGTATAGCGCAATAATCGACTCGTTTTTCTCAAACGGCAGCAGCGCGGCGAGGTTCGTTGCCCGCGTGGTTGCGCGCGTCTCCGGCAGTTCGGAAACCGCGATGGAGAGCATGGCGCCGAGGTTTGTAAAGAGGCGGATGCGTTGGTCGGAGCGGGTGTCGAGCACGAACAACGGCTTATCCTCGGAAATCGACGCCAGCGAAAACGCCTTGGTCGGCATTTTGCGAATCTTGAGCCCTTCGCAGACGCAGACGGTCACGTCCTCGACGATCACGAAATCCTCCGACTCGTCCACGGGCGTTTCTTCCGTGGCGATAAAGGTTGTGCGACGGGAGACCGCGAGCTGCTCGCGAATCTCGAGCAATTCCTTTTTAATCAGCGCAAGCAGCTTTTTCTCGCTCGCGAGAATGCCGCGCAGTTCTTCGATCAGCTTGACGACCTCGGCGTATTCGCGCTTGATCGTGATGAGCTCCATGTTCGTCAGTCGCTGGAGACGCAGGTCGAGGATCGCCTGTGCTTGAATCTCGCTGAGCGCAAACGTCTTCATGAGCCCCTCGCGCGCTTCCTTGGGGGACTTGGACGCGCGAATCAGCGCGATGACCGCGTCGAGGTTGTCCACGGCGATCATGAGTCCGGCGAGGATGTGCTCGCGGCGGAGCGCCGCATCGAGCTCAAACTGCGTGCGGCGGGTCACGACGTCCCGCTGATGACGAATGTAGTGCGCAATGATCTGCTTGAGGTTCATCTGCTGCGGCTTGCCGCCCGCAATGGCAACCATGTTGACGCCAAACGTCATCTGCAGGTCGGAATATTTAAACAGATATTGCAAAATCCGCTCCGGATCGCCGTCCTTCTTGACCTCGATGACGGCGCGCATGCCGGTGCGGTCACTCTCGTCGCGTATGTCCGCAATGCCGGAGAACATCGCCTTCTTCTCCTGGCTCACCGCGAGAATCTTCTCGAGCATGTTCGCCTTGTTCACCTGATAGGGCAGCTCGGTGATGACGATGAGCGTCTTGCCGTTCTTCTGCTCCTCAAAGTGCGTCTTGGCGCGCATATAGATCTTTCCGCGCCCCGTTCGATAGGCAAGCTCGACCTCGGAGGATTCCAGCAGGAACCCGCCGGTCGGAAAGTCCGGCGCGGGGATGATCTTCATCAGTTCTTCGAGCGTGATGCGCGGGTTTTCCATCACCGCGACGACCGCATTGATCGCCTCCACGGGGTTGTGCGGCGGAATGTTGGTGGCGAGGCCCACCGCGATGCCGCTGGCGCCGTTGACAAGCAGGTTTGGAAAACGACCGGGCAAAAGGTCCGGTTCTTTGAGCGTATCGTCAAAGTTGAAAGAGTAGGGTACGGTGTCCTTGTCGATGTCGCGCAGCAGCTGCATGGCGGCTTCCGTCATGCGCGCTTCCGTATAGCGCATGGCCGCCGCGCTGTCGCCGTCCACACTGCCGAAGTTGCCGTGGCCGTCCACGAGCGGAACGCACATGTTGTAGGGCTGCGCCATGCGCACCATCGCGTCGTAAACGGAGGTGTCCCCGTGCGGATGGTATTTGCCGAGGCAGTCGCCGACGATACGCGCGCTCTTGCGGTGCGGCTTGTCCGGCGAGAGGCTCAGTTCGAGCATCGTGTAGAGAATGCGCCGCTGCACGGGCTTGAGTCCGTCTTCGACGCGCGGGAGCGCACGCTCCAGAATGACGTGCTCCGCGTAGGGCATCATGGACTGGTGCATGACCTCGTCCATGTTGCGCTGAATGATCTTTTCCAGTTTAAGCTGTTCCGGTTGTTTCGGCATATCGTGCATCCTTATATCTTCGTCAGTATGAGTGCTCTATCAATCCGCGTTAATCGCGAAGCTTTTCAAACATATCTATGTTCATCGCATGTTGAATGGCGCAATCAAACGGGAATCAGTCCCTAAGCTTTTCAAACATATCGGTGTTTTGCTTGTTAAAGTCCGCGTTTTCGAAGATGTATTCTTTTCTGGATTGAACTTTGTCGCCCA
>DAIRTE010000109.1:0-10166 GCA_036804025.1 Clostridia bacterium | reverse complement strand
TAACCGTATAATGGGTTTCGTCTCAAAAATCATCAAAAGATCAATGAAGTGATAAGGATTCTGCAAATGAAAGTTTACGATATCTCCCGCGATCTGTTGAAGACGCCCCCGTACCCCGGGGACGATCCGCCCTCGCTTCGCGCGCTGCATCGCATGAAGGACGGCGAAAGCTACAACCTCTCCCGTCTGGAAACGAGCATGCACGCGGGCACCCACGTGGACGCGCCGCTGCACTTTATTCAAAAGGGAAAGGACATCGCCTCGCTGCCCGCCGACCTGTTTGTTGGCGACTGCGTGGTACTCACCGTGCCCAAGACACCGCTCGACTCCATGTACTTTATGTCGAGGCCGTTTGCGCCGCGCATTCTGCTGCACGGCAAAGGCCAGCTCACCGAGAGCGCGATTGCGTACCTCTACAACAAAGGGCTTATGCTGATTGGCACGGACAGCCAGTCCATCGGCACCTATTCGGACGAACTCTCCGCGCATACCGCGCTGCTGGGCTACGGAATCGCCGTGCTCGAAAACCTTGAGCTGCGCGGCGTGCCAGACGGGCGGTATATCCTCAGCGCCGCGCCGCTGAAGGTCTCCGGCGCGGAAGGCGCCCCCTGCCGCGCGGTACTGATTGCCAACGATGAGGCACCCGCTCAGGCGTAAACCAAAGATCGAAAACAACACAAAGCGGCGCCAGTAAAGTTAGCGCCGCTTTTCGCATGCAAGAATCTATGTTTCCTTCGTTTTACTCGACAGGCAGCGCCTGCTTCGGCAGATCGATCGTCGCCACATATGCGCCAACCGCCATCAACGGCAGGGCGATGTAGAACGCCGCACCCGGCCGTTCGCCGAGCAGCAGAAACGAAATCGCCGCGCCAATGAACGGAGCCGCGGCATAAAAGGCGCTCGTCTTCGCCGCGCCAAGCGAACGCTGCGCGCGGATGTAGCAGGCGATGCTGAGTCCGTAGGTAAAAAACCCGACAACGAGCGCAAGAAGCGCCGTCACCCAGTCGCTGGCGCGCTGCCCAAGCACAAGCCCGATGACGAGCGAGCACAGACCGGAGCCAATCCCCTTGATGGCAACAATCGCGATGGGGTTCCGGTCCGCGAGCATACGGGTACAGTTGTTCTCCAGTCCCCAGCAGACTGCCGCCAGCAGCACATAGACCGAGCCAACGGAAAAGCGCAGCCCGTTTTCCCGCTTAAAGGTGAGCAGACAGCTCGCGGCGGTCACCAGCAGAATTGCGAGCCAGAGGCGGGAGGATACCCGCTCGCGAAACCAGAGCAAGGCAATCAGCGTGGTCGCCACGACCTCAAAGTTACACAGCAGTGAAGCGTTTGCCGCCGTCGTGCGGGCAAGGCCGGTGAGCAGGAATACGGGCGCCGCCACATCCAGCAGCACCATGCCAACGAGAAACCGAACATCCTTTCGTTCGAATGCAAACACCGGTTCCCGCCGCTCGTGAAACCCGCCGAAGAGCAAAATCAGCCCCGAACCGATTCCCGCGCCAAGGTAGAGCAACCCCGCCATCAGTACAGGCGGAATTCCGGTGAGCAGCCGTTTAGAGAGCGGAGCGGAGCAAGCAAAGAGCACCGCCGCCGCAATCGCGAGCAAGACGGCTTTTTGATATTCCGCATTCTCCCGTTGTCCCAAATATTCTTCCTCCCGAACGTACTCTCGTATTTGTCGATCGACACTTCGTCGCTTAATGCAGTTCTCCGACCACACTGGTAAAATACGCCCGGTAGGCATCCTGTAAGCGCTTGAGCAGAACGGGGTCGCGCCCGCCGACCGGCTTGCCTTCCATTTCACACACCGGCAGGCCGTGGACGCTCGTGCTCGTAATCATCAGTTCGTCCGCATCGTACGCCTGCTCCAACGTAAACGCGCGCTCAAGCACGGGAATGCCCATCTGCCGCGCAAGCATCAGGAAGTGCCCGCGCGTAATGCCGGGCAGAATGTGCTCGTCCGCCGGAGCGGTCACGAGCGCGCCGTCCTTGAGCATCAGCAGGTTGGAGCTGGAGCACTCGGTGACCACGCCGTCGCGATGAAACACCGCCTCGCAGCAACCGCGCTCCTTGGCGGTTTCCGCGGCGAGCACGCCGGGGATGAGGTTCAGCGTCTTGATGTTGCAATACTTCCAGCGAATGTCCGGCAGCACGACAACCTTCTTTGGCGTGCGAACGTCCGCAAGCGGCACCTCGCGCGAGAACACGAGCAGGTTCGGCGCGCCGCCCTCCGGAAACGCGTGGGTACGCATCGCCGTTGCGCGAGTGATTTGAAAATAGAGCTGCTGGTGGTCGCTTTCCACGCGGTCGGCCACCGCCTGCAGAATCGAGGTCAGCTCCGCACGCGGCATGGAAAGCGGAATCCGCAAAAAAGCGAGGCTGGCTTCCAGCCGGTCGAGGTGCTCTTCCAGCGCGAAGAAGCGATGGTTGTCCACGCGAACCGCCTCGTACACCCCGTCCCCAAAGTAGACCCCGCGATCCAGCGCGGGGATTTTCAGCTCCTCCAGCGGCGCGAATTCGCCGTTGTAATACCCGACTGCGTTCATGCTGTTCTCCTCGATCTGTTCCGCGCGAAACGACGGATATTTCGAATTCCACCCCGTCGAACGCACGCTGTTGTTTTCACCGTTTTGTTCGCGCAAGTTTCCTTTGTTGACACACGACTAACCGCGGATTTGCTTGCGCAAAATTGACTTTGATTCATATTTGCTGTAACATGTATCATACACATTTTCGCGAGAGGATGCAACGCATGAAACGTTTGCTACTGGTTCTGACCGCGGTGGTGCTGGCCGCGCTGATCCCCGCTGCGGCGCTTGCTGCGGAGGGGAACGAAAGCGTAATCCTTGCGATTGGTACGGCGAGCACGGAGAACGGCGGGCAGGCGGATGTTTCCGTTACCCTGAAAAACTGCGCGGGTGTGGACTCCATTCAATTCGATCTCAATTACGATCCCGCCGCGCTAACGGTCGTTTCCGTTACGCCCGGCGATCTTTTTTTGGCGGAATATGTCGTCTACAACGCGGACGAACCCGGTCGAATCCGGATTGCCTGCGCGGACGCGCTCGGCCTTAAAGGCGACGGAACGCTGTTGACCGTTCGCTTTACCGCGCAATCTGCCTCCGGCAGCGCGCTGACGGCAACGAACGGCATCCTCACGCAGGTGGACGCAGACTTTAACCAGACCAAAGCGTATGTATCGGTGGAGGACGGCGGGGTCAGCATTGGCACCGGCGCTGTCCCGGCGGCGCTCGTTACGCCCTGGATTCCCGAGACACCGCCGCCGACACCAACGCCGGAACCGACGCCAACGCCCGTGCCCGAACCGGCGGAATTGGCGCAGGTCGATACCTCCGCATCGCCGGAGGCAACCGCCGCTCCGGCGGGCGATCAAACGGTCGATCCAATCGCCTATGTCGTCGTTGCGGTTCTGTTCTGCATTCTGATTGCTTTAATCGTTGTATCCATCCTGAAACGCCGCAAGCAAGCGGTGGAACCAAAGCCGGATCGTCCGGCCAGAAAGGATTCTTGAGTATGAACACAGCCTTCTCCACTCACAAAAAGGGTATTCGACTGGTTGCGGTTCTCATGCTGGCGACTACGGTGCTCTCCGGCTGTTCCGTGCTGACCCCGGAACCCGCCGCCGTAGCAACCCCGACGCCGGAACCCGCCGCCATCGTCGAACAATCGACCGCGACGCCGACCGCAACGCCGGAACCGACCGCAACGCCGACGCCCGCACCGCAGAACCGCTCGCAGACGTCCGGCCGCGTGATTCCGGAAGGAACGCCGAGCAAGGTCTTCATCATGTCCATCGACAACGCGGACGGCGCAAAACCGCAGACCTCGCTCATGCAGGCGGACATCATCTACGAGTTTCTCGTGGAACAGACGATTACGCGCTTTCAGGTGCTCTACAACGACACCTATCCGCTCTATGCGGGCCCGCTGCGTTCCATGCGCTACTATTTCATCGACCTTGCGCACGAGTGGGACTGCATGTATCTGCACGAAGGATACGTCATGCTCGACTCGCCCTATCGGCGCAGCCCCAGCAAGCTGATTTCGCTCTACCTGCCCAGCGGCGATTTTAGAGGTTACTCCTCGAATTTCAGCCTCAGCAAGGGCGGCTATGGCGACTTTGAAACCAAGAACGGCTATAAGTTCCGCGCGCCGGAAACCGGACGCGACGACGTGCATTCGCTCTACTATCGCGTGGCCGCGCTGGTCGACCGGTTCTTCAAGGATTATGAGTCGAAGGTCTGCGAGCGCTTCTCCTTTATGGAGAACGTTTCTTACGCAAACGGCGAGGCCTATACGAAGGTTTCGCTTCCCTTTGGCAACAGCACCGACCCGAACTGGATTCAGTTTACCTACGATCCCGCAACCAACCGGATTCTGCGCAGCGAGAGCGGAAAACCGTTTATGACGCGCACGCTGAATGAGGACGGCACGAGCTATACCGAAGAGCAGATGAGCGTTCAGAACCTGATTGTTCAGTACGTGGATTACGGCCTGATCAAGGGCGATCCCAAGCACCGCCGCTCCTGCGAGCTGATCGGCACCGGGAAGTGCGACTACTTCATCAACGGCCAGCACGTAACCGGCACCTGGTCGCGCCCGACGGCGGACGACTACACGCAGTATCTGCTGGACGACGGTTCGCTCGTCATCCTCGAACCCGGCAGCACCTGGATTGCCGTCCATCCCAACGATACGACGGCAGCGGTTCAATAGAGCTTGACCGGGCGTCCGCAAAACAACATCACTCCGCGAGTACGGCGAGCCTTCACACTGCTTGCCGTACTCGTTCTTGCGTTATCAACCGGCGGCTGCACGATTGCGGAAACCATTCTGGAGCCAACGGCTGCACCGCAGGGTACGCCCACCAGTGCGGAGGTCGTCGTCCTCACGGACGCGGGGCAGCCGCGCGCGAGCGCCACGCCGGAGGCAACTTCCGCCCCCGCCGCGGAAAGCACAGAGGCCAGTCCAACGCCCAAAGCCAGCGCATTGCCGCTCACCATTTCGCCTTCCACGGGGCGCGCTCTGCCGGAGGGCGCCGTCTATCGCCCCATTCTCGCGGTCATTGACAACGCGGCGCAGGCGCGCCCGCAGACGGGGCTGATGCTCGCGGACGTGGTCTACGAGTTTCCGCTCGACCGCATTGACCACGGCACGCGGTTTCTCGCGGTCTTCTCGGACGAATACCCCCTGCGCATCGGGCCCATTCGCACCTCGCGCGCGTATCTGGCGGATATCGCGCTCGAATGGGGCGGGCTGTATGTTTCGCTTGGCGACCCGGAGCAGGCGCAAACCGGATATCCGCTGCTCGCGTCCAGCGGCGTTCGCTTTCGCGTGCAAAACACGGGCTCCGCGGCGGACTACTTCTTTCGCGACAAAACGGTGACCGCCATCGAGGAGCACACGCTGTTCTTTAAGGCGTCCGACTACGCGGAGTATGACAATGGCTTTGGCGCAACGCCCTGTGGGAACCGGTTTCAGTTTCAAAGCGATGTTTCGTATAAGAAAGGCAAACCGTTTTCGAGCGTCGGCATTCCGTTTTCCAGTTCGGACTCGGAGCGCGTCGTCTTTACCTATAACGCACAGACCGACCGCCTCGTTCGCAGCGACAAAAACTCCAAGAACGTCCTCGGCGAGAGCAAAACCCTGACGCCGAATCAGAGCGTCATTGGCTACGAGAGCGAGCCGATCACCACGCAGAACCTGATTGTTCAGTATGTGAGCGTCTCCTCCTACGACACCATGTATCGAAGCATCGCCCTCACGGGCAGCGGCGACTGCGACTACTTCATCAACGGCCGCCATGTCACCGGCACCTGGAGCAGACCGTCGCTCGCGGACCCGACCACCTATAAGCTCTATGACGGCTCCATCATTCGGCTGGAACCGGGCAACACCTGGATCGAGATGATGCCAAACACCCGCACCATCAAGGTTCGCTATAGCGAATAAACGAAGTAACAAAGCAGAGCCAACGGAACATCCGCTGGCTCTTTTTTTGTTTGGACTTGTGATAACTCCGGAAGGACGCTTACTCCGCGGGTTGGTAGCGGTGCAGCTCGCTGGGCTTGAGCACGCCGATGTCCGTTGCAACGCCGGAAATGAGCTCCGGCGGGGTGATGTCGAACGCGGGATAATACCCCATGACGGCGGGCTTGCAGGTGCATACGCCCATCGCGTGGCGCACCTCGTCCCCGTTTCGCTCCTCAATGTGCACGGAGGTAAGATCCAAGTGCGTCCGGTCGGGAAACCCCGCAACATAGTACGGAACGCCGTAATAGTTGGCGCAGAGCGCAATCTGGAAGGTACCGATTTTGTTGACCACGTGCCCGTCCAGCGTAATTACGTCCGCCGAGGTGGTAAACAAATCCACGTGCTTGTGCCCCAGGATATAGCCGGGCATGTTGTCCGTAATCAGCGTTACGGGAAACCCCATGTCGCAGATGACGCTTGCGGTCAGCCGCGCACCCTGCAGGTAGGGGCGTGTTTCGGGCGTAAAGAACTTGGCTTCGTCGCCGCGCTCGTTCAGCGCACGCAGCAGCATGCCAAGATCTGCGTCGCCATAGCACTGCGTCATGATCGTCGGATTTTTCGGAATCTTCTCCAGAAAGAAGTGCGCCTCGCGGTCAAAGCGGTCGTAGCGGCGGGAGAATTTTGCAACCGCCCCGCGCATCACCGCGTCGCAGGCGTCCCCGCCCGCGTCGATGGCCGAGCGCGCGTCCCGCTCGCAGTCGTCCGTCCAAACGCGCATCTTGCGCGCGGTGGTCGGGCGCGCGTTGGCAATGATATCCGCCGCGGCCTTGAGATACGCCTTCTGCTCGACGGACGTACGCTCCCGGCACTCATACGCCGCGAGCGCCATGCCCATAGCGGCGGCGTGAAACGGGCCGTAGCTCTGCGTTACCATATCCGTAATGGCCTTTGCAACCTCGCCATGCGTACGGCAGGTCACAAACCGCTCCTCGGCCGGGTAGACGCGGCGGTCGAGAATGCGCACGCTGCCGTTTTCATACCAGGCGATGTTTTGAAACTGGAGCAAAAACGCGAGATCGTGGTCGGCTTGCTGCATGTAGGTTCATCCTTTCGGCATACGGTTTCATCCGTCTTTCAGTATACACTTTTCCGTATTTGTATGGTATAGTTTAGCTGAGGTGATGTGGTATGAAGTATGCGATTATCGGCGGCAACAACATGGAGACCCTGCCGATTCCCTATGTGGAGGAAGCCGTCAGCACACCATACGGGGACGTCGTCATCTACCGCGGCAAGCTCGAATGCGGGCAGGAAGTGATCTATCGCCATCGGCACGGCGTGCTCACCGGTCACGACGCGCCGGACATCAACTACCGCGCAAACATCTACGCCATGCATCTGCTCGGCGTGACGCACATCATTGGCCTCGCGTCCGTCGGCGCCTGCGACTACGGCATTAAGGTTGGCACCGTCTGCCTCATCAGCGATTTCATCGACCTGACCAAGAGCCGCCCCTCCTCGTTTCTGCGCGAGCACCGCGCCGCGCTGCACACCGGCATGGAGGACGTCTTTAGCCCGGAGCTCAACGATACGCTCGAACAACTGATCTTGAAAGCGGGTCTTCCCTATTCCGGCCGCGCCATCTACGCCTGCACCGAGGGCCCCCGCTTCGAAACGGCTGCCGAAATCCGCATGATCCGCGTGCTCGGCGCGCAGATTACGGGCATGACGCTCGTGCCCGAAGCGCCGCTGGCGCGCGACCTCAACATGCAGTACGCCGCCATCGGCATTGTCACGAACTACTGCACGGGCATGATGTCCTACGTAACGGACGACGACATCGGCTCCGTCATGACCAAGATGCGCGAGAGCGTGTTCAACCTCTGTTTCAATCTGATTCAAAACACCGTCTGCTAGGTTCTGCGCTTCGTAAGTTATAGCCCGCTTCGGCGGGCTTTTTTGATACCTGCTGTTCGCTCGACAGCTCGCACTTTGCGTGCTTTTATGACTCCTGCAGCCAGTCCGGCGGCTCGACGACGAGTCCCGGGCGGCCAAGCTTCTTCGCCTCAATCAGCACCCGCCGCGCGGGCGTGTTCGGTTTTGTATACAGAAACTGCATGCGCTTCGGCTCGAGTCGGTGTGCGCGTAGCGCCGTCGTTACGTCGGCCAACGCGCTTGCCTGTTCGATTAAAAAGAGCTTTCCGCCATTATCGAGCAACTGAAACGCCGCGCTTAAAAATATCTCCCGCGCCTGTGCCGCGCCGTGCCGCGCGGCGGCGACGGACGCATTTGGACTCGGTTCCCCGCTTTCAAAATACGGCGGGTTCATCACCACGGCGGTAAACGCGCCGCGCCCCAGAAGCTCCGGCGCCATTGCAACGTCCGCCGCGAGAAAGCGAATTGCCTGATTGTTCTGCTGCGCGCTCCGCTCGGCAAGCTCGACGAGCCTAGCTTGCTGCTCGACGCCGGTAAAACTCGCACCGGTCTTTCGCTCGCCCAGCACGCAGATCACGCCCGTGCCGGAGCCGAGCTCGACCACCCGATCCGCGGGGCTTAGCCGCAGAAAGGCACAGAGCTTCAACGCGTCCGCATTGAAGCGCGCATAGTCCGTGTCCTGATAGAGCACGAGGCCGTCATATTGCAAATCGTCCATGCGTATCATAGAAAAAAGTATAGCATAGTTTTTCGCCGCTCTGCGCGCTGGAAAAAGTCGCATAGGCGCAATTGTATTTTCTTTTTCCTCGGCGGCATGCTACAATAACGGTGATTCCGTTCACCCGGCGGCAGCGCCGCCGTAAACACGCAGCAAGAGCGAGGAAACGAAAAAATGATTACGAATACGCTCCAAAAACGCATCAGTTCCGGCGACCGCGAGGCGTTTAAAGCGGTCTACAGCGAGTATGGCCGCGGCGTGTTTCTGGCCGCGATGAAGGCGCTCGGGTCCGAGGCGGACGCGCGCGTCGTCGTGAAGCAAACGTTTCTCAACCTCCACCGCGATCTTCTCAACGCGGCGGACGACGTGGATATTCCCGTTCGCATTCGCGAACTCACGGAGCACGAGCTTCTTTTGACCAAGATTCTGCGCAACAAGGGCGTGTTTGACGCCGCCGCGCAGGGAGACTCCCTCGGAAACGGGTATACCTCCGCCTACCGGTCCGGCGGCGCTTCGGCGCGCAGCGTTTACGACGCGGAGGAGGATCTGCCGGAGGAGAGCGAACCCCTGCCGCCGCTCGAGCGCGCCTATGCCTATATGGAGGCGGACCGCGTCTTTGCGTCCAAGCGGCCCGAAGAGACGCCCGAACGTGCAAAGCCGAAGAAGCGCAATGCCTTCCAGAAGGTACTGGTACTGTTGCTGCTGCTCGTGCTGCTCTGGGCGCTGGTCGGCGTACTGATGGACGTTCGACTGATTCCCGCGTTTGACTTCGGCTATCGCTGGTTTAACGCGACGATCTTCCCGCTGTTTTCGACATTCGCTTCTTAGAAAAAGCACTGTCGGAAGACTGTTTGCCGCAGAGCGCTCCAGCCGGAGCCTAGTTCAATCTATTTACCCCTTTGTGTTGAAAGGTTTTCATGATCATTCGCTTTTCCCTCGACGCGGCGCGGCGCAATTTCACGCCCGTGGACAATCGATTTATTCTCGACCACCTGCCGTATGCGAGCGAACGCTGCATTCGGGTGTATCTGTTTGGCCTGATGCTCTGCCGCGCAAGCGCAGACGGCGAAACCTCGCTTTCGGACGCGCTCGGCCTCTCCGAGGAGGAGATTGCCGAGGCGTATACCTACTGGCAGCAACAGGGGCTTGTCCGCATTCGCGGCGAGCGCCCGCTGATCGTGGAATACCTCGATTTGGAACCGACCGAAGCAGGCGGCGTTGTGCCGGGCAAGTACGCCAACCTCGTCTCCGCGCTCGCCTCGCTGACCGCACCGCGGCAGTTTGACTTTCGCGAGCTAAGGCATGTGTACGACTGGATTGAGGTCTACGGGCTGGACGAGGAAACCGTGCTGGAGCTCGTTTCACATTGCCTCGACCAAAAGGGCCGCCGCGTCTCCGTGAACTACATCGACGCGGTTGCACGCACCTGGTCCGAGGAAGGCGTTAAAACACGCGAAGCCGCGCGGGCATACCTCGCGCGCTACGACCTGAAGAAGCACGGCGCGAGCGAAATCCT
>DAIRTE010000108.1:0-10534 GCA_036804025.1 Clostridia bacterium | reverse complement strand
AAATCCGGTTCAAACATGGTTTGTCCCCCTTATTTGGTAAAAAGGTTGCGAAGCCGGTTTGCAATCGATGCGGGCGTAGTATCCGAAACCACATCGTCGCTCGTGGCGCGTAAAACGAAATCCAAAGCGGCAAAAGCGCTTGTGTAATTGGGCGTGTCCATATCCGCCACCCAGGGCGTGTCCCTTGAGATGGAGAGCTGTAAGCCCCGCTTGAGGTAGTCGATGCCGCCCTTCATCATGGCCAAACCACCGCCGGTGAGGTAGGTAACCGGGCTCGCCTCCGGCGAAACGCCCATCTCCTTGATCGCGGTTCGAATCAGCGAAACAAGTTCGCCCGCGCGCGCTTCGATGATCAGCTCAATTGCGGCGTGATCCACGCGCTTTGCGCCGCCGTTTGGCAGGCGCACGATTTCCGTGGTGCTCAGCGGTTCCTGCAGAAAGACGTATCTGCGCTTGACCTGCTCCGCCGTGTCGAGCGGAACGTCCAGCCCAAACGCGAGATCGGAGGCAAGGTGTTTTCCGCCGATGTCAATGGTGCGCGAGTCCGTCAGCGCGGCGTTCTCGACGAGCGATACATCCGTGTGCGTATACCCAACGTCAATCAGAATCGCCGGGCGAACGCGCTCCTTTTCGGGAATGATGGCCAGCGCGCCGCAGAGCTGCGAAGAAACGTTCATGGAGATCTCAATGTCCAGCGGCGTCAACGCGCGCTCCATGGACTGGATAAACGATTCCTGCACATACATGTGGGAAACGAGCGCGCCGAGTTCCTCGGTTTTCGCGCCCGTTGGAAGCGTAGCGGACACCACCCCGCCCACCGAAAAGGACACCGGCGTACTGTGCATGAGCACATAGTCGCTCAGCTTGACCTTTTTGAGGGAGAGCGAAATGACGTCGTCAATATCCTCGGCCATCACGCGCTTGCTGCGACTGCCGATTGGCAGCGCCGCTTCGGTCATGACGATTTTGCAAAAGGGAGCCGGAACGTTGATTGCCATCTCGCGGATGCGCATACGCGCTTCCTGCTCGGTCTTGGATACCGCTTCGACCACCGCATTGTTCAGCGCGCGCTGGTCGTCGAATCCGCCGCTTTGATATCCCCGATACGGGCACACCGAAACGCCGTGCACCGTAATGCCATCCCGATTGACAAAACTGCCGCACAGACAAACGATCTTGGAACTACCTATGTCCAGCACCGCAGCAGGTTTCAACGCGGTCTCCTCCGCTTACCTTGCAACATACACTGCGATATTATAACACAGCGCGAGAAAAGCGCGCAATAATCGCGCAGAGTTTCATAATTGTTCGTTTTTTCGTCATGGTTGCGAATTTGCGGCCTACAGCTTGATGACATGCTCGCCGGAGACACAATTTCTAGTGTCGAAAATCAGCTTGTCGCTTAGCTTTTCCAAGCTACCTTTCACCTCGTCGTGCGCAACCATGATCACGACCAGTTTTAAGCCGTCTAAAAACGCGTCGAAGTCGAAATACTGTCGCTCGACGAGCGTAGTTTTCACCATTGGATCGTAAAACCGCGCGCCGTCCGCGAGGTGTTTTTTCATGCAATCGTAGAGTTGGAGCGTCGGGCTCTCGCGTACGTCGTCCACGTTTTCTTTATACGTCAGCCCATAGAAACCGACCTCGGAAACCGAGATGCCGCGCTGCTCCATGAGCTCGCTGACGCGCTCGAGCACGAACGCGGGCATGCCGTCGTTGATGCGACGCGCCTGCAGAATCAGGTTCACCACGTCCGGATAGTCCCCGACGAGGAACCACGGATCGACGGAGATGCAATGCCCGCCTACGCCCGGGCCGGGCGAGAGAATGTTCACGCGCGGGTGCATATTTGCCACGCGGATGATCTCGTTGACGTCCATGCCGCCGCGGTAGCAGAGCCGCGCAAGCTCGTTTGCAAAGGCAATGTTGATGTCGCGATAGGTGTTTTCCACAACCTTGGTCATCTCGGCGGTCTTAATCGAGGTGACGACCATGTCCCCCTGGCAGAACGCGCGGTAGACCTGTTTGAGCGTTTCGCCGACGGCGGGGTCGTCCACGCCGATGGTGCGGCTGTTATGCGTGAGTTCGTAGACCATGTTGCCGGGGATAATCCGCTCCGGCACGTGTGCAATTTTGACGTCCGTTCCGCAAACGAGTCCCGCTTTCGCAATCAGCGGGCGAACGCAAGTGTCCATCGTGCCCGGCGCTATCGTGGATTCCACCGCGATGATCGCGCCCTTTTTGCAGACGGCGAGCACGTCCGCCACCGCCGCGGTTACAAAGCGCGGATCAATGCGCTTGCTGTCCTTGAGGTACGGCGTCGGCACGGCGACGATGTAGACGTCCGCTTCGACGCAGACGGGCGACAACGTCAGCCGCTTGCTCTGCATCGCGCGCGAAAACAACTCCGGCAGGCCCTTTTCCTCGAAGGTTACTTCGCCGGAAGCCAGCGTGTTGAGCAGGTTTTCGTTTTTGTCCGTCCCGACGACGTCCCAGCCGCCCGCGGCAAGGCTCAGCGCCGTCGGCAGGCCGATGTATCCGAGACCGACCACATTGATCTTCATCTGTCTAATATCCCCTTCCGTATCCGGATGGTATTCAATATAAGGTAGAAATTAAACCTTGCGATGCGTGTTTTGCCAGGAGCAGACGGCGGACGCGATCCGTTCCGAGGCAAGCCCGTCGCCGTAGGGGTTCTTTGCGCCACTCATCTTCGCATACGCATTCGCATCCGTCAAGAGACGCACGCTCTCGGCGTAGACGCGTTCTTCGTCCGTACCGACGAGCTTGAGCGTTCCCGCGTCAATGCCCTCCGGCCGCTCCGTCACGTCCCGCAGCACGAGAACAGGCTTGCCGAGCGAAGGCGCTTCCTCCTGAATGCCGCCGCTGTCCGTGAGGATCAGGTACGAGCGCGCCATGAGGTTGTGAAACGCGAGCACGTCGAGCGGTTCGATCAGGCGAACGTTTGCATTAGCCCCCAGAATCTCGTTTGCGGGTTCGCGCACGGCGGGGTTCATGTGTACGGGATAGACAATCTTGACGTCCGCGAATTCCCGCGCGATGCGGGCAATGGCGCGAAAGATCTGCCGCATCGGCCCGCCGAGGTTTTCGCGGCGGTGCGCGGTTAAAAGGATCAGTCGGCTCTCGCCCAGCCAGTCGGTCACTTCGTCGTGATAATCGTGCCGAACGGTCGTTTTGAGCGCGTCGATGGCGGTGTTTCCGGTGACGTAGATCGACGCCGGATCGTATCTTTCGGCGAGCAGATTCTCTTTTGCCAGCTCGGTTGGCGCAAAGTTCAGCGAGGCGACGATGGAGGTTGCCTTGCGGTTAAACTCCTCCGGAAACGGCGCATACAGGTCGTGCGTACGAAGCCCAGCCTCGACGTGCCCAACCGGAATTTGCAGATAAAAGCAGGCGAGCGCGGCGGCAAACGTCGTCGTCGTATCGCCATGGACGAGCACGAGATCGGGCTGTTCCTGTTCCAGCACCTCGCCGATGGAACCCAGGATGTTTCGCGTGATGTCAAAGAGCGTTTGCCGCTCCTTCATAATCGCGAGGTCATAGTCCGGCGCAATCGAAAACGCGTCCAGCACCTGCTTGAGCATCTGTTTGTGCTGGCCGGTGACGCAGACGAGGGTTTTTAGTTCCGGCCGCGCTTGAAGCGCCAGCACGACGGGGCACATCTTGATTGCCTCCGGCCGCGTGCCGAAGATCAGCATGACTTTTTTCATCCGTTGCCCTCCCGCTTCTGTCGCTGCGCCCCTGCATAGGCAATTGCCGCTAGAAATCCGGCAAGCATGTCCTCCGGCTTGCGGTTTGCCTCGTAGTGCGCGCGCGCGTTTCTTCCATAGAGCATATACGTTTCGGGATACTCCGTCAAATCGAGCAGAATCCCCTTGAGCTCCTCCGGTCGGTCGTACAGCACGCCGTTGACGCCATGCGTAATATTGAACAGCTCCCCGCCGGTGATTGCATCCCGGCGCGTGATGTATGGCACGCCGCAGCCCATGCTCTTGAGCACCGTCAGCCCCGCTTGATTCGGCGAAACGCAGGCAACCGCGGCGGAAAAGTACCGCCCCAGCACCGCATCGTCAAAGATCGCCCCGGTCAGCGTAATGCGTTCCTGCAGTTGGTGCTCGGCAATCCAAGCCTCAATTCGGTTCTTCTCGCTGCCGTCGCCAATGATCACGAGCTTTGGCACGCGCGGATCTTGCGATACGGCAAGCGCGTACTGCTCCAGCAGTTCGTCGAACCCCTTCTGCGGGTAGAGCGAGCCTAAAAAGAGCAGTGTGTCCCGCGCGCGGGGCGTCTCGTCCCGCTCGACCAAGACAGTGTTTTGCGCAACGAAGAGTTTTTCCGCAGGCCAGCCCTGTGCGGCGTATTTTTTTACGGGATAGTCACTGTAAAACAGACAGGCGTCCGACTCCCGCAGCACCGATTCGTAGAACGAAGCGTCCGCATCCGCCGCGTCAAACGTGGAAGAATAGCTCGCGCTCACGCCAATGCCCCAGTGCACGAGGCCGAAGTGTTTGCGCTTGAGACGACCGAGGCGTTTCACCGCGTAGGCAGGAGTATCAATCGAGTTGATGACCACGTCGTAGCCGCTCGTCAGACGCTTCAGCCCGCCGCGATAGACCTTGCCCAGTCGGGGAATGCGAAAAGTCTTTACCTGTTTGGTCTGAAACAATGCGTTCTTGGGCGCCGCGCCGGATTCATAGACCACCGTGAGGTCAACCTGCTCTGCGAGAAGGTTAAAGATCGGCAGCCGGTAGCTCGGAATCACCTGCTGAATAAGCAGCACCTTCGGTTTCATTCCGACGCGCCTCCTTTCGCCTTGCGGTTTCGAATCCAATTCCGCGCCGCCTCATAGAGCGTGCGGAACGAGCCGAAATAGAGCTTCAGATAGGGGCGGCTGCCCGGCACGATTGACGTTGCCAGCATGCTCTCCGCCAGAAAGCTCAGCAGGCAGGCCACCGCCGCGCCGCCGAGGCCAAAGAGCGGAATCAGCGCCGCGTTGAGCCCAATCGTGGACAATGCGGTGATCAGCGAAATGTACTTGATAGAGCTCTGCTGCCCTTCGGCTTGAATATAGATGCCGCGCGCGGAGCCGATGTTTGAAAAGATACCCATCCAGGCGATCACGCGGAGCACGTTTGCCGCGGGCGCGTATGCCTCGCCATAGAGCAGCCAGACGATCCACGGCGCGAGCACGCTTAGCCCGATGCCCGCGCAGACGCCGATGCCGAGCACCAGCATCAGCATCAGCTGATACCGCGGACGAAACGCCTCCGGATTGTTCTTTTTTGTTTGCAGCAGCACCGGCAGCGCGGAGTCCACCACCGCGAGCGGAACAAAGAGCCACATGCTCGAGATCATATATGCCGCGTTGTAGAAACCGAGCGACGCATCCCCCAGCGAACTGCTCAAGAGCAACCGCCCGAAATGCGCGGTGAACGCCTGCGTCAGCCCGGCGAGGATATAGTGCCAGCTCCGCGCGAACAGGCGCTTGGCAATGGAGAACGAAACGTAGAGTTTTGTCTTCGCCTTTACGAAGAACAGGGGAGCCACGAAGAGATAGTTCGTGAGCATCTGCACGACGCTGGTCAGCGCAAACCACTCGACACCGGCGCCCTGAATGAGCAGCACGATGCGCCAGGCGCTGCATGCAATGTTGCCAATGATGGAGCCGATGGCGGTGTACTTGCTCATGAGCTTCATCTGGAACCAGAGGCGCAGCGCGTCGAACGACTGCAAAATGAGCTGCAAACTCTGCAGCACCGTTACGAGGAGCAGCACCTGATTGCCGGGGCGCGCAATCGACGCCGCAAGCGCGATGCCCGCGACGGAGAGCGTCGAAGCGATGAGCCGCAGCACGAGCGCGGTGCCGATGATGCCGCCCGTTTCCTCCGGCGACTCGACCATGTTTGTAATTTGAATGTCGTTGAACCCCAGCGACGCAAAACCGTTGAAGAACGCCATCAGCGACGCGCCGTAGCCCAGAATTCCGTAGTTGGATGGCCCCAAAAACCGCGCGGCAATGATGCCGATGACCGCCGAAAGCACGTATTGAAATACGCTCTGGGCAATCAGCCAGCCGGTGTTGGCGGCAAAGCGCCGCCGAATGGGGTTTTCACTCTTCCAAAATGCCATTATTCCTGTTCCGGCGCTGCCGCGAGATCGCGGTAGATCGCCAATAAACCCTTCAAATTCTGTTCGCGGTCGTGCCGCGCGGCGGCGGTCTTGCGCGCTTCATCGCTCAGGTGAGTCGCCAGTTCATCGCTGGAAAACACCTGCCGCACCGTGTCCGCCAGCAGATAGGGCGCGTCGAACGGATAGAGTAGTCCGCTGACGCCATCCTGAACCATGTCCGGCGTGCCGCCGACGAAGCTCGCGACAATCGGCGTGCCCAGCAGCATCGCCTCGCCGATTGCGTTGGAACTGTTCTCGATGGACGAGGGGTTCAGCGCAACATGGGCACGAATGTACCGCTGCTTCATCTGCTCCGCCGACTGGGCGCCGAGAAACTCCACGTGATCGTCCAACTTCAACCGTTTGATCACATGCGCGAGAAACACCGCGTAGCTCGAGCGTTGCAGCCGCTCCCGAACGCTCTTTCCGCGCGGGTCTCTACCCGTCGTGATCAGTTTGACATCCGGAAATTCCTTAATTATATATGGCAGCGCATAGAGCGCTTCGTGCAGGCCCTTGATCGGGTAATCGCCCTGCGAAACAAAGATTGTATGCCGCTCGCAGTTCGGAACCTGCCACTGGCCGGAATAGAACGGCTCGCGCAGGGACTCGTTGCAAACATGATAGACCGCGCTTGGATTCACCTGCCGCACGCAGGCTTTGTCCCAGCGCGTGCGCCCGATCACGTGCCGCGCCTGATGCAGCGCCAACGTTTCAAACCCGCCGCGCCGCGCAAACTTCTGTTTCTGCTGCGCAATGTTGTCCCGGCGCAACAGATCCCGAATGGTAAAGCCGTTGACCACCCGCTGCGGCAGTCCTGCCGTATAATGCCGCGCGTAGACGGAGGTCAGCCCCTGTATGCTCACCACCGTATGATCCAGCATACCGCGACGCGCCGAAGCCTGAACCATCGCCAACGCGGAGGGGTATTCCGTGCCCCAGATGTGGATAACGTCCGGATGAATCCGCAGCAGCAGCTCGGCAAACAGCGCTTCGTTTTCGGACGAATATTGCAGTGTATCCTGCTCAAACGAGCAGTAGGAGAGCCTGCCGCTCTCGCCGCGCCGCTGCGCCCCGCCTGCACGATAGCACACGAACACCTCGTGCTGCGGGTTCGATAACAGTCCGTCGAGCATGGACACGAGCCAGCCGCCAAACGGCTGCTCCGGCTCGCCCGTCAATCGGGCGATCTGCGGCAGCAGGGAAGAAACGAGCCAAAGTATCTTCATGCGTTCCCTCCGGATTTCTCCGCCTCCCGTGCGGCCAACGCGCGCAGTACGGCAAGCCGCAGGGACTCGTTTTCCAGCAGTGCGCGAAGATTCGCTTCGTCCTCCCGCCGCGCCTGCTCCGCAGACTGCGGCAGCAGCGCGTTGAGCAGTCCCCGCCCGAACCCCGGCCCGTGCGTCGCGCAGGTTTCACGCTCCCACGCGTCGTAGGTTTCGCGGCAAAGCGCGGTGCTTCGCGCTAGATACGCTTTTTGATCAAAGAACAGTGCGTTGGTTTGATTAATCACCTGTTTCTGCGCTTCGTTTTTGCTCAGTTGCAGCTCTTCGCCCGACCGCTCAATCAGGCGCGTTTCGTAGTGAAACCGTCCATTTCGCATCAGCGCTAAAGAGATCGCCAGCGAGCAGCAGCCCGCGTCCGCGCGCTCGTTTGCCAGCGTGCCAAGCCCGTAAAACACGAGCCCGTTGCGGTATTCCTCCCAGCCGGAGATGCCACTCGGCGGCTGACCAACCACGATGCTCGCGCCCGCGTCCACAAACCGGCGATACCGAACGCGCCATTCCGGCAGCGGCAGGCTCGCGTTTGGCAGCCCCGCGTGGCAGAACACGATCACATGGTCACACTGCGCCTGCAACATGCGGACGCGGTCGTAGATCAGAGGATGCAGAATGTCCGCGCGCCCGTCGAACCCGTTTGCACGCCGCTCGGACACCGCGACAAGGCCGATTCGAACGTCGTCTATGTTGAGCACAACGGGGCGAAACACATCCGTTTCCGTTTCCCCCGCGCCAAGGATCTTTTCTTCGCCGAGTGTGCGCCGAATCTGCGGCAGCGAGCCGCCCGCAAGCCCCGCGAGCGAAACGACATCCCCGCCGATTTTCGCGATCCAGTCCAGTGTGATCGAGGCTTCCGCGTCGCTCTCCGGCGCGTTTAACAGCGCGAGCGCGCGCAGCTCGTGCGCGCCAAACCAGGAGGAAAGCTCCGCATTCAGCTTGGGTAAAGAGGCAGACGACGGCGCGTCAACCCCGCCCAGCAGCAAAACACGCGCTTCGTGCCCGTTTTCGAGCGGGTTGTCGGGTTCAAAAAATTGCAGTTCCAAACCGGTTTCCGGATTCATGTCGTTGCCCCCCCGCGCGGTGTGCTCTCCGGCGATTCCAACGATTGTAAAAACGTCAGGAGCCGCTTTGCCTGCGCGGTATTCGATTTTTGTTCCAGCACAAACGCCTTTGCGGCCTGTCCGCGCGCATGGAGTGCTTCGCGCGGCTCGGCCAACACCTGCGCGAGCGTCTGCGCCATGCCTTCGACCGACTCGTCGTCAAACAGATAGGCATAAGCGTCGTATTCACGCGGCATACCGGATAGCTTTGTGGTCAGCACCGGCGTGCCGGACGCCATGTATTCGAGGTTCTTGGAGGGGAACGAATAGGCGGTGAACGCCTCGCCGGTCGGACGGGGGTTGATCAGCAGCGTCGCCTTCAATTCTTCCTGTACGACCACGTCGTTTGCCGCGACACCGCGCAGCTCAATTCGATGGTCGGCTTGCGCAAGGTCGCGCAGCGCCTGCTCCGCGTTGCCCTGCCCATAAAACACGAGCCGCGCCTCCGGGTCGTCCACCCACTGAAACGCCTCGGCAAGCGTGAGCACGCCATACTCCGCATGCAGCATGCCCGCATACAGGCAAATTTTCTGTGAATGCTTGTCCGCAAGGCGGTTTTCACGCGCCGCCATGGTCGCGTCCGCCTGCCCTTCCGCGACGAGAAACGGTTTCCCCTTCGGGTTGACCCGCGTGTTCATCGCTTCCGTCAAAAGCACATACCCGTCGAACTTTGCCAGCTCGCGCGTGTTCAGCGCGGCGGTGCGCGTCATGCGCCCCGCGAGCAGCTCCGGAACGTCCGTGAGGATCACGGCGCAGGGGCGGCGCTTGAGCTTTGCCGCCGCGCGGACGCCCGCGCTGAGCATGATGTTCAGCCCGTCGCAAACCGCGAAATCGCCCCGATGTAAAAAAAAGAATGTCTGAAAGAACGCGCCGAGCAGCACGAGCGCATGCTTGATCCCCGGCAGCGAAAGCACCGGCAGGTAGCGAAACGAAACGCCGTTTTGCTCTTCCCGCGGGAGGCGAACGAGCAATCGTCCGCTGGTCTGCCGCGACACCGGCGGCGCGGAGAGCGCGGTCACCGGCACGCCGTTTTGCGCAAGCCCCTTGGTCATCAGCGCGTGATACTTCTGCGCGGCGAGGCTCGGCTTCACCTTAGAGCGCGAAAACAGCGCGGAAAACGTATCCGCGCTGACGAGGCAGGATGCGTATAGAACCCTTGAGGGGTTGTTTTTGGGTGTGCGCGCGGCCATAGACCTACCTGCCCCAGGTCGTTCGCATCACGATACCGGCATAACTTTCGATGATTTTCACGACCTTGACGCTGACGTTTGCATCCGAATAATCCGCAGGCAGGCTGGTCGGCTCCCCGTTTTCAAACATCGAAACCGAAAGCGCCATCGCCTGCTCCACGCTCTGTTGGGTCACGCCGCCAATGACGATGGTGCCCGCGTCCAGCGCTTCCGGCCGCTCGGTCGAGGTGCGAATCAGCACGGCGGGAAAGCCGAGCATCGCGCTTTCTTCGGAGAGCGTTCCGCTGTCCGACAGCACGCAATAGCTCGAAAGCTGGAGACGGTTATAATCGAAAAAGCCAAACGGTTCCAGCGAACGCACGAGCGGGTGAAACTGAAAATTCCGCTGCTCAATGAACTTTCGGCTCCGCGGGTGCGTGCTGTAAATCACGGGCATGCCGTAGGTTTCGGCAATGCCGTTGACCGCGTTCATGAGTGAGAGGAAGTTCTCTTCGTCGTCTATGTTTTCCTCGCGGTGCGCCGAGAGCAGGATGTAGCGCTTCTCGGTTAGACCCAGCCGCGAAAGCACGTCGCTCGCGAGAATCCGCTCTTTCTGCGTTTCGAGCACCTCGCGCATCGGCGAGCCGGTGACGAACAGAAACTTTCCGTCGAACCCCTCGGAGAGCAGGTATCGGCGGGAGTGCTCCGTATAAGGCAGGTTTACGTCGCTGATGCGGTCCACGATCACGCGGTTGACCATCTCCGGCACGTTCCAGTCCCAGCAGCGGTTGCCCGC
>DAIRTE010000107.1:4730-10592 GCA_036804025.1 Clostridia bacterium | reverse complement strand
TTATCACTTCATTGATCTTTTGATGATTTTTGAGACGAAACCCATTATACGGTTACTTTGTGAGAGTCGTAAAGCTATTTTTTTCCAAAGCAGGCGAATTTCACGTTGCCCGACTCAATGTAAAGTGAGAATCGTAAAGCTATTTTTTGATGCGCACCGTTTTTTCATCTGTGTTGCCCGAAAAAAAGTCCCCCGCAAAAGCGGGGGAAAAGCAGCCGAAGCCTGTTATTCGTTGCGAATTGCCGCAAGCGGGGAAAGCTTCATGGCGCGGATGGCCGGGTACATGCCCGCGGCCAGCGCGACGATGATGGAGAACCCCACCGCGCCGAACGCCAGATACGCGGGAATGATGCTTCGTAGCCCCGAGCTCGCGAGCAGCTGATTGAGCAGCAGCGAGACCCCGAAGCTCAGCAACAGGCCGAGCGCCCCGCCAAAGAGCCCGATGTAGGCGGACTCCGTGAGGAACAGCCCCGCGATGTTGTCGATGCGGCAGCCGAGCACCTTGATGATGCCGATTTCCTTTGTGCGCTCGAAGATGCTCATCATCATCGTGTTCATGATGCCGATGGCGGCAACGAGCAGGGCAACCCCGCCGATGGCGCCGAGCAGGTACTGTACGTTCTGCGTGCTCTTTTCGGCCATCTCCACCGCGTCCTGCAGGCTGTAGGTGCCGTAGCCCATGTCCTGAATCGCGTTCTTTACGGTCTTGACGTCCTCAATCTCCTTGCATTTGACGAGCACGGAGTTGTATTTGCTGCTGTCGTATTGAACATAGTCCTTGTTGGCCTTGGCGAGCTTCTCCAGCTGGGTCATGTCCATGAGGCAATAGTAGGAGAAGTCGTTGTTGTTCTGGTCCATAATGCCCGTCACCTTGAGCTTATACATCGGGCCAAGCGGTTTCTCCGGCTCCTGCGTGCTGTCGGAAGACGGCATGGCGATCACCTGATTTTTATAGACGTTGCGGTAGTCAAACGTCAGCTGCATGCGCGAGTCCTTGGTGATGCGCGAGTTGCCGTTTTTATCGACCGCCTGACGTCCGTTGTCCGGGTTGTAGAAGTTATTCAGCGACCAGGCGCCAAGCACGATATCGTAGGTGTTTGAGCCGCCCGCGGTGGGCATTTTTCCCTCGGAGAGCGTAATGCCAAACTCCTCCGCCTGCTCGGGCGTGACCCCGAGGATGGAAGCGTCCGTCATAAAATTGCCGGACTTGATCATGCCATAGGTATCCACCAGCGGCATAACGGCCTGAACGCCGGCAATCTTCTTAAATTCTCCAACCGCCTTTTTGTTGAGCTCCTTCTGGCGCGACGATCCGCCGCCGTTGCCGTTGGACACATACGACCAGGAGTTGACGCGGATGGTGGTCAGGCTACCGGTGCCGGCGAAGTTCTCAATCGTCGCCTGCTTGATGCCGATGCCCAGAGACACCATAACCACGATGGACGCCACGCCGATCACCATGCCGAGAACGGTTAGAAACGCGCGCATCTTCCGCCGCCACAGGTTGAGAAACGCCGTGGACAGCATATCGGTAATACTCATTGTTCCTCCAATTGCGCGTTCTGCGCCGGATGCTTACAGGTCTTCCAGCTGGCGCTCACGTTTTTTCTTGAGACGGATGACGAGCACGACCGCACCTGCGGCAACCGTCAGCCCGCCGAGTACCCAGAAGATCCAGCCGATGCCGCCGCCCTGCGGCTTGTCGGAGGGCATGCCGCCGGCGTCTCCGGGGGAGGCGACCATGGCGGGCATATCCTCGTTGACGGTCATGTTGAGCGGGCGCAGCTCTTCGGTCTGGTTGCCGTAAACATCCTCATAGGTGATGCGAATCTTCGCGTCAATGTCCCCGGAGACCTGCGGAATCACGCTGAGGTCCGCATTCATCGAACTGCCGGAGGCAACGTTGCCGCCAAAGTAGGATTCTTCGAGCTTGAGGTCGTCGCCAACGACGTCGACCATGCAGTTATACAGCGGCGATTTGCCGAGGTTGTAGAGCGAAATGCCGATTGAGACGTTGCTGCCGACCCAGGGATCGTCGTAGACCACGGGATCGTTGATGCGCACGCGCGCCTTTTGCAGAATCGGCACGTTAACGGAGGCCTTCTCCTCGAGGTCCGCGCGGTTCTTCGTTCCCTCATAGGAGAGGGTCACCGCCAGCACCTGCGACTTTGCTTCCGCGTCCGGCGCAATCTGGAGGTCAATCGTCAGCGCGCGGGCGCCGTTTTTATCGATGGTTCCAAGGAAGATGCTGCTCGAACCACCGGGGGCGGGAATCACCGCGCCGCCTTCGCAGTTGTAGTCGAGCTGCAGGTTCGTAATCGCCTCACGATTCGAGGTGTTGGCAACGATGAGGCGCAGCTGAACAACATCCCCGGCGTAGATCGGGTTCTGTTCGAACTGATAGCTCTCAATGATGACCTTGGGCTTGCTCTTGTAGCTGGAGCCGCCGCCGGAGCTGGAGCTGCCGCCGGTCGTGTCGATACCGCGGCAGTAGACCCGAACGGTGACGTCGGTTGTGCCGGAGTCACTCTTTACATGGAACGTGACGTCGTAGTTGCCTTCGGTAACGCCTTCGGCAAAGGAGGTGGAGAGCTTAAAGTAAGCGTGCTCACCGTCTGCCAGCGTATCGCCGTTCCAGGCGACAAGCGCGCTGGTAGCCTTATCGGCCTTTTGAAGCGCTTTGCAATCCACCGTGGTCTTCGTTTCGTCGGGATTGACAAACGGGAACTTCGTCAGATCGGTTGAAACATCCACCGAGCAGGACAGATTGGTCAGCGCGCCGCCGCTCACGTTCTTGATGGGGATGTAGACCGGAAGCCCGTCGCCCACATGGCCGATCGGCGTTTGTAGATATTCGCTTTCGCGGGCGTCCACAATACCGTCCGCCGTGTCCGACCCGGTGTAAAGCGCTATCTCGCCTGCCGCCATTGCCGCCATCGGCAGCGCGGTGAGCGCGAGTACCACGACGAGCGTGAGCCACTTGATCTTGCCTGAATTACGCATGTTCTTGCACCTCAGTTTTTCCATGATTGGTTTCAAAATTCGACTTTGCGTCGGAGTTGATTGTAATATCGGTAATCCGTCCGTCGAGCAGGTTGATCACCTTGTCGCCAAAGGCGGCAATGTGGGAATCGTGCGTAACCATAACGAGCGTTTTGCCCTGCTCGCGGAGAATATCGATGATAAAGTGCATGACCTCGTCGGACGTGTTGGAGTCCAGGTTGCCCGTCGGCTCGTCCGCAAAGACGATCTCGGGGTTGGTCACGAGCGCGCGCGCAATGCCGACGCGCTGCTGCTGTCCGCCGGAGAGCTCGCTGGGTTTGTGCTTCTTGTGCGTACCCAGGCCCACCATGTCCAGCATTTCCTCGGCGCGCTTGATGCGCGCGGCCTTGGGCATACCGCGAAACGAGAGCGGAAGCGCGACGTTTTCCAGCGCCGTATAGTATGGCATGAGGTTAAACGACTGAAAGATAAAGCCGATGTGCCGCTGACGAAAAACGATCAGCTCGCCCTGCGTCATGCGCTCCAGATGCTTGCCGGAGATGACGATTTCGCCCGAGGTGACCTGCTCCAGTCCCGCAAGCACGTTGAGCAGCGTGGATTTACCCGAGCCGCTGCGGCCGATGATGGAGCAGATGTCGCCGGAAGCGATTTTAAGATCGGCTCCGCGCAGCGCATGAACGTCCACGGAACCGACGTGGTAAACCTTTGTGACGTTTCGCACGTCGATGAGCGTGCTATCCTGCATGATCCCTCCCGAACACCAAAAGGTGTATTACACGTACTAATACGCATGCATCATACCCCACATCCCGTCCGGTGTCAACGCCCGCCGGACGGTAGAATGAAACGGAATTGCGAACTTCGGCGAAACATGTTGCAACGCGTATTTGGTCCGTCTCGGCAGATTTTGCGTGCGTTCAACGAAGAAAATCGCCCGAACGCTTGAAATAGCGCGGCTTCTCTGGTAGGATGGATCAAAACACCCCAAGGAGAGGCGGCTGGCGGCATGCTCGCAACGCGAAACCAACACAATTCGCTGTTCTCGAATGCCCGGCGCAAGGTTTGCGCGGGGTCGTTTGGTGCGTTTGCCGCGCGCTCTTTCGAAGTTTACGCCGAGAGCGGGTGCCCCATGCGAATGCGAATGCACGCGGAGCAAACGAATGCGGCGGCAGCGCGCGTCTAGCGCGAATTGGATGAATGATCCGCTGTCCCGCGGTCGAGCAGGTATTTTGCGCCCGCCTGTTGGGACGATTCGTCTTTGTAGCGTGCAACCTTCCAGAACAAGATAGATCGGGCGCCGACGGTTGCGACCGGCGATTCTGCAAACGAGCGGAACGCGGGGGCCGGACGGCGATTTTTTATTTCCAATCAATCAAAGAATCGATCGTTCCAAAGCCTTTGCAATCCAACGCTCTGCAGAAGTCGTTCGCGAACCGCGCGCGGGAGTATTCCCTGTGCGCATCATCAGTGGAGCGAAGGAGAAAACATATGCCTATTAAAATTCCGGATGGATTACCCGCGGGCGATCTGCTCGCGCAGGAAAACATCTTTGTCATGCCGCAGCATCGCGCGGCGCAGCAGGACATTCGACCGCTGCGCATCGCGATTATGAACCTCATGCCGACCAAGCAGGCGACGGAGACGCAGCTGTTGCGCATGCTCGCCAACTCACCGCTGCAGGTGGAGGTCACGTTGCTGCACACCGGCACTTACCAGAGCCAGAACACCTCGCAGGACTATCTGGACTCGTTTTACCGCACCTTCGACGAGGTGAAGCACGAGCACTTCGACGGCCTCGTGATCACGGGCGCGCCGGTGGAAAACCTCGACTTTACGGACGTGCACTACTGGGACGAGCTTGTCCGCCTGATGGACTGGGCGGATTCCAACGTGTTTTCGACGCTCTACATCTGCTGGGCGGCGCAGGCGGGGCTGTATCATTTTTACGGGGTGGAGAAGCATCCGCTGGGCAAGAAGATGTTCGGCATCTTTCCGCATGTCGTGCTGGATCGCTCGCATAAACTCGTGCGCGGGTTCGACGAGCAGTTTATGGCCCCGCATTCGCGGCACACGACGATCTATGTGTCCGACGCGGCGAAGATTCGCGATCTGGACATTCTCGCCACCTCGCAGGAGGCGGGGCTGTATCTCGCGGCGTCGCACGATGGGCGGCGCGTGTTCGTCACCGGGCACAGCGAGTATGACGCAAAGACGCTGGAGCTGGAGTATCGCCGCGATCAGGCGGCGGGAAAGCCGATTTCGATTCCGAAGAACTATTATCCAAACGACGACGACACCCTCCAGCCGGTGATCACCTGGCGCGCGCACGGCGCGTTGCTGTTTGCGAATTGGTTAAACTATTTCGTCTATCAGGAAACGCCCTACGACATCGATGCGATCACCCCGCAGCACGGAGAATAAAAGAAAGTATAGTTTTTTAAAAAAACTATACGGCGCACTGCTATTCGCCAACTGGCTGAACTACTTCGTGTATCAGGAAACGCCGTACGACATCGATGCGATTACACCGCAGCACGGAGAATAACGCAATTAGGAATGGCTCCCGCAGGGGAGCCGTTCTAATGTTAAAATGAAGTATCGTTTTTCAGGAGCAATGTATATGAAACAACTGCCGGAGGCATATCTTGCGCGCATGAAGGCGCAGTTGGGCGGGGAATCCTTTGCCGCGTATCTGCGCGCCATGGAGGAGCCTTCCCGCCGCGCGTTGCGCGCTAATCCGCTCAAAACGAGCGCGGAGGCGTTCGCCGCCGAGGCGGATTTTCCGCTTACGCCAACGGGTCTGTTGCCGGAAAGCTTCTTTTTTGCGGACGACGTTGCCATCGGCAAACACCCGCTCCA
>DAIRTE010000107.1:0-4630 GCA_036804025.1 Clostridia bacterium | reverse complement strand
TGCCGGAAAGCTTCTTTTTTGCGGACGACGTTGCCATCGGCAAACACCCGCTCCACGCCGCGGGCTGCTGTTATGTGCAGGAACCCGCCGCGCAGGTGCCCGCCTCGCTTTCCAACGCGCGCCCCGGTAGGACCGTGCTCGACCTCTGCGCCGCGCCCGGCGGAAAGACGACCCAGCTGGCCTCGCTGCTGCAAAACACGGGCCTACTCGTGGCAAACGAGCCGGTGCGTTCCCGCGCGGAGACGCTGGTGGGCAATCTGGAACGCCTCGGCGTGACCAATACGCTCGTCACCTGCATGCGGCCGGACGCGCTGGCGGACGCTCTCGGCGCGAGTTTCGACCTCGTGCTCGTGGACGCGCCGTGTTCCGGCGAGGGGATGTTCCGCAAGGACGACGGTGCGATTCGCGAGTGGTCGCCGGAGCATGTGCTTGCCTGCGCCGCGCGGCAGGAGCAGATTCTCTTGAGCGCCGCGCAGTTGCTCAAGCCCGGCGGGCGGCTCGTTTACGCAACCTGCACCTTTTCGCCGGAGGAGAACGAGGGCGCGATCGATTCGTTCTTATCTGCGCACCCGGACTTCACGTTGCTGGAGTCGCGGCGGATGTATCCGCATTCGTCCGTCGGCGAGGGGCAGTTTATGGCGGTGCTCGACCGCGCGGGGGAACGCGCGCCGAGCTGTGCCGCGCTTTCCGCGCCGAAGACGGAGCGGGTGCCCGCGTTCGAGGCGTTCTGGCGGGAGACATTCCTCTCCGAACCGCCGCAGGTGTTGACTCTGCCGGATGGGCGCGTGCTGCTGCCGCCCGCGCTGCTGCCGCGCGAGCTTGCTAAGTTACATATTCTCCGCGCGGGTGTGCTCGCCGGGGAACAAAAAAACGGGCGATTCACGCCCGACCATGCGCTGGCGCTGGCAATGCCCGCCGCCGCGTTTCGTAGAGTTGTTTCGCTGGAAGGCGACGCGGTTTCGCGCTTTCTCGCGGGGGAAACGGTCGCCTGCCCAATGGAGTATTCCGGCTGGTGCGCGGCAACGGCGCTTGGGCACCCCGTCGGCTGGGGCAAGGCCGTGGACGGCGTACTGAAGAACCACATTCCGAAGGGGTTGAGGATACGTTAACTTCTCTTTCTGAAAAGAAAGAGAAGCAGAAAGAATTTTCTGCTTCGAATGAAATTATGTTAATGAAAGTTCTTTTTGTTTCTTTTTCTTGCAAGAAAAAGAAAGAGTTCCAATCGTAATAGAATTGTACTCATGCGTCGACAAACCATTTTGGGTCCTCATAGTATAGGTAGGTGTCCTTGCGGCCGACGTGGCAGGTGTAGCGAATGCCGCTGCCCCCGGCCTTGAGGCTCGCCGCGCGCCGCACATCCGAAATGGACGTAATCTCGAACTTTCGTCCGTCCTCCCAGACGATCCGCTGGGGGTGCATGACGCCCGCTTCGTCAATCGTGAGTTCCACCGCAACATACACCTTCACTGCGAACCACCCCCGATCACGCTGTCCATGGTGCCGTTTTGCAGGTACCCGACGGGGTGGATCGTGTGGTCGTCCTTGGGCGCCATGAGCCCGATGGCGCGATCCTTGAGAAACAGCGCCCTTCCGATGGCGCGGTAGCCAAAGCGGCGGCGAATGTCGTCCACCGCTTCCTCGGCGGCCTCGGCGCGGCGGCGCGGAGCCTGGTCGTCAAAGAGCGAAAGCTGCTCGGGATTCTCCGCGCCAATCAGGTCGGAGGTGGAGACGGTCAGCGAGCGAATCGGCGTCTGCCAGGCGTAGTTCTCCCGAAAGAGCTGCATGCAGGCGCGGGAGATTTCGCTCGTGATGTTCGTCGGGTGGTCGAGCTTCGTCTGACGCACAAAGGAATATAACCCCGTGTCCCGAACGCAGAGGTGCGCGGTCTTCGCGCGCATGCCCTGCTCGCGCAGCCGCGCGGACACGCTCTCGGCGAGCATGCAGATGGTCAGGTAGACGTCCTCGTCGTTGACGAGGTCGCGCGGGGTGGTGATTCCGTTGCCGACGCTCTTCACCGGCGGCTGGTCGATGGAGCGCATCACGGGCGCGGCGTCCAGCCCGTTGGCAAACGCGTGGAGCATGACCCCGCACTTGCCAAACTGCGACTTGAGAAACGAAACGGGCGTGTTCGCGAGGTCGCCAATGGTCAGCACGCCGTATTTGAGCAGCTTTGCCTGCGTCGCGCGGCCCACATAGAGCAGTTCGCCCGCGGGCAGCGGCCAGACGACCTTTTTGTAGTTCTCCGGCGAAATAAAGGTGACCGCGTCCGGCTTTTTGATGTCCGAGCCGAGCTTGGCAAATACCTTGTTGTCCGCAACGCCAATGGAGACCGTAATGCCCAGCTCGTCGCGAATGCGAAAGCGAATTGTCTCGGCGAGCCGGCGCGCGTCCTCCAGCGTTTCGGTGGAGCCGGAAACGTCGATCCAGTTTTCGTCCAGCCCAAAGGCTTCGACGCGGTCGGAGTATTCCTCGTAGATTTCGCGCCCCAGCGCGGAGAATTTCTGATAGGAGGCAAAGTCCGGCTTGACGGTAACGAGCAGCGGGCACTTCTGCTTGGCCTGCCAGATCGCCTCGCCGGTCTTGACGCCGAATTTCTTGGCAAGCTCGTTTTTCGCGAGAATAATGCCGTGGCGCGCTTCGGGATTTCCCGCGACGGCGACCGGATGCGGCCGCAGGGCGGGGTCGAGAAAGCAGGCCACGGAGGCGTAAAAGCTGTTGAAATCCGCGTGCAGAATCCGGCGGCTCATCGGGCAATCCTTTCTGCGGTGCCTCTTTGGGCACGCAGGATAGAATGATTCGTTTGTTCGGCGGCGCCCCGACGGGCGCGCAGGATACAGACGAAATACAAACAAGTGTTCGTATTTATAGTATACCGCATTTTCGGGCACTGTCAAGCGCCGGTTTTCATCGCCGGGCGGATTGGATTCTGCGCTTCGGGGGTCTCGCGGAACGGCCTTCGTGTGCTATACTGTGTTCGAAAGAAAGCGGTTCGGCGGAGTATATGGAGCAGGAACAATCCCCTTTGGGTAGGCGGCCAAACAGAAAAATCGGGTAGTGCGGGCAATCGGCGCGCTATGATTCCGGCTGGGAATTGTTTGGCGCGCATGCGGCAAAGCGGATCTGCGCGTTCTACCGGCAATCCGGCCTGGCGCTGCTCGTTCTCGTGACCGCTTCGATCTTTGCCGCGGCGGCCTGGATGGAACCCGGCCTGTTCGGCAGCTTTGCCGGAGGGCGTCGTGCGGAGGCGATCTTTCTGTTTTGCGGTGTTCCGGCTATCCTGCTCGCGGGCGTCTATTTTGCGTTTGTGCGTCCGCGCGCGGTGCTAGAGGCATACGTGTGTTATGCGCTAGATGACGTAGGCTGCCCGCGGGAGAACCCCGCGTCAGGCGAAACAGACGAACAGGCCGCTGTCCGCTGGACGGGCGTCTATTGGTGGACGGTGCTGCTGCGCCTGATTGCGTTCGTCGTGTTCGGCGCGGTGGGCGTTGCGCTTTCCCGCTGGATTGGAACGCGCGGGTCGGCGGAGAGCTGGGTGTTTGCCATTGTCTGGACGCTCTGCTCCGTGCTCTACTGGCAGAGCCGGACGCCGCTCCTGCTGGCACTGGCGGCGGCGGCACGGGAGCCGGTCTCCGGCCGGACGGCGCTGCGTCGCGGGCTCGCGCTTTGTCGGCGTGCGCCCTATGGCGCGATCAACGCGGGGTTTCGAACGCTGCTGGTCACGACCCTGCCGCTGGCGGGAATTCTGGCGCTCTCCATGTGGATTGCCAAGGGAAACATGCTCGTGCAATATTCCATTGCGGCGTTCCTGCTGGCGCTTCTCGACCCGCCGATCCGGCTGCTCTACGCTGCGTTTGACACCGCGACCTATGCCGAAGCCGCGCGAACACATCTCTTGGTGCGGTGGCGCGACTGCCGCGCAAAGCGCCTACGAACACAGCACGATGACCGGAAAGGACTGGATACATGAAGACAAGGGAACAAATCGAAGCCTCGCTGCAATGGAACCTCGCGGATATCTACGCGGACGAATCCCTCTGGGAAGCGGACTATCAGAGCGCCGAAGCGCTCGTCGCCGCGTTTTCGGCGCATGCCGGGCGGTTGCACGAGAGTGCGGACGCGCTCTTTGCCGCGCTGACGGACGAGAGCCGACTTGGGCGCCTGATTGAAACGATCTATTCCTATGCGCATCTGCATAAGGACGAGGACAACGGCAACGTTCACTATCAAGGCATGACCGACCGCGCGATTCAGCTGTATGTTTCCGCACAGGCGGCCTCGTCGTTCGTCGACCCGGAGATTCTGGAGATTCCGGAAGAAACGCTGCTCGGCTGGGCGGCTCAGGAACGGTTTGCGCCGTTGCGCTTCCGCATTGCGGACGTAGACCGTCACCGCGCGCATACGCTCTCCGCCGAGGAGGAGCGCCTGCTGGCCATGGCGGAGGAGCCGCTCTCCGGCGCGGACAATATCTTTACGATGTTGTCGGACGTGGATCTCGACTACGGAACAGTGACAAACGAGTCTGGTGAAACGGTCAAGCTGACCCACGGCAGCTACAACATGTTCCTCGTCAGCCCCGACCGCCGCGTTCGTAAAGAGGCCTACGAGGGACTCTACCGCGCCTACCGGAGCA
>DAIRTE010000106.1:0-10599 GCA_036804025.1 Clostridia bacterium | reverse complement strand
GCACGAGGCTCGTGGACGAGCGTAAAAAGCCCTCCTTATCCGCGTCCAGAATCGCGACAAGCCCCACTTCCGGCAAATCCAAGCCTTCACGAAGCAGGTTGATCCCCACTAATACATCAAAATCGCCCAAGCGCAGGTCGCGAATGATCTCCATGCGCTCGATGGTCTCGATGTCCGCATGCATGTAGCGCACCTTTACGCCCATGCCGTCGAGATACTCCGTCAAGTCCTCCGCCATGCGCTTGGTCAGGGTGGTAACCAGCGTGCGGTAGCCCTTCTGCGCTTGTTTGTGAACCTCCCCAAGCAGGTCGTCGATCTGCCCTTTTACGGGTCGAACCTCCACTTCCGGGTCAACCAGCCCCGTTGGACGAATAATCTGCTCCACAACCTGCGTTGCTCGCTTCAGTTCGTAGTCCGCGGGCGTTGCGGAGACACAGATCATCTGCGGAATGCGCCCCTCGAACTCCGGAAACTTGAGCGGGCGGTTGTCAAACGCACTCGGAATGCGGAACCCGTAGTCCACCAGCGCGGTCTTTCGCGCGAGATCGCCGCGGTACATCGCCCCGATCTGCGGTACGGTCACGTGGCTCTCGTCGATGAACAGTAAAAAATCCTTCGGAAAATAGTCGATCAGCGTAAACGGCGGCTGGCCGGGTGTTCGCCCGTCGAAGTAGCGCGAGTAGTTTTCAATGCCGTTGCAGTAGCCGATTTCGCGCATCATCTCGATGTCGTACTGCGTGCGCTGCTCAATGCGCTGCGCCTCGATGAGGCGATCCATGCTCTTGAATTCGTCCCGGCGCTTGAGCGCGTCGCTCCAGATGGTGTCGATCGCGGCTTCGAGCTTTTCGCGGCTCGTCGCGTAGTGCGACGCCGGAAACACGGCAACGTGCGACCGCTCGCCGAGCAGCTCACCGGTGAGCGAGTTGACGTCCAGAATTCGCTCGACCTCGTCGCCAAAGAACTCGATGCGCACCGCCGTGCCCGCGCTCGAAATCGGAAAGATGTCCAGCACATCTCCGCGCGCGCGGAACGTTCCGCGCGAAAAATCGATGTCGTTGCGCTGGAACTGGATGTCGACGAGCTTTTTAATGACCTCTTCGCGCGCAATGTGCATGCCCTTTCGGATAGACACCGACATGCGCATGTACTCCTCCGGATCGCCCAGCGCGTAGATGCAGGAGACGGAGGAGACGATAATTACGTCCCGCCGCTCGTTCAGTGAGCTCGTCGCGCTGTAGCGCAGGCGGTCAATCTCCTCGTTGATGTCTACGGTCTTTTCGATGTAGGTATCCGAAGCGGGAATATACGCCTCCGGCTGATAGTAATCGTAATAGCTCACGAAGTACTCCACCGCGCTGTCGGGAAAGAACTCCCGAAACTCCGAGCAGAGCTGCGCCGCGAGCGTTTTGTTGTGCGCAATGACGAGCGTGGGCTTCTGCACGCGCTCAATCACCTTTGCCATCGTGTAGGTTTTGCCGCTGCCGGTCACGCCGAGCAGCACCTGCGCCTTGTCCCCGCGCAGCACGCCCTCCGTGAGGCGTTCGATTGCCTCCGGTTGGTCACCTGCGGGTTCGTATTCGGAAACCAGTTTAAATTCATTCATGCGATTTCATAGACGACGGTCTTGCCGTCGATTCGGTGCGCGTAGATATACTCCCGCGCCTCTTCGTGTACGGGGTGCTTGTCGTAGATCGCGATTGCCTCGAGGTTTTCAAACGTGCAGGTCAGCGCGAGGTCATAGCTGCGCTCGCCGTTGTGCCAGATGTCCGCACCGGTCTCCATCGAGAGAATCTCCGGAATTTTGCCCACCATGCCGTGCAATTTTTCAATTACGGTCGGCAGGCACTCCTCCGGGTCGCGAAACTTGAACAGAACAATGTATTTGAGCATACGCGCTCCTTTCGTTGATCTGGATTGAAATCCGGTTAAAACTCGAAATCGACCGTCGCCGTCGCGGTGCGGTGCGCCTTGATGTAGGCGCGCGCCTTTTCGTGCTCCGGGTGCTTGTCGTAAGTTTCCAGATTCTCCTTCGAATCGAAGGTAACGATCAGCGCCAGGTCAAAGCTGCGCTCGCTGTGCTTAAAGTCAAACCCGGTTTCAATGGTGCGAATCTGGGGAATCGTTTCCTTCAGCGCGAGCAACTGGCGGCTTGCCTCCGGCGCCTGCTCGGCGGGGTTTTCAAACTTGGTGAAGACGATGTGCTTGATCATACTATGTTCTCCTTTGCTTACGTTAAACTAAAAGTTATTCTGGCAGGCGAGCAGCAGCGCTTCCTCCGCCTTCGCCAAACCTTGCTTTTGCTTCCACTCGATGGCGATGAAGTCCTCCAGCATCTTCACGAGCTGTTCCAGCGAGCGCTTCTTCGCGTTCCTGGACGCTTTCTGCGCAACGAACGGGGCAACGCCCAGCGCGGCGGAAATTTCCGCCTCGTTCTTGCCGCCAAGCTGCAGCTGCTTTGCGTTGAGCACCGTGCGCACGTTCCGCTCAAACAGGGTGGAAAGGCCCATTGCGCTCTCGGCGGGGTCGCCAATCAGCGCGGCAAGCTCGCGAATGCCCTGCTTCTTGTTGCCCGCCCAGAGCTGATCCATGACGCTGAACACCTTGTATTCGCTGGAGGGCGAAACGCAGGCCTCCACCACCGATATCGTCACACGGTTGCCAAAGCCAACATACGCGCCCAACTGTTGCAGCGTGTTCTCCAGCGCGCCGAGGTCGACGCCCAAATACTGAATCATTCGGTTCGCCGCCGCGGAGTCGAGCGGAATTCCGTGTTCCTTCGCGCGTTTTTGTAAAAACGCCTGCGCCTGCTCCGGCGAGAGCGGATCAAACGACACCGCGCGGTCGAGCGCGAGCAGCGCCTTATAGAGCGGATTGGACGCGGGCGCTTTGCCGGGGCGAACGAACACGAGCGCCGTGCTCTCCGGCACGTGCGCCGCGTAGTCCGCCAGCGCGTTTGCGGTGTCCGCGTCGAACTCGGTCACCACGACCACGCGAAGCTCGTCGAAGAACGGCAGCGTCTCCGCCGCGTTCTGAATTTCCGAAGCCAGCGGCGACTTGAGCGTTTGCGTGTTCATGTCCCGCAGGTCGGGATTTGTGCGCTCCAAAATTGCCCGCACGCCCTTGTTGAGGCTATACGGGTCTTCGCCGCAAAAATAATACGCGCCGCCAATGCGCGCGCCGCCCACGAGGCGACTCAGAAAGGTCATTCCATCCATATGGTGGTATTATACCATCCATCCATACGCTTGCAAACATTCGTTCTGTTTTTTGGTCGTTTTTTCGAAAATTCGCAAAATTCGCACGATCCACAGAGTTATCCACCGTCGGGGGATAACATTGTGGACAATGTGCATAACCTTCAGACAGCTTGATGAAACAAAATCCAGAACAGCGAGGCGAGCGCAAACGAAGAAATCGAATAGATCGCCCTTCTCACGGGACTGTGCAGGCATAGGCGGGAACCCAGAAACATGGCCAGCAGCCAGAGTAGATAGGTTGCCCCCATTGGCGCGGGAATGTTCAGCGTCAGGCTGCCGCCATAGCGCGCAAACGCGAGAATCACGTCCAGCGCCAGCCGCGCAATCCAGCAGACCGCGTTGCCCAGCGGGAACCAAACGTAGGCGAGCACCGTTCCCACGAACGCGGGAATCAGAAAGACGGACGAAATCGGAATTACAAACAGGTTCGTGACAATCGAAAGAAACTGCGCCTGCTGGAAGAACAGGCAAGTGGTCGGCAGGGTGCCGATGACCACCGCAACGCTCGCGGCAACGAGGCCGGACGCGCTGGAACCGAGCCGCGCAAGCGGCTGCTGAAACACCGGAGCAAGCAGCACCATGGACAGCACGGCGACAAACGAAAGCTGAAACCCCGCGTTCCAGAGCGAATAGGGATTGTAGAGCAAAATCAGCACAAACGCCGTCGAGATGGAGCTGACAACGTCCAGCCGCCGCTGGAGCGGAAACGCAAGCAGCGCAATGAGCAGCATAAACAGCGAGCGCACCACCGGCGGCGAAAACGCGGTGATCGCCGCGTAAAACGCGCCAAAGCATGCGACCGCCGCAAAGCGTACCCAGGCGTTCCGGCGAAAGAGCAGCGAAAACGCAACCGCGAGCAGCGACACGTGCAGGCCGGAGACGGAGAGCAGATGCGTAATCCCAGTGTTGCGAAAGGCGACCAGCGTGCTTTCGTCAATGTCCGAAACGTCGCCAAGCAGCATGCCCTTCGCCTCGCCGGGCGCATTCGGAAAGAGCGCGGCAATCTTTGCGCCAATGTTTTCGCGCAGGGCCAGCAGGCGGCCATAGGCGTCCGTCGGTGTTTCTCCGGTAATCTGCGCCGTCTTTCGGCCAAACGCCACGGCAAAGACCCCGCGGTAGCGGTCGCTCAGGCGATAGTCCCCGTCCGAACGAAGCACACTCCCGTTGACCGAAACCATCTGTCCGTAGCGCGGCGCTTCGGCAAATGCGGCGTAGAGCCGCAGCCGACCGGACACGGGCTTTCCGTCCAGCGTTGCCGCGTCCAGATACACGCGATAGGTGCCGTCGTCCCGCCGCTCCGCCGGTTCGCAGACGCGTCCGCTCACCGTGCCCTTGCCTTCCGGTACGACGCCGGGGCCAATCAGCCCGACGCGCAGAATTCCAATCGCCATCGCCGCGAAGAACGCCACGAGCCAGAACACGCGCTTGAGCCGAAGCACGAACACCGCCGCCATCAGCGCAACAACCGCGGCGGCAACCGCGAGCGATACGGACAGCCCCTCGCCGATCAGCAGCCCAAAGAGCATGCCGAGCGCGAGCAGCAGCATGACGCGAACGTGAAACAGCGGCCCCTGTGGGCGCCGCTTTGCCATCTTCGGGGAAGGCTCCTCCGAAGAAACGGTTGGTTCGCCGTATTCTGTTTCGAGTTCCGGCTGCATTGGTTCGAGTTAATCACAGCCGATGGTGTTTGTCAATTCCGCGGTTCGTCAAGGTTGTAAGAATCCGCACGGGAATGCTATACTGGGATGCGGAAACAAGTGAACGCGCATTTTTTGCGCGTAAGAAATGGATTGAGATTGTTATGAAATGGCTGGAGATCTGCGTGTATACGACCGACGCGGGGCTGGACGCGGTGCTCTTTGCGTATTCCTCGGCGGGGCTGGATCAGGTCAGCATTGAGGAGAGCCACGAGCGCGCCATGGCGTTTTTAAACGAGCGCGCGGTCTACTGGGACTTTGCGGACTACGACAAGGTCGGCGTGGACGAACCCTGCGTGAAGGCTTACGTTGCGGACGTGCCGGAGAGCCAGCCGGTCGTTGCGGAGGTCAAGGCGAACATTGCGCGCCTGCGGGAAACCGATCTTGGTTACGACGCGGGTTCGCTCGCGGTGGTCGTCCGCCAGATGGACGACGCGGACTGGGAGAACAACTGGAAGGCCTACTACAAACCGCTCAAGATCGGCAAGCGGCTCTACGTGCTGCCCTGCTGGCTAAGCGAGCCCGCGCCGGATGGCCGCGTGACGCTCAAGCTCGACCCCGGCGTCGCCTTTGGAACGGGCGAGCACCACACCACGCGGATGTGCCTCGAGCTATTGGAGCAGGTGGTCAAACCCGGTGACGAGATGATCGACCTCGGCTGCGGCAGCGGCATTCTCTCCGTCGCCTCAATTTTGCTCGGCGCAAAAAACGCCGTCGCGGTGGACATTGACCCCGTTGCGGAGCATGTTGCGATTGAAAACGCCGCGATGAACGGCGTCGATCCCGGTCAATACGACGTTCGCATTGGCGATTTGCTGACGGACGACGCGCTCTGCGCGAGCATCCGAAAGCCCTACGACGTCGTTGCCGCGAACATTGTCGCGGGGGTGATCATCGCGCTGGCTCCGTTTGCACAGACCTGCTGCAAACAGGGCGCGCCATTCATCGTCTCCGGCATCATCGACGAGCGGGAGGACGAGGTCAAAACGGCGCTGCTCAAGGAAGGCTTTTCCGTCGAACAGATTTTGCGCAGCGAGGGCTGGGTTGCCATGCTGCTGCGCGCATAGGATAAGATCATGCGACGCTTCTTTTGCGACAATATCGCGGAATCCACCGCGACCATTACGGGCGACGACGCGCACCATATCTCCCGCGTACTTCGCATGAAGCCGGGCGACGCGCTCTCGCTCTGCGACGGCGCGGGCGGCGAATATGACGCGGTCATCACCTCTGTTTCACCGGAGGCGGTGGTCTGCGCGCTCGGCACAAAGCACGACAGCGCGGCGGAAAGCCCCGTTGCGGTCACGCTGTTTCAGTGCCTGCCCAAGACGGGCAAGATGGAGACCATCGTGCAGAAGTGCACGGAACTCGGCGTGTTCGCCGTGGTGCCCGTGGTCTCCGCGCGCTGCGTGGTGATTCCGAATAAGGATTTTGAGAAGAAGCGCGAGCGCTACAACCGCGTTGCGTTGGAGGCGGCCAAGCAGAGCCGCCGCGCGGTCGTGCCGCAGGTTCTGCCGCTCGTCGAACTGAAGAAAGTCGATCCAAAGCAGTTTGATTTGTTCCTCGTCGCCTACGAAGAGGAAGACGCGCGCTCGCTGAAGGCCGCCCTGCAGCAGGCCGATTCGCCGAAGACCATCGCGATTCTGATCGGCCCCGAAGGCGGGCTGGAGGAAGGCGAGGTCAACCGGCTTACGGCAGAGGGCGCACTCAGCGTTTCCCTCGGCAAGCGCATTTTGCGCACGGAAACGGCGGGTATGACGATGCTCGCGCAAATTCTGTACGAGGTAGAGTCATGAAGGCGGCGCTCACAACCCTCGGCTGCAAGGTAAACCATTACGAAACGGAAGCCATGCGCGAGCTCTTTCTCGCGGACGGCTGGGAGATTGTCGCGTTTACGGAACCGGCGGACGTCTACGTCGTCAACACCTGCACGGTCACGCAGACAAGCGACACGAAATCCCGCCAGATGATTGCCCGCGCGCACCGAATGAATCCGGACGCGCTCGTCGTCGCCGTCGGCTGCTACGCGCAGGTTTCGCCGGAAACGGTGGCTGCGCTGGAGGGCGTCGGTCTCGTGCTTGGCACGAGCGGGCGAAAGGATATTGTCCCCCGCGTGCACGAAGCGCTGTCCGCGCGAACCACGGAGACCTACATTCAGCCGATTGCGCAGCAGCGCGAGTTTGAGCCTTTTTCCGCCGTGCGCGATTCGCGCACCCGCGCGACGCTCAAAATTCAGGACGGCTGCGTGAATTTTTGCTCCTACTGCATCATTCCCTACGCGCGCGGGCCGCTGCGCTCGCGTCCGCTGGACGAAATTTCGCGCGAGGTCGCGCTGCTGGCCAACGAGGGTTACCGCGAGATCGTGCTCACTGGCATCCACCTTGCGAGCTACGGGCGCGATCTGACGGGACAGGGATTGACCCTGCTGGACGCGATCCACGCCGCGAGCGAACCGGACGGCATCCGTCGGATTCGCCTCGGTTCGATAGAACCGCTGTTTGTGACGGAACAGGTCGCAAAGGCGCTCGCGGAGAATCCAAAGATTTGCCGTCAGTTTCACCTTTCGCTCCAGAGCGGGTCAAATCCGGTGCTCCGGCGCATGAACCGGCACTACACGGCGGAGGAATACCTCCATTCGCTTGAGCTGCTAAGAACGTATATGCCGGACTGCGCGATCACGACGGACGTCATCGCCGGATTCTGCGGCGAAACGGAGGGGGAACACGAAGAGACGCTCGCGTTCTGCGAGCAGGCGGCGTTTGCCCGTATGCACGTGTTTCCGTTTTCGCTGCGAAAGGGCACCAAGGCGGAAGCGCTGGGCGACAACCTGCCAAAATCGGTCAAGGAAGCGCGCGCCAAAGAGCTCATTGCGCTTGGCAAGCGGCTGACGGAGCAATACCTGCGCTCACAGATCGGCAGCGTGGTCGAGGTGCTCGCCGAGAGCGACGGCGCGGGCTACAGCGGAAACTACATCCGCGTTGCCACCGACGCGCGCGAGGGCGAAATCGTCCGCATCCGTCTCACCGGGTTCGAAGGCGAAACGGCATTCGGCGAACAATTGAGTTGAAACCAATCCGCTTTGCGGAGTAGAATTGGAAAAAGGAGTTGAAACAGCAATGAGCGACTGTATCTTTTGCAAAATCGTTTCCGGCGACATCCCGTCCACGAAGATCTTTGAGGACGAGCAGGTCATCGCCTTTCGGGACATCAACCCGCAGGCGCCGACGCATGTGCTCGTCGTACCGAAGCAACACATCCCCGGCGTCAATGAGCTAGCCGAGGCGGACGAGGCGCTGGTCGGGCATGTCTACGGCGTGATCGCCAAGCTGGTGCGCGAACTCGGCATTGACGAGTCCGGCTATCGCGTCGTGGTCAACAGCGGAGCGGACGGACAGCAGAGCGTTCCGCATCTGCACTTCCATGTGCTCGGCGGGCGGCTGCTCGCGTGGCCTCCGGGTTAAGGTGTCTTTTGCTTGCTTGCACAAGCAGGGCAACGTTATAGACAATAAAAAAGCCGCATAAAGCGGCTTTTGTTTTTTGGTCGAAGAATCATTTTGCGGCGGCTTTTCGTTCCGCGCCGCCCCAGAGATCTTCCTCCGGCTCGCCGGTGACCGCAAAGATATCCGCCTTCTCCTCGTTGGACAGCTTGCCCAAATCCCCCTGCGTCTGGAAGGAATCGATTCCCTTGAGCACCGCGTCGAACCGGCGCTTGTTGACCTTGTTTCGAATTGCGAAGATCAGGCAAACGCTCAGTAGCACGACCGGAATCAGCACAAACATCCAGCGCAGGCCGACCACGAGCGTGCTCTGCGCGTACGCCGCGGGATCGAAGCTCGCGTTCTCCGCCTTGAGCAGATTGTATTGCGCTTGGTCAAACCCCAGCAGCCGCAGCCCGAACCCCAGCAGCAGCACGGCGACGCCGCTGGCGAACTTTCGCAAAAACGTCGTCAGCCCGCTGTAGACGCCCTCGCGGCGGCGGGAAGTGCGAATCTCGTCGATATCGTACACGTCCGTGAGCATCGACCAGGTGGAGAGGTTGCCGGAGGAGGAGCCAACCGCGATCAACCCCGCGAGCACGCAGAGCACGACCACCGGCGTGTCGCTCTTGACGAACAGGAACGCAATCATCGTGAGAATCCAGACCGGCATGCCGATGAACAGCGGAAAAGCCTTGCCCTTTTTTTGCGCAACCCAGCCCATGATCGCCATAAACACGAGCGAGAACACGAGCAGCACACCCATCACCAGCTCGTAGCTCTGGTATTTCAGCACGACGATGTCGATATAAAAGATAAACAGCGCCAGCACGAGATCGACGCCGACCTGAAACGAAAGAAAGATGCCGAGGTAGTTGCGATACGCCTTGTTTTTGAAAAGCCCAAACCAGTCCCCCATCGTTACCTTTTCCACCGGCGGCAAATCCTGCTTTTCACGCGTGCCGAGGAATGCAACGAGCCAGCAGAGCCCGAAGATCGTCGCCATTACGCAGGCCATCAACAGGTATCCGTTCTTCTGCGCGGGTCCGTTGACGCTTCCGCCAACCAGCTTGATCAGAATCCCCGGCACCACCGCCGCGAGCAGCGCCGCCGCACCGGAGAAGAGCATCCGAACGGTGGTAAAGCTCGTGCGCTCGTTATAGTCGCTCGTCATGTCCGATAGAATCGCATTATATGGCACCATCACAATCGTAAACGCCGTGCCAAAGAACATGTAGGCAAAGGTATAATAGAAGATCTTCGCGAGCGTGCTCTGCATGCCGAACGAATAGAACATCATGATGAACGAGAGAAACACCGGAATGATGCCAATGAGGAAGTACAGCCGCCGCCGCCCGAAGCGCGAACGCGTCCGATCCGAAATGCGCCCCATCCAGGGGTCGGTAACCGCGTCCCAAAGCTTGCCGATGAACACAATCAGGCTCGTGGCGACGACCGGCAGCCCCTCGACCAGCACGAGGAAGTTCATGTAGAGCATGCTGAAGATCAAGAACGCGCCGCCCCCGTAGATGTCCCCCGCGCCGTAACAGAGCTTTTGAATGAGGTTCCCCTTGTTCCGTTCCATGCCCGATTCCCCTTTCTGAAATGATTAAAACAAATTCGTTACCTCTGCTTTTTGTCGAAAATAGACATCGCAAAACAGATGTGTCTTCTACCCCTGCTTTTTGCCAAAGATCGATAGAAATCCGCGCCGCTTCTGCTTTTTACGGTCGCTTAGTTCCGTTAGGTAGATCTCCTTCTTCTGCTCGGAGCTGGCCATTGCCGCGAGCGCAAAGGCCAATACCTCGCGTCCGCGCTCGCCGGAGAGCACCGGCTCGCGCCCGTCCCGAATGGACTCGATAAAGTCCTGCGTCGAGTGGATAAACGCGTCCTGCCAGTCGCTGGGCACGTCCCAATATTCCGTGAGCTTGCCGTCCCGATAGAGCACAACCGGGGCAACGGTGTCCAGCATCTCCGCCGTGCAGCGCGTCAGCCAGAGCACGCCGCGCGTGCCCGTTACCTCCATGCGCTCGTCGCAGGTGTAGTATTTTCCCTTGACGTAGAGATCCGGCGCGGCGGTCACGTCCCACACGCCGTACACTTTTTTATCCGCGTATTTCCACATGATCACCGCGGGCACATCCTGCATAATCCCCGGCAGGGCGGGCG
>DAIRTE010000105.1:7276-10647 GCA_036804025.1 Clostridia bacterium | reverse complement strand
AATCTTCTTGTCGTGCATCTCCTGCGCAACCTCGGTGAGGTTGACCGCGTGGTCGCTGATGCGTTCGAAATCGCCAATCATGTGCAGGAACATGCCGATTTCGTTGCTGTCCTCTTCCATCAGCTGGCGCGCGCTGAGCTGTACGAGATAGGTACCGAGGCGATCCTCGTACTTGTCGATTTCGTCCTCGTTTGTGATGACGGTTGCGATGGTCTTTGCGTCGTAATGCTGAATGGTATCCAGCGCCATTAAGAGCGTATCGCGCGAAAGCGTTGCCATGCGTTCCATGACGTTTCGGCACTGCTCCAGCGCAAACGCCGGCATATCGAGGAACCGCTCGTCCAGCGGCCACTCTTCTTCCTTCCCCTGCTTCTCGTGAATGGTGAGCTTGGCCAGCTTCACCAGTACGGACGATGCAGGCAGCAGAACCAATGTTGCCAGTACATTGAAGGACGTATGGATAATCGCGATGTGCGCGGGATCGAGCACGTCGTCCAGGAACGTAAAATGGAAAAACGCATTCAGCGTATAGAACAGCGCCAGGAACAGCACGGTTCCGATGATGTTGAAATAGAGGTGCACCATTGCGGTACGCTTTGCGTTCTTGGAAGCGCCAATGCACGAGAGCAGCGCGGTTACGCAGGTGCCGATGTTCTGGCCCATGATGATGGGAATTGCAATTCCGTAGGTAACGCCGCCGGTGAGCGACAGCGCCTGTAGAATACCAACCGAGGCGGAAGAACTCTGAATGATGCCGGTGATGACCGCGCCGGTGAGCACGCCGAGGACCGGATTGCTGAATCTGGTCATGATGCTCACAAACTCCGGCATGTCCGACAGCGGCGCAACCGCGGTGGACATCATGTGCATGCCGTACATCAGAACCGCAAAACCGCACATGACGGCGCCGATGGTCTTTTGTTTTTGCTTCTTGGAGAACATGACCAGAATCACACCGATGACGGCGAGCACCGGCGTAAACGACGTCGGCTTAAACAGCTGGACAATTAGCGAGCTTCCCTGAATGCCGGTTAAGCTCAGAATCCACGCGGTTGCCGTGGTACCGATGTTTGCGCCCATGATGATGCCGACCGCCTGATCCAGCGTCATGATGCCACCGTTGACAAAGCCGACCGTCATTACCGTCGTTGCAGAAGAACTCTGGATAATCGCCGTTGCGGCCGTTCCCAGCAGCAGCGCCTTTGCCTTACTGCTCGTGGAACGCTCCAGCGCACGCTCCAGCACGCCGCCGGACATGCTCTCCAGCGAGGTGCTCATCAGATGCATGCCGTATAAAAACAGCGCAAGTCCGCCAAACAACGATAGCAAATTAAAAATGGTCATAGATCTCCCCCTGGTTTCTAAAAATCAGACGCAGCGTACCTTGGCGTGTGTTGCGAACTCCAAAGCATTCAGCCGTCGCGTCCGTTTCGCCTGGTTCGGTTGCGTTCCCAATGCTCCGCAACCCGGTCGGCCAAGCAGCCAACCAATCCTATCCCTCGTATATCATGTCATAAAAAGGGGACGAGATCAACTATATGTAAAAATCTCCTGATAAAACCTTCGAAATCGATCAACGATGTGTAAAGTTGCGCGTGAAAACCGCTTGATCTTTTTCGAATTGCCTGTTTTATTTTACAAAAACAGAATCCGTTCCTCTGCGAAATTGGTGTGCCTGCCGTGGTTCAATCCCGCGCCTCTGTTCGTTAAAGCCCTCCTCTACACGTAAGAACGCTGATCCAAAAAAGAAAAAAGCGGACGTGATTTTTGCATCACGCCCGCTTGTGTACCCGTGGCTTACTCGCCCTTCATGTCGATGACCTTCGCCTTTTGCTCGATAACCTCCATGCTCAGCGTAACCGATTCGCCGATGGCGGCCTCGATGTCGTCGTCCGTCACGCCCAGCGGCACACAGGCCTCCGCGCGGTCGATGAAGAGATTCTTCGTTTGCAGGTCGACGAACTTCTCCATCAACAGTCCCCCCCTCGGTGCCCGCGGAGCGCTGCTTTGCTTCAATCTGTTTCGCGCTCGCGGCAAAGAGCCAGGTTGGAATCGTAATGATCTTTTTCTTCGGCGTGCCCATGTAGCGGTGCATGACGGAGATCATTTCCTTCCAGGTCATGTTAAACCAGCCGATGGGGTATGCATTTGCGCCGTGGCCACGCTCCAGCGCGCCCGCGAACGCCTCGCCAACCTGACGCACGGTGACCATTGTCGTGCCGCCGCGCGGGTAGAGCACCGCGCCCTTCATGCCGCGAAGCATTTCGACGAGGAACACCCAAACGGGCTTGCGCCCCTTCTGCGCGCCAAAGATATACGGCAGTTCGAGGACGGATACGTCAAAGTGCTCGTCCGCAAACGAAAACGCCATGGTCTCCTGGTCGAGACGGCTGCGGATGTAGGGATGCCAGCGTCCGAGCTCCATCTCCGGCCATTGTTTCGCAAAGTAGGAGAAATAGGAGCCCGCGATGACCGCGTGTTTAACCCCGCTTTCCTTGGCGAGCCGCAGGAACCGCTCCAGCGGCGTAATGTTGTACTTCTTAAAGAAGTCGTAGATGGGCGAAGGGCCTTCAATTCGCTCGTCCACCCCCGCGGCAAAGATGAATCCATCCACGCCTTTGAAGAGGGACTTGAGCTCCTCGTCCGTCATGTCGTTGCTATTCTTGAGTGTCAAGGTCATTTCGGGCGGTAACAACGCGCCCTCGGGGAGCGGCGGCAGCGCGATGGAATGGACGCTGTGCCCGCGCGAAATCAGCTCGCGCGCGGTCTGACTGCCGAGTAAACCCGTTCCGCCAATCATGAGAACCTTCATGTCGACACCTCCTAATTGATTTTGTAGCTCTATTATAGCAGGGTTTCTTCATTTTTCCGCAACCAGATCACGATTGCGAGTTGTGAAGGCTGTAAAACCATGCTAAAATCGGGCTGCGGCCTGAGAAGGAAAAACACGGCGCGGTTGGTAGTCCGCGCGCGGAGAAATCCGTCAGTAACCTGCCCTCCTGGGTTGTCCGCTTTCTCGCAGACGGGCCGCAGACAGGAGGATGCGGTATGAATCGCATAACATGCACGGTTTTCTTTGAGGAACCCTTTTGGGTGGGTGTTTGGGAGCGCTCCGGCGACGGCGCGTATTCCGCCGCAAAAGCGACCTTTGGTGCGGAGCCGAAGGACGCAGAGGTGCTCGCGTTTGTGCTGGAGCGGTTTGGTACGCTTGCGTTTTCCAAGCCGGAACCGGACGACGGGCGGGCGCGATCCCCCGTTTCGAACCCAAAGCGCATGCAGCGGGCGGCGGCGCGCGCGGTGCTGACAACCGGGGTCGGCACCAAAGCCCAGCAGGCGCTCAAGAGCCAGTATGAAGCGGGCAAGCAGGAGCA
>DAIRTE010000105.1:0-7176 GCA_036804025.1 Clostridia bacterium | reverse complement strand
CGGAAAGGAGCGGCGGCAGAGCAGCGTGAAAAAGCGGGACTGGATCATTGTTGGCGGCGTGCTGCTGCTTGCGCTCCTTGCGTTTGCCGCCTCGCGGCTGCTCACGCCCAAAACGCCCGGCGCGACCGTCACCGTCTTCGTTGGCGGAAAACAATATCGCCAGGTTCGCGCGGACGACTACCAGACGATTACGATCGATCAGGGCGACGGCAAGGTCAACGTCGTGGTCATTGACGAACGCGGCATACGAATGGAATCCTCCACCTGCAAGAACCAAATCTGCGTACACCACGGAGTCATCGACCCAGACAACGCGGACAAACTCCTGCTGGACAACTGGATCGTCTGCCTGCCAAACGGGGTAACGGTTGAGGTCACACCCGCTGGAGAACAGCCATGAACACACGCTGGAACGCATCCGCCATTGCAAAACTCGGCCTGCTCACCGCCGTTGCGCTCGTGCTCGGCTACGTGGAGCACCTGCTGCCGATTACGGGCATCCCCGGCGTAAAGCTCGGCCTGGCGAACACGGTGCTGCTCTACGCGCTGTACCTGCTGGACGTGCCCAGCGCGATCCTGCTGATGATCCTCAAGGTGGGCCTGAGCGGCCTGCTCTTTGGTGGCGTCGCGGCCATGCTTTACAGCTTTGCGGGCGGCGTGGTCAGCCTGCTTGTGATGATTCTCGCGCGGCGCATGAAAGGACTCAGCGTCGTCGGCGTCAGCGTGCTCGGCGCGGCGGCGCACAACATCGCCCAGCTGGCGGTTGCTTGCTTCGTGGTCGAAACGCGGGCAATCCTTGCGTATCTGCCGGTGCTGCTGCTCTCGGCGGCGATCACCGGCGTGCTGACCGGGCTTGTCGCGCGGTATACCTTCCGCGGGCTGAACGCAGCTTCCGCAAAAGAGTCCCGTTCCGGCAATCAAAAACCGAAGGAAACGCAGAGGTAGTCTTGATAATTACGCGAAAAAATGGAATAATGCCTACAGGCATGTTTGCATTTGTGCAAGCGGGAAAGCGGGCTCGCGTTCGGCGCTTTTCGGCGATCTTTTCGGCGATCTTTGCGGCGGTTTTGCTGCTTTCCTCGCTCGTTGGCTGCGCGGCAAAGCAAGAGCCAAAGCGCTACGAACAGGTGTTTTTTGACGTGTTCGACACCGTTACCACCGTGATTGTCTACGACACGAGCGAGCGCAGCGCAAACGCGCGGTTCGGCGAGCTGCATAAGCTGCTGCAGGAATACCACCGGCTGTATGACATCTACCACACCTACGACGGACTAAACAACCTCGCGACCGTCAACGAGCAGGCGGGAAAAGCGCCCGTTGCGGTGGACAAGCGGATTCTCGACCTCGTGGACTACGCAAAAGAAATGGACACGCTCACCGACGGACGGATGAACATTGCCATGGGCCGCGTGCTCGATCTCTGGCTGCAATACCGCGAGGCGGGACTGAACGACCCCGACCACGCGTCGCTTCCGCCGATGGCGGAGCTGCAAGCGGCAGACGCGGATGCGAATCCGGAGAACATCGTCGTTGACCGCGTCGCGAGCACGCTGTATCTCGTGGATGAAAAGACGCAGCTCGACGTCGGAGCCATCGGCAAGGGCTACGCCGCCGAACAGGCGATAAAGGCGATGCGCGACAGCGGCGTGACCTCCATGCTGCTGAGCATTGGCGGCAACGTCTGCTCCATTGGCACCCGCGCGGACGGAACCTCTTGGCAGGTCGGCATTCAGGACCCGTATTCGGACGGAACGCTCTGCGCCGTGCAGGTATCCGGGCAAAGTGTGGTCACGAGCGGCACCTACGAGCGGTTCTACACCGTGGACGGCAAGCGCTACCACCACATCATCGATCCGGAGACGCTGCTGCCTTCGACGTATTACGACTCCGTTACCGTGATTTCGGAGAATTCCGCGCTGGCGGACGCGTTGACGACCGGGCTGTTCTGCCTGCCGCTTGCGCAGGGGAAGGCGCTCGTCGCCTCGCTCGACGGCGTGGAGGCGTTCTGGGTGCTTCCGGACGGCACCACCGCGCAGACCGACGGATTTAACGCCTATTTGGTTCAGTAAACAATAGTTTTTTGATAGAGCAGCACACGAAAGGGGCATACACGCATGTATTGCACAAGAAAAGTAAACGACGATATCACCTGGGTTGGCGGAAACGACCGGCGCCTCGCCATGTTTGAGGGCGTCTATTCCATTCCAAACGGCGTTTCCTACAACTCGTATCTCATATTGGACGAACAGACCATTCTGTTTGACACGGTGGACAAGGCCATCGGGCGGCTGTTCTTTGAGAATGTGGCGCACGTGCTGGACGGCCGCAAGCTGGACTATGTCGTGGTACAGCACATGGAGCCGGATCACTCGGCAACGCTGTTAGACCTGCTCTGCCGCTACACGGACACGAAGGTCGTCTGCACCAAGAAGACGAGCGAAATGATCGTTCAGTTCTTCGGCATGGACGTTTCCGACCGCGCGATCATCGTCAAGGAAAACGACACGCTCTCCACCGGCAAACACGAGTTCCAGTTCATCATGGCGCCTATGGTGCACTGGCCGGAGGTCATGTTTACCTACGACAAGACCGACAAGGTGCTCTTTTCGGCGGACGCGTTCGGCACGTTTAACGCGCTCAACGGCGCGCTCTTTGCGGACGAGTTGGACTTTTACAATTCGCTGGTCGGCGAAGCGCGGCGGTACTACGCCAACATCATCGGCAAATACGGCGCGCAGGTGCAGTCCGCGCTTAAGAAGATCTCCGCGCTGGACATTCGGACGATCTGCCCGCTGCACGGCCCCGTGCACCGCAGGGACTTCTCCGCCTACATCGAAAAATACCAGCGCTGGAGCACCTACGAACCGGAGGAGACGGGCGTGATGCTCGCCTACGCCTCGATCTACGGAAACACGGAGAACGCGGCGGAAATTCTCGCGAGCCGTCTGCGCGAGCAGGGCGTCAAGGTTGAGCTGTTCGACGTTTCGGTGGTGCCAATGAGCCAGATTGTCGCGGCGTGCTTCCGCTACAGCCATCTCGTCTTTGCCTCGGCAACCTACAACGCGGGCGTGTTCATCACGATGGAAGAGCTGATTCACGACCTCGTGCTGCACAACATTCAGAATCGCACGCTCGCGTTTTTGGAGAACGGCTCCTGGGCACCCGCCAGCGGCAAGCTCATGCGCGAGACGCTGGGGCCGCTCAAGGACATGACCGTGCTCGACGCGACAGTGAGCCTCCGCTCTTCCCTCAAGGAAACGCAGCTCAGCGAGATCGACGCGCTCGCCGGCGCGATCGTGAGCACGATGACCCTGCCGGAGAACACCTCCGTGCCCACCGGGGAAATCGACAATGCCGCGCTGTTCGCCATCAGCTACGGACTGTTTGTGCTCTCCGCCAAGGACGGCGCGCGGGACAACGGCTGCATCATCAACACCGTCATTCAGGTGACGAGCACGCCAAAGTGCATTGCCTTTGCGGTGAACAAAGAGAACATGACGCACGATATGGTGCTGAAAACCGGGCTGTTCAACGTCTCCGTGCTTTCGGATACGTCCAAGTTCCCGCTCTACGAGCGCTTTGGCCTGCACAGCGGCAAAGAGGTGCAGAAATTCGAGGGATTTGACGCCTACGCGCGCAGCCTGAACGGAATCACCTACATCACCGAAGGCGTCAACGCGTTTATGAGCGGTAAAATCATCTCCGCCGTGGACTGTGGAACGCACACCATGTTTGTCGCGAGCCTGACGGAGGCGAAGAAGCTTTCGAGCGAGCCTTCCGTGACCTACGAATATTACCGCCAGAACATCAAGCCCAAGGCCGGCGCGGGCGCGCAGAAGAAGAAGGGCTGGCTCTGCACGGTCTGCGGGTATATCTACGAGGGCGAAGTGCTGCCGCCGGACTTCATCTGCCCCGTCTGCAAACACGGCGCGGAGGTGTTCGTTCCCCTCGATTCGGAGGAAGGCACAAAGGCGCAGGAAGCGCCGAAGCAGCAGCCAGCAGCGGTGGAAGCACCGAAGCAGTCGACGACTACGCCGGAAGCCCCGAAAGCAGAATCCAAGCCGGAACCGGAGAAAAAGAAGGGCTTCGTCTGCGGGGTCTGCGGGTATGTGCTGGAAAGCGACACGCTTCCGCCGGACTTCGTCTGCCCCGTTTGCAAACACGGCGCAGAGGTCTTTAAACCGGTAGAGTAACGCCATTTCAACAATTGCAATTCAAAGCGCTCCTTCGGGGGCGCTTTTTTACTCGCGCGTTCTTGCCTCCCTCGGACGAGGGAGGTGGCGCGCAGCGCCGGAGGGAGCGAAAAGCTCAAATCTTTTTTACCTCCGGTTCTCTCCCCCAGTCGCCTGGCGGCGACAGCCCCCTCCTTGAAATAACTTTTTCTCTCCCCCAGTCGCCTGACGACGACAGCCCCCTCCTTGAAATAACTTCTTCTCTCCCCCAGTCGCCTACCGGCGACAGCCCCCTCGTCAGAGGGGGCCAAGAACGAACCATGCCAGAGGGAGCGAAAAACCCCGCGGGCATTGCCCACGGGGTTAACACAACTAAGTCATTCTCAAGCTAGATCAGTAAAATCAAACGTTAATCCGAAACAGTGTCACGTCGCCGTCCTGCATCACGTATTCCTTGCCCTCGCTGCGGATCAGGCCCTTCTCCTTGCACGCGGCCATGGAGCCAAGCTCCTTGAGCGTTTCAAACGGCACGATCTCCGCGCGGATGAACCCGCGCTCGAAGTCCGTATGAATCTTGCCCGCGGCCTGCGGCGCTTTCGTTCCGCGCGTAATCGTCCACGCGCGAACCTCCTTCGGCCCGCCGGTGAGGTAGCTGATCAGTCCCAGCAACCGGTAGCAGGCTTTTACGAGTTGGTCGAGGCCGGATTCCTTGATCCCCAGCTCCGCGAGGAACGCGCCCTTTTCGGCGGGGTCGAGCTCGGCAATCTCCTCTTCGAGCTTGCAGCAGATGGTCAGTGCCTCCGCCTTTTCCGCCTTGGCGATCTCATAGAGCGCCTTGACGTGCGCGTTCGGCTCCTGCCCAATCTCGTCCTCGCTGACGTTGGCAACGTAGATGATCGGCTTGCTGGTCAGCAGGAAGAAGCCGCGCATGAGCTCCGCTTCCTCTTCCGTCAAATCGAGACTGCGCGCGGGCTTTCCGCTCTCCAGCGCGGGCTGGAGCCGCTCAAGCAGCGCAACCTCCGCAATGGTCTTTTTGTCCCCCGCCTTGAGGAGCTTGCGTGCGCGGTCGAGCCGCTTTTCCACCGTCTCCATGTCCGCAAAGATCAGCTCAAACGAAATGGTCTCCACGTCCCGCGCGGGGTTGACGCTACCGTCCACGTGGACGATGTTCTCGTCCTCAAAGCAGCGCACGACGTGCACCACCGCGTCCACCTCGCGAATGTGCGAGAGGAACTTGTTGCCCAACCCCTCGCCACGGCTCGCGCCGCGCACGAGACCCGCGATGTCCACAAACTCAATCGTCGTGGGCGTGTACTTTTCGGGGTTATACATCGCGGCCAGCACGTCCAACCGCTCGTCCGGCACGGCGACGACGCCGACGTTTGGCTCAATGGTGCAGAACGGGTAGTTCGCCGCCTGTGCGCCCGCCTGCGTAATCGCGTTAAAGAGCGTGCTCTTGCCAACGTTCGGCAAGCCAATCACTCCAAGTTTCATATAGGGTTACCTCCTTTACTTTTCTTAGAAGAAAAGTAAGACAAAAGAATTTTAGCGATGATTTCTTTGTTTCTTTCTTCGGAAAAGAAAGAAAATTAAAGTTTGCTTCTGCCGAATTTCAACCGCTTTAAGGATTCTTCTCTGCCGAGAAGCGTTGCAATTTCAATTGCGCCGCCGGGGGTCACGAGCTTGCCCGCGAGCGCAATGCGCACCGGCCAGAGCAGCGTTCCGTTCTTCATTCCCCTTGCCTCCGCCATGCCGAGCAGCATTTCGTGCAGCGCTTCTTCCGTCCACTGCGGAAGCGCTTCCAGCGCGGGAATCACGAAGTCCAGCACCTCCGCGGAAACGACGGAATCCGTCTTGCTCTTTTTGTTCGTAAAGAGCTCCGCGTCGTATTCCGGCAAGGCAATCAGAAAATTCACCACCTCGGGAATTTGGGTAAAGATCTCCGTGCGCGGCTGCAGAATCCGGCAGAGGATACCCTTGTCCATGCCCGCGATACCCGCCTGCTCGTAATAGGGCATGGCATGGCGCGTGAACTCCTCCGGCGTGAGCTTGCGCACGTATTCCGCGTTCATCCACGTGAGCTTGTTCACGTCGAAGATTGCGGGGGATTTTGACATGCCGGTTACGTCGAACGCTTCCTTGAGCTCGTCCAGCGTAAAGAACTCGCGCTCGTCGCCGGGGTTCCAGCCGAGCAGCGCCACGTAGTTGACAATTGCTTCCTTGAGGTAGCCCTTCTTGAGATAGTCCTCGTAATACGCGTCGCCGTCCCGTTTGCTGAGCTTATGCGTCTGGTCGCGCATGATCGGCGTCATGTGGATGTACACCGGCTTTTCCCAGCCGAACGCCTCGTAGAGCAGGTTGTATTTCGGCGTGCTCGCGAGGTATTCGTTGCCGCGCATCACGTGCGTAATGGCCATCGTGTGGTCGTCGATCACGTTGGCAAAGTTATAGGTCGGCATGCCGTCCGCCTTGATGAGCACCATGTCGTCCAGCTCCGCGCAGTCCACCGCGATGTGCCCGTAGAGCACGTCGTCAAACGACGCTTCGCCGGTCAGCGGTACGTTCTGGCGGATGACGTGAGGCTCGCCCGCTGCAATTCTCTTTTGTACTTCCTCCGGCGAGAGGTGCAGGCAGTGCTTGTCGTACTTCCAGACCTCGCCCTTTTGCGAGGATTCCTCGCGCCGCGCGTCCAGCTCCTCGTTCGTGCAGAAACAGTAATACGCCTTGCCCGCCTTGACGAGCTGCTCGGCGTAGGGTTTATACATCGCTTTTCGCTCGCTCTGCACATAGGGGCCGTATGCGCCGCCGACGTCCGGGCCTTCGTCCCAGAGCATGCCGATGTCGCGCAGGGTGTTGTAGATGACGTCCACCGCGCCCTCGACATAACGGCTCTGGTCGGTGTCCTCAATGCGGAGGATGAACTTGCCCCCGTGCTTTTTTGCGTATAGGTAGGTATACAGCGCGCTGCGCAGGTTGCCGAGGTGCATATAGCCCGTCGGCGACG
>DAIRTE010000104.1:0-10702 GCA_036804025.1 Clostridia bacterium | reverse complement strand
TGGATGTTCTGCGCGCCGAGCTTGATGTTGGTGCCGACGAGCAGTTTGCCAACGACCGCGAGGTCCACATACGGCGGGCAGACGACGACGTCGCATCTTGCGTCCTTGACGAGCGGAATGAGTTCCGCGACCAGCTGTTCAGCTTCCGCGGGGGTCATATTCATCTTCCAGTTTCCTGCAATAATGGGCTTTCTCATGATAAAATGATTCCTTTCCAATTCGCATTGCGCCGCGAAAAGCGCGACGCGGTATATATCGTCAAAGCGCGCAAAGCGCGCTTTGACGGGCAAGCCTTCGTTTACTTGTCGTTGAGCACGGCAACGCCGGGCAGAACCTTGCCTTCGAGGAACTCCAGCGAAGCGCCGCCGCCCGTGGAGATATGCGTCATTTGCTTGGCAAAGCCGAGCTTCTTGACCGCGGAAGCAGAGTCGCCGCCGCCGATGATCGTCGTACCCTTGCAGGCGGCGCAGGCCGCCGCGACGCCGCGGGTGCCCTCGGCAAACGCGGGCATTTCGAACACGCCCATGGGGCCGTTCCAAATGACGGTTTTCGCTTCTTCAATCGTCTTAGCAAACAGCGCAATCGTCTTCGGCCCAATGTCCAGACCCATCCAACCGGCGGGAATGTTGTCCGAATCGATCGTCTTGTGCTCGGCATCCGGCGCGTAGGCAACCGAAATGACGTTGTCCACCGGTAGCAGGAAGTTCACGCCCTTGGCCTTCGCCTTGGCCATGATTTCCTTCGCCAGTTCCAGACTATCCGCATCCAGCAGCGAGGTGCCGATTTCGTAGCCCATGGCCTTGAGGAAGGTATAGGCCATGCCGCCGCCAATGATGAGCGAGTCGCACTTGTCAAGCAGGTTCGTGATGACGCCAATCTTGTCGGAGACCTTCGCGCCGCCCAGAATCGCCACGAACGGACGCTCCGGATCTTCCAGCGCCTTGCCCATGATGCCGAGCTCTTTGCCGATCAGGAAACCGGCAACCGCGGGCAGATAGGCCGCTACGCCCGCCGTCGACGCATGCGCGCGGTGGACGGTGCCAAACGCATCCGAAACATAGAGATCCGCGAGGCTCGCGAGTTCCTTGGCAAACGCGGGATCGTTCTTTTCTTCTTCGGGATGGAAGCGGACGTTCTCTAACAGAACGATTTCGCCTTCCTTCATGTCCGCAACCGCGGATTTCGCGGATTCGCCAATGACGTCCTCCGCCATCCAGATGCGCACATCCGGCAGCAGTTCGCTGAGCCGTTCGCCAACGGGAGCAAGGGAGAATTCCGGGGTCACGCCCTTCGGGCGGCCGAGATGCGAGCAAAGAATGACCTTCGCCTTATGATCGAGCAAGTACTGAATGGTCGGCAGCGCGGCGACAATGCGCTTATCGTCCGCAACCTTTCCTTCCGGCGTGAGCGGAACGTTAAAGTCCACGCGCACGAGTACCCGTTTACCGGTTACGTTTACGTCCTCAATGGTTTTCTTAGCCATGGTCTGATTCCTCCGTGTTTTTATATTCAATCGTTATTTCGTTACTGATTATACTACATTCTCGGCTGTCTGACTACGAAAAAGAACAGGCGAAGTCGCATTTTCGCGCAGAATCATCAGTGTTCGCGCCGAGAGGTAAGTGCTATAAATACAATAACGCCCTCGACTGTCCATTTGGCAAATTGCAAAGGAAGCCGCGTTCTGGCACGTTAAATGCAATATCGCCCTCGACTATCCATTTGGCAAATTGCTAAGAAAGCCGCGTTCTGGCACGTTAAATACAGTATCGCCCTCGTTCTTTTACCACAAATGTGGAGGGAAAGTCAATCTCTTTTTTCATCGCGTCCTCGGTGTCCCGTTTGCCCCAAAGATGCGTGAGATACAGCGTCCCGACGCCCGCGTTTCGCGCCATCTCGCAGGCCTGTTTTACGTGCATATGCGGGCCGGTTTCCGAGGCGTCCACGAAGCACGCGTCCGCGAGCAGCGCGTCCGCGCCAAGCGCCGCCTGCTCCATGCCGGGGTACTGCTTCGTGTCCCCCGTAAAGAACAGCGACCGACCATCTGCGCCGGTAATGCGCATGCCGTTCACCGGCACGGGGTGCGCCATCGCCGTGAACGCAATCGTCAGGGTGCCAATGGTAATCACGTCCCCGCCCTTGACCGTGTGCGGCTCAAACAGCGCGCCGGTGGTGATTGCCTTGAGCGTTTCAAACGGTTCGTTCGGCGTGTAGAGCGGCACGCGCCGCTTTTCGGCGCCCGCTTCAGCATCCTGCTGATCCAGCGCGTAGCGCATGACGAACAGATCCGAACAATGATCAAAGTGCAAGTGCGACAGGATGATTGCGTCCAGCTTTGCCGGGTGCACATGCTCCATCAGCCGCGAGAGCACGCCCGCGCCGCAGTCAATCAACACGCGCGTCGGGCCGTCCTCAATATAATACCCGCTACAGGCGCCGCCGGGCCGCGGATACGGGCCGTGTCGCCCTAGAACCGTTAGAAACATAAAGAGCCTCTCAGTCCACCGGACGGCGGATGGAGAGCATCCGGTCCGGCTGCATCACCGGCATATAGCGCAGAATCGCCGCGCCAAGCACGGTACAGATTACGCCCTGAATGAATTGCATCAACAGCGTGGTTCCAACCAGCATGAACTCGCGAATGATCAGCAGGTCGTACACGAAGAATAGCACGATCATAATCGCCTCCGCCATGCCCGCAACGACGAAGCTGCGCTTCCAGTTGTCGCATTTTGCGGCAAACGCGGCGACAAACAACCCCATGAGGCTCTTAATCAGCAAATCACCAATGATGAAGTACTTGCTCCCCATCGCGATTGCGCCAAGCACGATGCCGAGCACCGAGGCCAGAATTCCCCAAGGCGCGCCCAGCGCCATGACCGAGGCAAAGATGCCCGCGTCTTCCAGCGAGGCATACGCGTTGATGTCCCCCAGTGCGGAGGTGGTTCCGCCCGCGTCGAACCGAATGATCGAGAGGATGAACGTGCCGACGACGCAGATGAAAATGGTGATCCATTGCCGCTTGTCAATGCTCCTAAAATCCATGTCCTACCTCCCAGAAAATAATCGGGCGCGAAAATCGGCGTTACTCGCCCGCCTTGATGATCTCTTCCAGCAGCGCGTCCAACGAAACCTCTTCTTCATTTGCCTGCGAAACATAGCGGGACACGGTCGGGATGTCTTCCGCATCCGGCTCGCGCTCCGGCTCCCATTCGCGCGGCTCCTGCTCCGATTCGAAGGACGCTTCAAACGCGCCGGAACCGGCAGGCTCGCTGAACATTGCGTCAAACGCCGCCGCGCCTTCCGCCTGTGGCTCTAAGTTGCTCGTAAACGCGCCCTGCGCCCAGGCCATCTCCGAATACGGCTCCGTCGCGCTCACGTCCTGCGTCGAAGCGTCGCTTTCGTCTGCCGTTTCCATCGATTGATACGGCTCTTCGATGCGCACGCCCTCGTAGGAAACGGGTTCGCTTGAAGCAGTTGGCTTGTCGCCAAACAGTTCATCAAACGCCGCCGCGCCCTCTGCCTGCGGCTCTAAGCTGCTCGTAAACGCGCTCTGCGCCCAGGCTTTTTCGGAATACGGCTCCGTCGCGCTCGCGTCCTGCGTCGAAGCGTCACTTTCGTCTGCCGTTTCTATCGGTTGATACGGCTCTTCGATGCGCACGCCCTCGTAGGAAACGGGGTCGCTCGAGGCAGTTGGCTTGTCGCCAAACAACTCATCAAACGCCGCAGCGCCCTCCGCCTGCGGCTCTAGGCTGCTTGTAAACGCGCTCTGCGCCCAGGCTTTTTCGGAATACGGCTCGGCAATCGCTCCCTCCGGGCCTTCCGCCTGCGCGGGTGCGACCTCGTCCTGCGCGGTCTTGCCGCTCGGCTCAAGGCCGGTCGAAAAATACTCGTCAAACGCCTGTTCCGCCTGCCCGGCCGGAATGGCGCATTCGTTCGACTGCACTTCTACGTCGCTCGGCGTAAACGCGGGATCAAACGACTTGGTAAACTCCGCCTGCGGTTCGCTCGCGCTCTCGTGCGAAGCGGATTCGTATGCCGCGCGGGAAAACGGTTCCACGTCCGCGCTCGGCTCCGCCTGCGCACCGGAAAACTCCGGCGAGGCGAAATATTCGTCAAACGCGTGTTCCGCCTGATTCGTCGGGATGGCGCATTCGCCCGTCTGCAATTCAACATCGCTCGGCGTAAACGCGGGGTCAAACGACTTGGTAAACTCCGCCTGCGGCTCGCTCTCACTCTGCTCAAAGAGGCTCGTCCAAGCCTGTTCGGAATAGGGCACCTCCAGCGGACGCTCCTCCGCGGGCACCGCTTCGGTAGCACCGCTTTCCTCTACGCCTAGATTCTCCGCGGTGGGCAGCGGGCGTTTTTGCAGTTGATAGATGTTTTTCATCAACGTCGCGGGGTCCCCGTCCGGGTCCGGCAAGCGGGCGTCGTTGAGCGCGCCGACGGATTTGTAGAATGCTTCGCCGTCGAGCTTCACCTCGGGCGCTTCAATCTTGCGCCCGCGAACAAACTCGGCAAAGCGATCCGCGGTTTCCCGCAGCTCGTTCGCGTTTTGCTCCAGAAGGGCGTTAAACGAGTCCACGAGTTCCTCGTATTCGCTCTTGATGATCTCCGCGTCGCGGATCATGCGGTCGCTCTCGTTCTTTGCCGAAATGCGCAGTTCTGCCGCCTGCTGCTGCGCCTGATCCATCGCCGACTGTGCCGCGCGCATGGTATCGTCGAGCAGTTTCTTGCCCTCCTGCCGCGCTTTCTCGCGGATGGCGTCCGCCTCCGCGCGCGCGTCTTCCGTGAGCTTGCGGGACGTGTTCTGCGCCGTGTGCAGCGTATCAATCAGCGACTGCTCGCGCGCGTGATACCCTTCGATCAGCTGCTCCATGGTATCAATTCTGGTCTCCAGCAGCGCGATTCGCTCAAACCTCTCTTCGAGAAGCTGCTTCATCTCCTTGCGGTTCATTCCTCTACCTCCAGTTTCAGCTGTTGCGTTTCGCAGGGGTATCCTAGGTGCGCATAGCCCGCGGGCATCACGATGCGCCCGCGCGGCGTTCGCGCCAGAAAACCGAGCCGCAATAGATAGGGCTCGTATACGTCCTCAATCGTGGTTGCGTCCTCGCCGGTTGCCGCGGCAATCGTGTCGAGCCCGACCGCCCGCCCGCCGAACTTGGAAATCATCACGTCCAGCATGCGGCGGTCAATCTCGTCGAGTCCCAGCTCGTCCACGCCGAGCATGTCGAGCCCTTCCTTTGCGGAACTCAGGTCGATGCTGCCGTTTCCGCGCACCTCCGCATAGTCCCGAACGCGCCGGAGCAGGCGGTTTGCCACGCGCGGGGTTCCGCGCGCGCGAGAGCCGATCTCCACCGCGCCCTCGTCGGTAATCGCGATGTTCAGAATCTGCGCGCTGCGCATGATGATCTCCTTGAGCGAGTCCGCGTCGTACATCGCGAGCTGCTCCTTAATGCCAAAGCGATCCCGCAGCGGCGAGGTCAACAGCCCCATGCGCGTCGTCGCGCCAATGAGCGTAAACTTCGGCAAGTCGAGCCGGATGCTCCGCGCGGACGGCCCTTTGCCGATGATGATGTCGAGCGCGTAATCCTCCATCGCGGGATAGAGCACCTCTTCCACCGTGGCGCTGAGGCGATGAATCTCGTCGATAAACAGCACGTCACCCGGCGCGAGGTTCGTCAGCAGTGCCGCGAGGTCGCCCGCGTGGGTAATCGCAGGGCCGCTGGTCACGCGAAGCGAAACGCCCATTTCGTTGGCTACGATGCCCGCGAGCGTCGTTTTGCCCAAACCCGGCGGGCCGTAAAACAGCGCGTGGTCAAGCGGCTCGTTCCGCTTGAGCGCCGCGTCAATAAAGATTCGCATATGATCCTTCACCGCGAACTGGCCGATGTATTCGGCGAGGTTTCGCGGGCGAAGGGAATATTCCGTTTTTGCTTCGTCCTCGCGCATCGAGGAGCTGATGAGGCGTTCGTCCATTTCCTATCCTTCAGCGCATCGCGCGGGCGCGGTTATTTCGCGAGTTTTCGCAGCGCGGCGGTGATCAGCGATTCCACGCTCTCCGCCTGCTCGACGGCGGCAACCGCCTTTCCGGCGGCGAGTCCGTCGTAACCAAGCGAGACCAGCGCGGCAACCGCCTCCGAGCGCAGATCCGGCGCGTCGAGGCTGCCGTTTCCGGCGAGCATTTCGCTCGTCTCCACGCGCTCCTTGAGCTCCAGCAGCACCCGCTGCGCCGTTTTGCGGCCCATGCCGGGCACGCGGTCAAACGCGGCGGCGTTGTTGGTGACAATCGCGGTGGCAACGTCGCTCGGCGTGAGCAACGAGAGCACCGCTAGCGCGAGCTTCGGCCCGACGCGTGTGACCGAGAGGAGCCTGCGAAACATGTCCTTCTCCTCCGGCTCGTAGAACCCGTAGAGCGCCATCACGCCCTCCGCCAGATGCAGATGTGTATAGAGCCGCTCCGTCTTGCCGCAGGTGAGCTTCTTGAGCGTCATTGCGCTGCAAAACAGCTCGTAGCCGACGCCTGCCGCTTCTAGAACCGCGCGGTCGACGAGAAGCTCGTCCACAACGCCGTGAATGTATGCGTACAAATTTGGTATCCTCCCTGGCGCTTGCGTCAGCGAATTCGGTATTCCTCCGCCGCGGGGCCAATTGTGCAGCCGTGGCAAATCGCGGCGGCAACCGCATCCGCCGCGTCATCCGGCTTTGGCGGGGCGGAGAGCGAAAGCAGCATCTTGACCATCTGCTGCACGGCGCGCTTGTCCGCGTGGCCGTTGCCCGTGACGGCGAGTTTAATCTGCATGGGCGTGTATTCGTAGAGCGGAAGGCCAGCCTGCTCGGCGGCGAGAATCGAAACCCCGCGCCCCGCGCCAACGGCGAGCGCCGTCGTGGTGTTGCGGTAAAAAAACAACTCCTCAAACACCGCGCAATCCGGTTGGAACCGTTCAATCAGCGCGCGCGTCCCGTCGTAGAGACGGTTCAGCCGCGCGGGCAGGCGTTCGCTGGAAGACGTTTCAATTACGCCGTAGTCCACCGCGGCTAATTTGGTACCGGTGGCGTCCACAACGCCGTAACCCAATATCGCATAACCGGGGTCGATTCCAAGAATACGCATACGCTCACCATTTTCACGCTTTCATGTTATTTTAACACGAACGCACAGACGTGTAAATGAACGCCAATTGTTTGCACGATTGTTTTATGGTTCGTTCATATCTGCCTCTATTTGCGCAATTTTGTGCCTCGCGAACAGAAAACGCCGGGATGAAACCCGGCGCTCTATCGCAAATCGTTCTATTGTTTGTACTTCTGAATCAACGCGTCCAGCTCGCTCTGCGAAATCCCGAAATAATGGCGCATGTTCTCCAGCGCGTACTGCGGACGGTTCTCAACGAAATAGCGCAGCTGCTTGATTTCATCTTCCCACTCGTTCATCGAGTATGGCTTCTTCCAGCGCGCAATCTGGCGCGGCATTTCGGGGCGAATCGCCGCGGCCATCTGGTCCAGCAGCGCGGTTGCGCGATCCGAATTGAAGTATTTCTCGACGACTTCCACGTAGCGCTCCACGCAGTATTCCCGCCAGGCCTTGTTCTTCTTGAGCCCGATGTAGATTTCGAAATACGTCAGAGATTTATCAAACGAGGGCACGCCGTCCGGATTGAAATATTGCCTTATGATGTCCCGCTCGGCGGTTTTGTACACAAAGTCGAGGTCGTAGAACACCGGCCGCCATTTCACCGCGTAATCCGTCGTGCGCCAGTATTTCTGGTTGAACATGTCGGAGTTGCAGAAGAACGTCTGCGCAATGAAGTAGTCCGTAAAGTAGGCGACGTCCACCCACTGGCTGAACTCGGCAAACACCGCGTCGTCACTGAGGTTTTCCGTTTGCGCAAAGTTGCGAACGCGCTTGATGTCGTCGTTGTCGCCTTTGATCACGGTGCTGTTGCGGCGGATGAACTCCACCGTATCGCCATTGACGCCGTAATGCGTCTCTAAAAACTCACCGTTCTGATCCTCACCCAGATCGTAGAGGCCGTTGTATTTGCCGTTGATGTAGACGACGACGGGGCGCGTCGCGGAGTTGTCGACGTTCATGCCCTCGACGAGCGCGTTTGCAAACGCGTCGCGAATGCGCGCGTTGCCCCAGTCCTGCCCGCTGTTTCGAACGACGAGCGCGGAGAACGTCTTGAACTCATAGCCCGGCCAGAAGGGATAGGTTACGCTGCTTTGTCCGTAGCCGGAGCGCAGGTTGATGCTCAGCGACTTTTGCGCGTAGGCAACCGTGCCCGCGCCCTTTGGTTTGATGCCCGCGGGGAAGGTCGTGCCGAGCGAGCCGTCCGGCTCGTAATAGGAGATGGTCGCGAGCTTTTCGACCTTCATGTCCATGTCGTCGACGGTCATGACCATCTTGATCCGATCCGGATCGCCCGTGACGCAGACGACCGGAACGGTATGCGGCTCCTCAAAGAGGTAGGTCGCCGTCGTGATGTCGCTCGTGCGCTTGCCGGGAATGATCGAAACCGCGCGCAGCGGCGTGTTCTTGCTGATTTCGACCGGGCCGGTGTACTGGTTGGAACGCGAGGTCGGCTCGTCCCCGTCGGTCGTATAATAGATTACCGCGTTCGGGTCGTCGCAGGTGATCGTGACCGCAAACGCCTCAGTGTGATACAACCCCGTTTCGGAGAACGCCGGCTGCGGCGCCATGCCCGCCACAAAGTCCGCCGTGTTCTCTTTTCCGCGCGTGGCCTTCGAAAAGAACACGCGGTTTACCGTCGTGTCGCTCTCGATGCGCCCGCTCGTAAGATCCGGCCCCAGCGCACCCGTGTCAAACGAGTCGACGAGGGTGCCCTGCGCGTTGTACAGCACGAGGGTTTCGCCGCCGGTTGAAAGCGAAAACGGAGCAACGTCCGCATTCTGCCGGAGGGTATTGCTCGTGCACTCAACCACTAGATAGCCGCCCGCGTCAATGGTCTTGGCGGAGAACGTATACTTTGCGGGCGCGTTCTTGCTGTCGCTGAGCGTCCAGCCGGTCAGGTCCACCGCCGCGTCGGAGCCGTTGTGCAGCTCGATCCAGTCGTTGTCGCCGCTCTTAACGTCCTGCACCGCGGAGGCTTCGCTGATGAATACCCCCGTATTGTCGAAACAGCCGATCTGGTCGGCTGTTTCAAATCCGTGTGCATTGTCGCTCCCCGGCGTTGGAGAAGCGAAATAGCGTATGTTCCAGTTGTCGTCCAGCCCAACGGAGACGTTCTCCCGCGTAACCCCCGCGAGGGACAGGCTCTCGGTGCGCATGCCGTTGAGGCTGGTAAAGAAGATGTCGTTCTCGTCGTCGGCGAGGCTGAAGTTCGCGTGCAGTTCGCTGCCGGTGCGGTTCTTGCCGGAGAGGAATACGACGCGGCACTCGCCGGGAGCCAGAGTTACGTCCGGCAGGGCGAACTTGTAGAGGTCGTCCCCGTCGTCCGAGAGGAAGTAGCCAAAGAGCGAAACCGGCGCGGAGGAGAAGTTCTTCAGCTCCACCCATTCCTCGCGCTCGCCGTCCTCGTCCACGCGGGAAAGCGTATTGATCTTGAGCGCCTCGTTGATGTGGATCGGGTCGCTCTTATCCATGATGGTGACCTTGGTGTCCGTAAACGTTTTGTCGCTGTTGGCGGCCTCAGACGTCGGAAACGCGGTATAGACTCCCGCGCCGGAAGCATCCTTGACCACCGAAAGTCCGTTCGGCAGGCCCGGCTGCCAGCTGATTCGGTCGATCAGGTTGCCCTGCAAGTCCGAAAGCAGCAGCACGGAATCCTCGTTGCTGAGCCGGAATGCCGAGTGGATTCCGTCCGTTGCGTCGCTGCCCATGCCGGTGAGATAGATGCAGAGATATCCGCCGGGCGCGACGGTACCGGAGGGAATCTGCCACTTGAGCGGATCGCTCTCGTCGTCCGACAAACAGAAGTTCTCGAGGCTGACGGGATTTTTTCCGCTGTTGTAGAGCTCCACCCAACGGTACTGTCCGCCGCTGTCCGAGGGAAGCACCTCACTGATGCTGATATCCTTGAGGTTCTGCGCGGCAAACACCGCGTCCAGCGTTAGATAGAATTCGCCCGTGTTCTCCTTGCCCGGGGAAGGAACGGCGCAGAATCCATAGGTTCCGTCGGATTCGCGCACGTAGGAAACGTCCGTATACAACGGCGGTATCTCCATCTGGGTCACGATTCCGTAATAGGGGTCCGTGATAAACAGAAAATCGCCGCTCTTGCTGAGGCCAAAGTTCGTGCAAAACGCGCTGTTGTCGTCTTGTTCCTCGGCAGTTGTCGCATAGAGGAGCATGTATTCGCCGGGCGCGATGGACGTGTCCTTGGGGAACACGAATTTATGCAGATCGCGCAGATTATCCGAAACGCCGTAGCCGGAGAGGTCAATCGCCTCGCTGCCGGCGTTGTAGAGCTCAATCCAGTCCGGCGTACCGAGCGCGTTGTCCACGAGCGAACGCTTGTTGCTGGAGACGATCTCGTTGACGACGAGTCCGCTGCCGGATGCGGCTTTGCCGCCGGAGCACGCAAACAACAGCGGCAACAGTACCACCGTAATAGCAAGCAGGATAAGTGCTTTTCTTGGCTTTACACGCATTTGATGTTAATCCTCACGTGAAAATCATTATACCACAGCGTTTATCGGAAAAGAAGGAAGCCATATTCGTTCGAAAAAAAGTTACAAT
>DAIRTE010000103.1:0-10752 GCA_036804025.1 Clostridia bacterium | reverse complement strand
GCTTTACGGACTGATCGGGAGAACGCTGGGGCATAGTTACTCGGTGCCCATTCACCGCGCGCTGGGCAACGAGGCGTATGCGCTCTATCCGCTCGAGCCGGAGGCGCTCGGCGCGTTTCTCGCGCGCCCGGACGTCGCCGGGCTGAACGTGACAATTCCGTATAAACGGGACGTACTGCCCTACTGCAACCGGCTGGACGAAACCGCGCAACAGATTGGCAGCGTCAATACCATCGTGCGCGAACGCGACGGCTCGCTGACCGGGTACAATACGGACGCCTATGGACTCACCTACATGGCAACCCGCGCGGGGATTTCGTTCTCTGGGCGAAAGGTCGTCGTCTTTGGCAGCGGCGGCGCGTCGCTGACCGCGCGGTATGTCGCAAAGTGCGGCGGTGCGCGCGAGGTCGTTGTCGTTTCCCGCAACGGGACAAACAACTATGGCAATCTGGAGCGCCATTCGGACGCGGAGGTGTTGATCAACACTACCCCGCTGGGCATGGTTCCGAAGACGGGCGAACGACCCGCCGATCCGGCGCGGTTTCCGCGCTGCGCGGGCGTGCTCGACCTCGTGTACAACCCCAATATCACTGCGCTGTTGTTTCGCGCAATGGAGTTGGGCATACCCTGTTCCGGCGGCCTGAGCATGCTGGTTGCGCAGGCGAAGGCCGCGGAGGAGCTGTTCTTCGGGCACAGCATTCCGGATGCGGCTATCGAGCGCGTGCTCGCGCAAACGGCGATGGACATGCAAAACATCGTGCTCATCGGCATGCCGGGCAGCGGAAAGAGCACAATCGGCGCCGAGCTGGCTCGCCTGAGCGGGCGGGAATGTGTCGATCTGGACGAACAGATCGTGCGAGAAACGGGCATGCCGATTCCCGCGATCTTTGCCGAGCGCGGCGAAATGGCGTTTCGCGCGTTGGAGCGCGAGCAGGCGGAGATCTGGGGCAAGGGCAGCGGGCGGATTCTCGTTACCGGCGGCGGAATCGTCAAGGACGAGAGGAATTTTTACGCGCTGAAGCAGAACGGGCGCGTTTATCAGATTGAGCGGGACGTGGCGTTGCTGGAGCGCGAGGGCAGGCCGCTTTCGGCGAATGCCGACCTGGCGGCCATGCTGCGCGAGCGCGCGCCGCTCTACGCGCGTTTTCGCGATGCGGCGGTTACAAACGGCGAATCTGCGGAGCAAGCCGCGCAAACGATATGGGAGGAATACCATGCATATTTTGGTGCTGAACGGGCCGAATCTGAACCTGCTGGGGCTGCGCGAGCCGGAGATTTACGGAAAAGCGACCTATAGCGACTTGCTGTTGCTGATCCGTTCGGAGGCAAAGGCGCTCGGCGCGTCGGTTGAGTTCTTCCAGAGCAATCACGAGGGCGCGCTGGTGGACGCGATTCAAGCCGCCTATGGCAAGGCGGACGGAATTGTCATCAACCCCGGCGCGTACACGCACACGAGCGTCGCGTTACTGGACGCGGTCAAGGCGGTCGGCATTCCGACCGTCGAGGTGCATATTTCCGACCCCGACACGCGCGAGGAGTTCCGGCGTGTTTCCTACATTCGCGCCGCATGCGTGGCGAGCATCAAGGGACACGGGTTTGAAGGCTATCTTGAGGCGCTGCGCCTGCTCTGTGAACGTAGCAAAGTATAGTCAAAAAAGAGTGATCTCATGCGAGAAACACAAAAAGCTCCCGTCAATCTCGGCGGGAGCTTTTTCTTGAGCGAATGGATCAGCGTTATATTCTGGTTACCGTGTCGTCTTCCGTCTTGGGCGCTGTGGGCGCGGAGGCGTCCTTTGCCGGGGCTTGCGGTGTTTTGTGGCAGAAGGTAGCCTCGAAGGCTTCCTTCACGTTCCCGGCGGCGTCCTTCGCCTTCTGGACGTATTCCGGGGCTTTCGCCTTCACGGTTTCGGCGGTCTCGACAAACGCGTCCTTCACGTCGTTTGCCGCTTCCTTCGCCTTTTGCGCGTACTCCGGTGCTTTCGCTTTTACGGTTTCGGCGGTTTCAACAAACGCGTCCTTCACGTCGTTTGCCGCTTCCTTCGCTTTCTGGACGTATTCCGGGGACTTTTCCTTCACGGTCTCGGCAACGTCGACAAACGCATCTTTGACGTTCCCGGCGGCGGTCTTCGCCTTCTGCGCGAATTCCGGCGCTTTCTCCTTGACCGCATCCGCCGCTTCCTGATACGCGCTGCCAACAGCCTTGGCCGCCGAAGCGATATAATCCTTGAAATCGACCTTGCCGTCGCCGTTTACATCGCCGGGCTTTTTCGCGGTCGGTTCCTGCGTGGCGTCGACAACCGGTTCCTGTTTGATTTCATCCATGGTGTTGTCCTCCTATTCGATTCACTACCCAGATTATATGCGAAGCATACGACGCTGGCAAGTAATTACGAGGCAATCTCATGCAGAGTGTTATAAGAAAACGGTGTGGGTTCGTGAAAAACCCACACCGTTGATCGAAAACCGAGTTTGCCGAAATTGTTATTTGCCGAACAGCGCGAGCAGCACGCCCGCGGCAACGGCGGAACCAATGACGCCGGCAACGTTCGGGCCGATTGCGTGCATCAGCAGGAAGTTCTTCGGGTTTGCCTTCTGGCCTTCGAGGTGCGAAACGCGCGCGGCCATCGGAACGGCGGAAACGCCTGCGGAGCCGATCAGCGGGTTCACCTTGCCGCCGGAGAGCCAGTACATCAGCTTGCCGAGCAGCAGGCCGCCGACCGTGCTGAAGATGAACGCGAGCAGGCCAAGACCGATGATCATCAGCGTTTCGGGACGCAGGAACGTGTCGGCCGACGCGGTTGCGCCAACGGTAACGCCAAGGAAGATGGTCACGATGTTGATCAGCGCGTTCTGCGCGGTATCGGACAGACGCTCGACCACGCCGCATTCGCGGAACAGGTTACCGAGCATGAGCATGCCGATGAGCGGCGCCACGGACGGGAGAAGCAGGATGCAGAGGATGGAGACGATGATCGGGAAGCAGACCCGCTCCGTCTTCGAGACGGGGCGCTGCTGCACCATGATCGTCTCACGTTCCTTCTTGGTCGTGAGTGCGCGCATGATCGGCGGCTGAATGATCGGAATCAGCGCCATATACGAGTATGCCGCAATGGCGATTGCCGGCAGAAGGTCGGGTGCGAGCCGCGTGGTCAGGTAGATGGCGGTCGGGCCGTCCGCACCGCCGATGATGCCGATGGAGGCGGCTTCCGGCGGGGTAAAGCCGAGCGCGCTGGCAATGATGAACGCCGCGGCGATGCCAAACTGTGCGCCCGCGCCGAGGAAGAGACTGCTTGGGCTTGCGATCAACGGGCCAAAGTCCGTCATTGCGCCAATGCCGAGGAAGATCAGCGACGGGTAGATACCGAGTTTTACGCCTTGATACAGGTAATACAGCAGGCCGCCCGGTTCCGTGCCGACGGGCTTGCCCATGAGGCTAGCAAGCGGCAGGTTTGAAAGCAGCATACCAAAGGCGATTGGCAGCAAGAGCAGGGGCTCGAACTTGCGAACAACTGCGAGGTAGATCAGGACCAGAGCAACGGCAATCATCACGAGATATTGCCAGGTGAGCGCGGCGAAACCGGAGGTTTCCCAGAGCTTGGAAATTGCATCGATGAGCATATCGTTCTCCTATCGGTTGTTTTCTGTTACGGTTAGTGTTGCGCGGCTTTTTTCCGCTTTGCGGAAAATTCCATCGTTTGAACGATCAGAGAAAACAACGTTACAAACAAAAAGAGCGAAAATAATGCTACAAAGACGACCAACATGAGAAAAAGCGCGACGAGCAGACTGTTTCCGAAAGACATATTCGACCTCCCGTAATTGCTCAGCGCCTGAACGGCAAGCCGCTGCGCTGGCGAAAAGAAAGGGCGAGGGACCAAAATATCGCGGCCGCCACCCTTAAAAACAGAGTATGATAACCGGGTAGTTCCCCATCCATTCTTCGTTCTAAAAATGTTTCAAAAATGAAACATTTGAGCTATCATATCGCGTTCTCAAGATTCTGTCAATCGTTAATTCGATCATTCTTTAGCGATTTCGGTTGTAAAAATGACCAAAACGACCTGCGTTTTGTTGCGCTTTGGAATCGCTTTTCGTTACAGGCAAGATCGATTGGCAACCGCTATAAACCGCTGTTTTGCAACCGAAAAGCTAGTATACTCAGAGATGGAGAAACGCCCGTTACAGCGCACAAAATCGCCGCAAAAGGGGACAGCTATGTTTTCCATTCGCATCTCTCCGCTGACGCCGGAAATGCTTGCCTACGCCGAGCACGGCGCGCCGAAGCGGCAGGCGCTGATTTCGATTATGGATCACCAGTGGGACGTGCCGGAGCGTTATCCCGCCCCGCGCGTGCTGCGGCTCTGCTTTGACGACGCGGTGGACTCGTCGTTCTATCAGAACCTGATCACAATGGAGCAGGCGGAGGCGATTCGCGATTTTGTGCTGCAATATCAAAACGAGATCGACCTGCTCATCGTCCACTGCACCGCCGGCCACTCCCGAAGCCCCGCGGTGGCTGCCGGGATTGTCGCGGGGCTGGGCAAAAACGACCGCTGTTTCTGGGACTGCGAGCGGTACCGCCTGAATCCGCGCGTGTATGAATGGGTGCGCGCCGCGTTTGAAACCGGCATCAGTCCCGACACGAAGACGCCGTAAGAAAAGAACCTGCCGAAAATGGCAGGTTCTGTTTTGTTTCCACTGTTTTCGGTTTGTGCCGCAACTACTTGGTTTCGGTGGAGGACATCGAGGCGATGCGCCGCCGCGTCATGGCGCGCATGAGCGCGACTCGGCTATGCGCCATCGTGGTCAGATTGAGCTCCTCCTCCGGATGCGAAATGCGCTCTTTGGCGCGTTCTTCCGCCTCTCTCGCGCGCTTTTCGTCAATCTCTTCGGGCCATTCGCAGGCTTGAGATAAAATATAGACGCCGTCCGGTCGAACTTCGATGAACCCCTCGGAGTGAAACGCCGTGCGGCGCGTTCCGTCGCTGGTTTCGATTACGAGGGTTCCAACGTCCAGTGCGGATACCATGGGAACGTGATCCGCCAGCACGCCGATGGACCCCGCGATGGTATTCACGCTGACGTAGACCGCCGGGCCGTTATAAAACTCCCGTTCCGGCGTCAGCACCATCAGCTGAAAAGGCTTGGCCATACGAAATCATCTCCCCAATGGTACGGTTGCAAACGAGTGATACGAATCTGCTTATGCGTTTTGGTGCATGACCGCAAAGCGTTCGTGCACCTCCGAAATGCCGCCTGCGAGCAGGAACAGCGACTCCGGAATGTCGTCGACCTTGCCGTCGACAATCTCCTCAAAACTCGCAATGGTGTCCGATAGTGCGACGGAGCGCCCCGGCGTGCCGTTATACACCTCGGCGACGTTCATCGGCTGCGAGAGGAAGTTTTGAATCTTGCGTGCGCGGTAAACGGTCAGGCGATCCTCGTCCGAGAGTTCGTCCATGCCGAGAATTGCGATGATGTCCTGCAGCTCGTGGTAGCGCTGGAGCGTTTCCTGCACGCGGCGGGCAACGTTGTAGTGCCGCTCGCCGACGATGGCGGGCTCCAGCACGCGCGAGGTGGACGCCAGCGGATCGACCGCCGGATAGATGCCGATTTCCGCAATCGAGCGGGAGAGCACGGTCGTTGCGTCGAGGTGCGAAAAGATCGTCGCGGGGGCGGGGTCGGTCAGGTCGTCCGCGGGCACATAGATCGCCTGAACGGAGGTAATCGATCCGTGCGGCGTGCTCGCGATGCGCTCTTCCAGCTCACCGAGTTCGTTGGCCAGCGTCGGCTGGTAGCCGACCGCGCTGGGCATGCGCCCGAGCAGCGCGGAAACCTCGTTGCCCGCCTGCACGAAACGAAAGATGTTGTCGATGAACAACAGCACGTCCTGATGCATCTCGTCGCGAATGTACTCCGCCATGGTCAGGCCCGCGAGCGCCACGCGCATGCGCGATCCCGGCGGTTCGTTCATCTGCCCAAAGGCGAGGGAGGTTCGCTCGATGACGCCGCTTTCGCGCATGTCGTTGATGAGGTCGGTGCCCTCGCGACTGCGCTCGCCGACGCCGGTAAAGACGGAATAACCGCCGTGGTTTTTTGCAATGTTATGGATGAGCTCGAGAATCAGCACGGTCTTGCCGACGCCCGCGCCGCCAAACAGGCCGATCTTGCCGCCGATGGGATACGGCGCGAGCAGGTCGATGACCTTGATGCCCGTTTCAAACAGCGTTGCGGACGGGCGCTGCATCATGAACGACGGCGGCGCCTGATGCACTTCGCGAAGCGGCGCGTCAATCTCGCCGAGCCCGTCGATCGGGCGACCCAGGCAGTCGATGACGCGGCCCAGCACCGTTTCGCCAACGGGAACGCGGATGCCCGAGCCGGTGTTGGTGACGCTGACGCCGCAGTAGAGTCCCTCCGTCGGTTCCAGCGCGATGCTGCGCACAACGCCGGGCGCGAAATGCTGAACCACCTCAACGTGAACGGGCGGTTCGGTCTGCGTGACCAGCAGGGTTTGCAGCGCCGGCTCCGCGCCTTCGTCAAACCGCACGTCGAGCACGGGTCCGATGATTCGGACGATGCTTCCGGTTTTTACGTGATCCGTCATCTCTTGTGTTCCTCCGAATGGTATGCGCCCTGCGCCGCCTGCGCGGCGTTGGACGCGTTGGCCGCACCAATGATGTCGGCCAGTTCGTTCGTAATGGTAAGCTGGCGCACGGAATGGTACTGTTGTGTCAGCTTGTCAATCATCTTGTCCGCGCTGCGGGTCGCGTTTTCCATTGCCGCCATGCGCGAGAAGTTCTCGCTTGCGTAAGCATGCACGATTGCGCCGTAGACATAGCCAATCAGCATCTGCGGGATCAGCGCGTCGAGCACCTGCGAGGGGGAAGGGTCGTAGAGAATCTGCGTACGATCGTAGCTGTTGTCTACGATGCCCGGCACCTGCTGCCGCTGAAAGTCGTTCAGCTCAACCGGCAGCAGCTTTTGCTCCATGGGTTCGCGCGCAAGTGTGTTGATGAAGCGCGTGTAGACGATGCGCAGTTCGTCGATCTCGCCGCGGTCGTACTGTTCGGTCAAAATCGTCATCATGCGGCGCACTTGGTCGAGCTTTGGGCGTTCTGCGAGCCGCTCAAAGTGGCGGTCGGGCTTGATATCCCGGCGCAGGTAGTGAAAGGAAGCGACGCTGCCGATGGTGTAGAGCGTTACGACGTTTTTGTCTGCCATCATGCGGTCGGCGAGCGAGAGCACCGCGTGGTTGTAGGAACCCGAAAGGCCCTTTTCGCCCGCCACAACAATGTAAGCAACCTTGTTTCCCGGCCGGTGCGTGATGTAAGGATGCGTAATGTCGCCGGTGTGGCAGCGGATGTCCGCAATGATATCGAGCGTGCGGTAAAAGTAAGCGCGGTTTTTCTGGATGCCGTCCAGTGCGCGCCGCATGCGCGCGGCGGAGACCATGTGCATTGCGTTTGTGATCTGTCTTGTTTGCTTTACACTCTTAATGTGAAAGCGAATGTCGCTCATGTTGGGCATGGCCGCGCCTCCTTTCCGGCGAAATGAACCATTTTACTTCGTAAAACCGGCCGATATCAGGACTTGCAAGTCAACTGATAGCTCTCAATGCTGGAGCGCATCTGCGCTTCCTGCGCTTCGTTGAAATCGCCGCTTTCCTCCATTTCGTCGAAGAGGGAGGGCGTTGTGCGGCGCACATATTGCAGCAGCCCCTTCTGAAACGAGCGGACGAATGGCGAGGGAATGTCGTTGAGATAGCCGTTCATGACCGCGTAGAGCAGCAGCACCTGCTCGCTCATCTGGAGCGGTTCGTGCTGGCTCTGTTTGAGCGTTTCCGTCAAGCGGTCGCCGTTGTCCAGAATGCCTTTTGTCACGCTGTCGATGTCGGAGCCGAACTGTGCAAAAATCTGGAGTTCGCGATACTGCGCGAGGGTCAGTCTAAGCTTCTTGGCCACCTTGCGCATGGCCTTCTTCTGCGCGGCGCTGCCGACGCGCGAAACCGAAAGGCCAACGTTGACCGCCGGACGAATACCGGCATGGAACAGCTCCGGCTCGAGATAGATCTGTCCGTCCGTAATCGAAATTACGTTCGTCGGAATGTAGGCGGAGATGTCGCTCGCCATGGTTTCGACAATGGGCAGCGCGGTCAGCGAACCGCCGCCCTGCGCCTCGTTGAGATGCCCCGCGCGTTCGAGCAGGCGGCTGTGCAGATAGAACACGTCGCCGGGGTAGGCTTCGCGTCCCGGCGGGCGGTGCAAGAGCAGCGACATGGCGCGGTAGGCCACGGCGTGCTTGCTCAAATCGTCGTAGATGATCAGCGCATCCTTGCCGTCGTACATGAACTGCTCGGCAATCGAGCAGCCCGCATAGGGGGCGAGGTATTGCATGGCGGCGCAGTCGCTCGCGCTGGCGACGACGATGGTGGTGTAGTCCATCGCGCCCGCGGCGCGCAGCGTTTCGTAGATCTGCGCAACGGTGGAAAGCTTTTGCCCAATGGCAACATAGACGCAGCAAACGTGCTTGCCGCGTTGATTGATAATCGTATCCACCGCGATGGTGGTTTTGCCCGTCTGGCGGTCGCCAATGATCAGCTCGCGCTGTCCGCGGCCAATCGGAATGATGCCGTCCACCGCGAGCAGCCCGGTCATGAGCGGTTCATTGACCGCCTGCCGGTCGATGATGCGCGGCGCGGGGGACTCCACGGGGCGATAGCGCGCGGCGCTGAGCGGACGGTTGTCCAGCGGCATGCCGATGGGGTTGATCACGCGGCCGAGCAGCTCGTCCCCAACGGGAACCTCGACCACGCGGCCGGTGCCGTAGACTCGCTCGCCGACATGCACGTTGTCCTGGCCGTTGAGCAGCACGGCACCGACGCCTTCCAGCTCAAGGTCCATGGTCATGCCGTAGACGTCGTTGTCAAACGAAATCTGCTCGCCGTAACGCGTATGCGAAAGCCCCTCGATGCGGACGACGCCGTCGCCAACCGAGGTAACCGTTCCGTATTCATAGATGGCGGGTTTGGCGTCGCAGTTGCGCAGCCGGTTCTTCAGCACGGCCCCAATGTCCGAGGCGGAGCTGTGGAACGGCTTCGTTGCCGCGCCGACCGTCTTAACGTCCTCCGCGCAGATCTCCGCGCCGAGCGAGAGGTTGTTCGACACGAGCGCGTGCTGCGCCTCCTTGATGCGATAGGCGAAGCTTGCGTCGTAAACCTTGCCGTCGATGATCGCGAGAAAACCGCCGATCAGGCCGTCGTTCTTCTTGATTTCGAAGTTGACGTCCTCACCCAGCAGCTCGGCAAAGTGCTTTCGAATGGAACCGATCTGTTCCTCGTCAAAGGGACCGGCAATGTATAATTCGCCCTTTAGAGCCATACGTAGCCCACTTTCTGACTAAACTAATCTCGATGCTGAATACCGTTTCTCACCGGAAAAACCAAGGAGCCATCCAACGTACAACAAAGAAACCGTCAGCCGACCTTGTCAAAGAAGCTGTCGATCACGCGCTGATGATCCTCCGGCTTGACCTCGCGTTCCAGAATCTTTTCCGCAATGTCCACCGCGAGCTCCGCCGTCTGCGACTTCAGCTCGGAGAGCAGGCCGTCCCGCTCGGTAACCGCCTGTGCCATCGCGTCCGTCAGGAGCACCTGCGCGTCCTGCTTTGCTTTTTTCCGGAGATCCTCCGCCTCGTGCTCCGCCGAGTTCAGCTTTGCCTCGGCAAGCTTTTCGGCCTCCAGTTTCGCGTTTTTCATGGAGAGCTCATACTGCGCCTTGAGCGAATCCGCCGCGGTGCGGCTCGCGTCAATCTGCTCGCGTTCGCGGGCAAACTTCGCCTCCCGGTCCTGCATGAACTTACGCACGGGTTTATACAGGAATGTGCGCAGCAGCAGAAACAGAACGACGACGTTCAGAATATGCTCGATGAAATCGATCAGGTGGAATTCCATTCTAACCCCTCTCGCGTTTGTTACTTGCCCATCGTAAAGATCATCACCAATGCGGTAACAAAGCCGTAGATAGCCGTCGATTCCGTCAGCGCCAAGCCAAGGATGAGCAGGGCGTTGATCTTGCTGTTTGCTTCGGGCTGGCGGGCGACCGCTTCCACGGCCTTGCCGGTTGCAATGCCCATGCCAAGACCCGCGCCTGCACCGGTGAGAACCGCGAGACCGGCGCCGATTGCGATTAATCCGATATCCGTCATGGTAGAAATCCTCCTCAAGAAATACTGTAGAAAATGAACCCATCCGGTTTTGCCGGCGGGGGAATGCTCAATCTTCGACCGCTTCACCAATAAACGTCAGGGACAGGTTGATGAAGATGAAGAACTGAATCAGCGGGTGGAACGCGTTGAAGTAAAGGCCCAGCAGTGCCGGAATGCCAACGGAAAACGCGCCCAACGCAAAGTACACAAGCTCGACCACGATCATGCCGCCGAGCATGTTGCCAAAGAGTCGGCAGGCGAGCGAAATCGGGACCGCGATGTCGGAGAGCAGCTTAAACGGCGCGATGACGGCGTTTGGCTTCGTCAGCGTCTGGAGACGACCCTTTACGCCCTTTTTGCGAATGCCGAAGTAGTTGATGAGTACGAACGTGACCAGCGCGTAGGAAAACGTCATGGTCAAGTCGGTGGTCGGCGGGCGAATGCCAAAGAGCTCGACGATTGCCGAGCCGATAAAGAGCGCCGCCAGCGCAAAGAAATACGAAGCAAGGCCGTCGTTTTCGTGGCCAAACTTATCCTTTGTGAGAT
>DAIRTE010000102.1:0-10775 GCA_036804025.1 Clostridia bacterium | reverse complement strand
CGAGCCGACCTCGTAGCCGACCACGCCGTCCGGAAAACCGGGATAGTTCTCAACAAGCGGGGTTTTCGCAATCTGCCCGCCGGGAAAGAGCTCCTCGTAGAGCGTAACGCTTGCGCCGCCGCGCGCGGCATACAGGCCGGCCGACAGACCGGCGGGGCCGCCGCCGATGATTGCGATATCCGATTGCATCTAAAAACCCTCCAGTGATCACGAAAAGTACTATTTAGTATATCGAATTTTGCCATAAAACGCAACAAACGCGCCGGATGTCAAGGTGACAAGCGCACAAAGCGGCGCTATTTCCCGCTGACCGCTTCCGGCAGATAGGCAACGGCCATGCGCCCGAACGACTGAATCGTACACCCCGCCGCAACGTAGGGCGCGAGGTGATCGTCCTCAACGATATACACGTCGGACCCAACCGTGGATGCCTCGTTGTTTTCAAACACGAACTGGTCAATGGAAGCGGGCTCCGGGGGATTATCTTCCTGTATTTTTAAGGTGGAGAAGTAGCGATCCAGCGGCATTTTTGTGTAGTAGAGAACAATGGAATAGCGCCCGTGCATCCGGCAGACGATGGTGTCGTCCGTCAGCTCCTGCGCGTAGGCAATCGCTTCCTTTGTGCCGGGGCGATAGTACCCGGAGAGCTGCGTCTGACCCTCGCCAAAGTAAAATCCAGTAAACGCCAGAAAACACACGCAGTAAAGCGCAACGAGCGCCTGCCCCGCGAGCTTCCAGTTCAGGTTGCAGATTTCGCGCACGCCGATGGCGCAAAGCAGAATCAGCGGAATGTGCAGTGCATTGACGCGGTTGGCGTTGATTCCGTTGAGCATCAGCGCGGCAACCAGCGCAGCGAAGAGCTGAATCAGCACGTAGGTCTCCAGTGCGTGTACGCGCCGCTTCCAGAGCGAGAAGCAATCCCGAACCACTCGAACGAGGCCGAGCAGCATCAGCGGCAGGGAGAATAAATAGTAGAAACCGAACTGCGAGAAACTGGCGCGAATATTCCCCTCGCTCTGTGTCGTCAGCATGGTAAACAGGCGCACAAACGATTGAAGGTTTGTCAGATTACCCATAGAGAGGTCTCTGCTTCGCCAGCTGCCGAGTTCCGGAATGGAGAACAGTGCGGTCTTGATTTCCGGAATATAGTGCATGTTGACCACGATGAGCAGCAGCAGCGGTAGCGCCATCAGCCCGCAGATGACCACAAACCCGCTCGTGTACCAGGTGATCCGCGCGCGCTTTGTGATCAGTGCGTAGAGAATTTGCAACAGCAGCACCAGCGGAACAACGACCCATAGAATTGCATAGGTATAGAGGCTCAGCCCGTAGAAAAACGCCGAGAGCAGATAGTACGCGGGATTTTTTTCGAGCGCAAGGATGAAAAAGTATAACCCGAAGAGTAAAAACGCGGGCGCGAGATTGCAATCAAGAGCCCAACGGCTCATCATGATATGCCAGGGGTTGATTGCGAGCAGGAACATGCCGAGAAACGCGGTCTTTTGGTCGAAGATGCGCTTGAGCAGCAGATAAAACACCGGAATGCTGAAACAGGCGACAATCGCCTGCGGCAGGCGAATGGCGAAATCGGTTAAACCGAAAAGTGCGATGCATGGCAGCATTAAGTAGCTGAGCATGACGCTCTGACCGTTGCCCCAGGCTTCGAAATAGACGGGGTTGTGGTAGCCGTGCAGGTCGATGCCTTCCGTCAGGGTCGTGTATGCCTGATAGGCGGCCATCGCCTCGTCCTGCTCCACGCCCTCGGGCATGGCGCCAAGGCCGATTAGTCGCACCAGCATTCCTACGGCAAGAATCAGCACGAACAGCAGCAGCCGGAACTGCTTGGTTTGAAACCAGGATAGCTTCGTTTCCAAAGTGAGCCTCCGAGAAGTTATTCTGCGAGATGTTACGATATTATACCATGATTTCATGTGCGGGACATGCCAAACCCGTTAATTCCGGTAAGTTAGAAGTAAATTGACGCATCGGATATCGGTAGGTATACTACAGGAAGACGGAAAAACGCAGCTGAAAGATGGAGGAATCTTTGCCATGAAACAGGGTGGTTTGTTCTTTGCTCGCGGGGAGGAGCGCGGAATTGCGCGCGCGGCCTCGCTCTTTATCACCATTGCGTTTCTGGCGTTCATTGGTTACGTCATCGTCCGCTACAAGTACTTTACCTACATCCTGCGCGAGCAGGTGATGACCACGCCGATGTTCGGCTGGCTGCTGCTGGGGTATCTTCTTCTGGCGGTCGTGTTTCTGGTGCTGATCCGACGGCTGAACCGGCAAGGGTTCTGCTCGCCCTGGTTCTGGGGCGCGCTGATCTTTGTGCTTGCGCTGGGGCTAAGGTACTTTGCGTTTGCCCATATCGTCTATTCTCCGACCAGCGACTTTCAGAATTACTACAATATGGGCGTTGCGTTCACAAAAGGGGACTACGCGGTAATCGCCAATCAGGCGGCAGAGTATCATATTTCGAGTTTCTCCGGCCTTGGCGTGCTCAACGGCCTGCTCATGTTGCTCGCGGGCACGTCGGTTCGCTCGTTTCAGCTCACGCAGTGCGTCATTGCGTCGCTTTCCTGCGTCGCGGCTTACCTTCTTGCGCGCCGGTTCGACGAGGCGAGCGCGCCCGCGGCGGGACTGCTCTTTGCGTTTTATCCCGCGAACATCGTGTTTTCGCAGGTGGCGAGCAACCAGCATCTCGCGGTGCTCTTTGCGCTGCTTGCGCTTTGGCTGGCGCATCTTGCGCTGAGCGAGACGAAGCCGGTTCGAACGCTGGTCTACTCGCTCGTGAGCGGGGCGCTGCTGCTGTTGAGCTACTATTCGCATCCGTCCACCGCGACCACGCTGGTTGCGCTGGGGATTGTCTGGCTCGTGCTGCTGCTCGCCGCCCTGCGATATCGCAAGGAGTTCCTTCGCTTGCTGCTCGCGGGGGTGGTGTTCTGCGTCGGGTTCTTTGCATTGCGCGTTGGAACGGACGCGGGACTTCGCGCGGCGGGGTTGAGCGACCCGGCCACCGTGAACTCTAGCTACCTGGCAAAGGTCGTTATCGGGCTGAATGAGGAGACGACGGGCGGCTACTCCGAGAGCGACTGGGGTATGATCTGGGCGCAGCCGGAGAGCGAGCAGAACGCGTTTTGCCTACAGGAGATTCAGAAGCGCTTGCAACAGCCGGATCTGTTCGGCCTGTTCGATACGAAACTCATGCGCATGTGGATGGTGCCGGACGGCAGCTTCGGCTGGGCAACGGAGGAAGTCTGCCCCGTGTCGCCCGCGCCGCCGAGCGACGCCGTTCAGGCGCGCGACAACTGGCTCGCCGGGGCGAAACTGCTGGACTTCTTCTATGTTGCGCTGCTGTTTGTGTTTGCCTGGATTGGCGGGCTGTTCCGGCGGCACGGCAGCGCGGGAGACTTGCTGCTCTGGACGCTGATGGGCTGGATGGGCGTGCATCTATTGATCGAGATTCAGTCCCGCTATCGCTACTTTGGTATGCCGCTATTGATGATTCTCGCGGCATACGGCGTGTTCTGCCTGCTCGGCGGCGCGGGAAAGGTGCTGCACCGGACAAAGCCGGATGCGCAGCAAAAATAGATCTGCTGTTATATGAAAGGGATAAGGTTATGACAAAACCAAACTATACCGATATCAATGCACAAACGGTCGACCGCTGGGTCGAAAACGACTGGGAATGGGGCAGACCCATCACCCACGAGCAATATCTCGCGGCAAAACAGGGCGACTGGGGCATCATACTGACGCCGACGATTCCCGTGCCCGCGGACTGGTTTCCGAATCTCAAGGGGCTCGACGTGCTGGGCCTGGCCTGCGGCGGCGGCCAGCAGATGCCGCTGTTCGCGGCGGCGGGGGCGCGCTGCACGGTGCTGGACTATTCCGAGCGCCAGCTTGAGACCGAGCGGATGGTCGCCGCGCGCGAGGGCTACGACATGGAGATTGTTCGCGCGGATATGTCGAAGCCGCTGCCGTTTGCGGACGAATCGTTCGACGTGATCGTGCATCCCGTTTCGAACTGCTACATTCGCGAGGTGGAGCCGGTCTGGCGCGAGTGCTATCGTATCCTGCGTCCCGGCGGAGTTCTGCTGTCGGGGCTGGACAACGGCATCAACTATCTCGTCGACGAGACCGAGACCATGCTGATCCATAGCCTGCCTTACGATCCACTCAACGACGAAGCGCTCTATGCCGAGAGCCTGAAGAACGACGACGGCATTCAGTTTTCCCATACGTTTGAGGAGCAGGTGGGCGGGCAGCTCAAGGCGGGCTTTATGCTGACGCATCTGTTTGAGGATTACAACGGAGTCGGGCGGCTGCACGAGCTGCATATTCCAACGTTTGTCGCCACGCGCGCGGTCAAGCCAAGCCGGTAAACAAATTCACTTTTATTAGAAACGCGTCGCCCTTATCCGGCGGCGCGCTTTTTGAGTTCCGTATCGTTGAGCAGTAAATAGCCGTTTGCACCTTTTTGCAGGAGCCTTTCTTCGCAGAGCGCTTTGAGCCGCCGCAACAGGTGGCGGTAACTCACGCCCAGCTGCTCGGCAACGTTCGTGAGCCGCTCGCCGAACACGCCGCCCTGCGCGTTTTGCAGAATGTAGGCGCAGAGCCGCGCCTCAAACGGGCGCAGAATGATGCTCGTGGTGTTGGAGACGCTCTCGTAGAGCTTCTCCGCGAGCCCCTGACTCAACCGTAGCACGAACGAGAGGTTGCCGAGTAGCACCGGCGCGTAGACGTTTAGCGGCAGACCGATGCACGTGACCGGCGTGACCGCCTGCACGGAGGAAATCGCCTCCAACCGCCCCATCAGCAGCTCGATGTCCCCAAGCGTGCCCTTTGAAACATAGTAGCAGAGCAGCAGATTCCGGCCGCCTTCCTCGCTGTTGCAGACCTTTGCCCGGCCGGAAAGCAGGAGATAGAGGTACTCAATCGCGTCCCCCTCGCGCAGGAACCACTCGCCGCGCTCGTATTGCAGCAGTACTGCGCTGCCGAGATCGATGCCGCTGAGCCCGTATTCCGTCAGCGTTTGTGCGTAGTTCGCCGGCAGTTTTGTTTTCTGCATGGTCGTCCTCCGGGAATTCCTTGTGTCTAGTGTGACATATGTCATATCCGGAGTCAAGCATCGCGCCTATACTCTATGTGTTGGAATCCGCGGCGTGCCAAAATAGATGCCTCGCCCGGCGAACCACACGACAGAACACGGAGTAGATCGCATGTATTATCTGATTTCCCTGATCATTGGCATTCTCGTCGCGGTGATGATTGCCGTCAACGGCGGCCTGACCACGCTCTACGGCATGTACACCGCGACGGTGATTATCCATATCGTCGGCATCTTGCTCATCGGCGGGATCATCCTCGCGCGGCGGGAGCGTCCGTTTGCCAAGGCGCAGCCATGGTACCTCTACCTCGGCGGGGTCATCGGCGTGGTGACGACGGCCTGCGTCAACTTCGCGTTCGGTAAAATCAGCCTTTCGGCCATTCTCGCCATCGGCTTGTTCGGGCAGAGCCTCGCGGGCGTGCTCGTCGACCAGTTCGGACTACTAGGCATGCGCAAGCATCCGTTCCGTCTCTATCAACTGCCGGGGCTACTGCTCGTTGCAGGCGGCATCGCGTGGATGATGGGCGGCGGGTTCTCGCTGCTGCCGGTGCTCGCCGTGCTGCTCTCCGGCGTGCTGCTCGTGGCCTCCCGCTCCTACAACGCGCGGCTGGCGGAGAACACCAGCATCTATATCAGCACGTTCTTCAACTATCTTTGCGGGCTCGTCACGGCGATTCCGGTGTTTCTGCTGCTCAGCGCGGGGGAGCCGGTGTATCGCGGGTTTTCGCTCTCGCCGAACTGGTGGATTTACCTCGGCGGGGCAATCGGCGTTGCGACCGTGTACCTCAGCAGCGTGGTGGCGGTCAAGATTCCGCAGCTTTACATTACGCTGTTGATGTTCGTGGGTCAGGTGTTCACGGGCGTGCTGATCGATGCGCTGTTGGAAGGCTCGTTCTCCATTGAAAACATCATTGGCGGTTCGCTCGTTGCGCTGGGGCTGACGCTGAACCTGCTCTTCGAGCGGCGCGCGTCCCAAAGGCGTATTGCGGAGCGAAATCTGGAGGAAGAGATACAAAATGCGCCGTGAGGCGCATTCTGAACTGCGTAATTGCTTCTTTGCGCCGTAAGGCGCGTTTTTATTTAATAAGAAGCCAATATGTTTCCGATATGGTTTTTCAGAAATTTGTCCTTCGTATAGACGAAGTTTTGGGACACGATGTAGTCCTTTCCGTCGTTCCAGCGGATGATCTCCGTCTTGTCCTCCGGATTTGCGCGTCCGGTGACGGTGGTTGCGCGGTTGTGGATTCGGTTTGCCAAGAGAATCATGAACTGGTTCTTTTCCGGGTCGACCGAAAAGTGGTTGCCCGTAAAGCCGTTGAGCGCAATCGTCCGCTCGCCAAAGTAGGCGGGCACCTCGCTGAAGGTCTGATCCGGCTGTTTCGAGTAGCAAAGGTAGCCCATATACTGCGAGTCCGTGCCGTCCGGCAGTTTACCGCCCGTGCGGTTGACGCCGATTTCGAGCAGCGTTTTGCGGCTGAGCAGCGCGTTTTCGAGCAGCCCGCGCGCGAGAATGGTCATATCGTTGAGCGTAGAGAACAATCCCGCGTGTCCGCAGGGGGCGGGGCGGGAAGTGTTGAGCAGGCGCGCCTTCGGGTCGTGCACCGTGCCCGGCGGGCAGGCGGTGTCCAGCCAAAAATCGCCGTTTACGATGCGCCGCTCGTAGTTGCAGTTCACCGTTTCGCCGAGCAGCGACTGCGGAACCTCGCAAAACGTCCGCGTCATGCCGAGCGGGCGAAGGATGTTTGCCTCCAGGTATTCCCGGAAAGATAGATCCGCGGCGGACTCGACGACGTATTTGAGCACCATTGCGCCCATGTCCGTATAGAACTTTCGAACCGGCGCGGGGCCGACGCGGATGTCAAACAGCAGCCGCTCGGCTTCCTCCGCGCTCGCGGCGGTATCCATGCGTGCGCGGGTTTGCAGCGCGGTTTGAAACGCGAGCAGGCGCTCGATGGGTTCGTCCGCGATGTGCGAAAAGCGCTTGTCCAGTCGCCCAATCGGGTCGGAGAGCCGCAGTTTTCCGCGCTCCATGAGCTGAAGAACGGCAATGCAGGTAAAGAGCTTCGTTACCGACGCGAGGTCAAAGACGGACTGCTCGTCCATCGGCGCTTCGTCCGGCACGAACGAGCCGTTTTCGAGCCGCACCTCGCGAATGCGCCCGCGGCAAAACGCCTCGCCGCGCGAGCGGTCGCCATAGGAAACGGCAATGCCGCTGATGATGCGCCGTTCGTCCACGAGGTGGGTTACGCCCTGTTCCAGCAGTGTTCTGGGGGAAATCGCCATGCCCTAGCGCTCGCTCGTCTGCCGCGGCGTATAGTACGCGGCGTTCTTCTTCGTCCAGCGATTGCGAAATCCGCGGGCGGTTGGCGCGTTTGGCATTTTCTTTGGGTCGTATTTCGCGTAGAACGCCGCTTCTTCCCGTACCGCGCGCTGAAAAAGTTCGTCCATCGATTTTGCGTCGTTCGAAACGTCCCTTCGCCAGCTGGCTTCCAGCGCGTCCCGCTCCGCGTAGAACTCGGCGGGAATGGTTCTGCCAATCAGCGCGCGCCGGTATTGCTCCGCGTCGTTCCAATAGGAAGCGGAAGCGCCGTCGCCTGCGTTGGAAACTGGCGGGTGCGTGGGGTTGCCAAAGCGATAGGGCTTGTAGAGCGAAACGCAGGGCAGCGACGAGCCGGTCAAGTACACGATCGGCGCGGAACCGCCCAGCCGGGCAATCATGCTCGCGGTCGTGTGGTCGCCAACCGCCGCGCCAAAGTGCATGCAGCAACTCGAAACCGAGCCCTGCGCGAACGGGTTTTGCACGTTCGCGTCGTGCGTGCGCAGCGCGCGCGCCATGTCCGCTTCGCCTTCCAGCGTGGGCAGCGCGCAGCCGCTCTGCCCCTGCCGAATTTTCGAGCCGGAGAAGAAGGTAAAGAGCGGATCGGTGTGCGTTTTCGCAAAGTCGCAGACACCGCCGCCGTAGCGGTCGCCATCCGCGCCAATCGAAAGGCGGTTGCTGATGGAAGCCCGGGGGTAGGACTTGACGACCCAGCTTTTCTGGCAGGTTTCAAGCACGAAGAGCTTGTTTGCGTCCAGAATTAAAAACGAATTGTCGTAATAGAATTTATGGTCGTAGCCGCAATTGCCGCCCTGGCCGTAGGTTTCCAATAGCAGTATAACGACGTTGACGGCCTGTTCCGCGCTTTCGGAACGTTCCAGTCCGAGGCGAAGAAGGTCCATGCCCGTCAGCGCGGGCTTGCCGTAGTTGCCCTTCGTGAACACCGCTTCGTTGCCGATGGCTACGCCCGCGTCGTTGACGCCAATCTCCGCGCCCCACATCCAGGTTGGGCGGGAGAGCAGCACCGCGCGCGTTTCCAGCGCCTGCGGAATCGAAATGTAAGTTGCCGCGAGCTCGCGCTCCTTGCAGACGCGCGCGGGATAATACTCCGTCGCCTGCGGTTCGTTCGGGCTGCGGTCGCTGTTTTTTCCAAAGAGGGCGGTTTGCTCCAGAAGAACGCCGATGGTATCGCACATATCGATATGCCTCCAGAAGAGAAGATCGTTCTGTTCGCGTTCAGTATAGCACATGCGTTTGTCGCAGAAAAGGCACGCGCCGTGCATGGCTTGGAAATCAGAAAACGAGCCTGATCCAGCGGACAAAAACATCCCATTTGCGCGGTTGTCGCGCGCGCGGCGGTATGATACAATACGATGCGACAGGGATGGAGGCAAGTATGGATCTAGACCCATTGGCAATCCGCAATCTGTTGATTTGGATTGCGCTGGCGGTATGCAATACGATCCTGCTTGGCGGTGTGCCAAGCTGGATGCGCGGCGGCGCGAAGAGCGCGGATCCCTCCGCGGCGTCGGCGGTGTTTGCGCTGGTGTTAACGCTTGCCGGCGCGGCGCTCGTGTATTTGACCGGCGGGTTGGAACGTCTGCTGGCGCTGACCACGATGCAAATCGTCTGGCTGGCGGTCTGCGGCTTGCTCTCCGCGCTCACGTGGCTCAGCCTGTTTACGGCGCTCACGGGCGGGCGGGTGAGCAAGGTAATTCCCGTCTACCTGCTCTCGTCGCTGCTGACCCTTGCCGCGTCGCACTTTCTCTTTGGCGCGCCGATGGGACTCTGGAAAATCTGCTGCATGATTCTGATTTTGCTCGGCGTCGTGTTCATCGAAAGCAATACCCAGCAGCTGCAAAGCCAACTTTGGTTTGTCTACGCGTTGATCGCCGTGTTTACGGCGACGGGTCTGAATCTGATTCAACGCGGCATGCTGGGGGAAGCGTTTGACACGTCGGTGTTTCTGCTGGGACGCGCGGCGTTTGCCACCGTGTTCCTCTGGATCTTCGTGTTTCTGCGCGGCAAGCAAAAGCTGCTGGTCTATATTCAGCCGCGCGCGTGGATTTCGATCTTTCTGGCGGCGGTGTTCTTCGCGGGCAGTTTTGCCGCAACATATTTTGCCTCGCGGCGCGGGGAGATGAGCACGCTGGCGCCGATTGGCATTCTCTCGTTTCTTTTTACAATGCTCTTTGCGCGCATGTTTCAAAAGGAGAAGCAGCCGGGCGCCGCAATCTTTGGAACCTTATTGGTTCTGCTGGGGCAGTTTGGTATTTTAATGGGCTTATAACGGGCGAGCGCGGCGGATTTGCCGCAGACCCCGCATCACAGGAAAGAAGATAGGTTAAACAGGAACAAGCATGGTAAAACTCTGCGTCTTTGATCTCGACGGAACCCTCGTCAACACACTACAGGATCTCACCGACAGTCTGAACTACGCGCTAAAGGAATGCGGCCTGCCGACGCTCACCGAGGAGCGGGTCGCCGCCATCGTTGGACACAGCATTCACTATATGTGCGAAAATGCCGTTCCGCCGGATCGAATCGACATGGCGGAGAAAGTACTTGCCATCTATTCGGCGCGCTATAAGGAGCACAACCTCGACAAATCGCATCCGTATGACGGCATGATTGAGGCGCTGACGCGCATCAAACAGGCGGGTGTCACGCTCGCCATCGTCTCCAACAAGCCGCACGCGGACACCGTGAAAGTCGCTTCCAAGCTCTATCCGAGCGGCATGTTCTCGCTTGTGCTCGGGCGAACGGAGAAGTTCGCCGTCAAACCCGCGCCGGACTCGCTGTACTTCGTAATGGACTTTCTCGGTTTTACGCCGGAGGAATCCGTCTATGTTGGTGATTCCGATGTGGACGTGCAGTTTGCGCATAACGCGGGCATGCGCTGCGTCTCCGTCAACTGGGGTTATCGCTCGGTGGAGGAGATTATAGCGGCGGGCGCAACCTGCATTACCGGTGATCCGGCGAAGGTGCCGGAGCTCGTACTCAACGACCCAGGCGAGGGCACATCGTGCGGATGAACGTATACGATTTTGACAACACGATCTATCGCGGCGATTCGAGTTTCGACTTTTTTCGCCACTGCGCGGTAAAATATCCGCGCACGCTGCTCAGCGCCGTGGGTGCGCTGCCGTGGATGCTGGCCATGGTGCTGGGAGCTGCGGAGAAAACGCGCGTGAAGGAGCGCTTCTACCGCTACCTAAAGCATGTGCCGGAGGTGACGGAGGAGGTCGAGCGTTTCTGGCTGACGCACGACAAGAATTTGAAGAGCTGGTATTTTGCGCAGAAGCGGGCGGACGATCTGATTATCTCCGCGTCGCCGGTGTTTCT
>DAIRTE010000101.1:3468-10846 GCA_036804025.1 Clostridia bacterium | reverse complement strand
CGATTCGCGCCGGGCGGAATCACCGCGCGAGTAAGGAGATGGCGTTCCACGTGTTTGAGACGATGCACGGCATCCTACAGAGCGCCGAGAACGGCAAGCTGCACATGATGGAGAGCACGTTTACCTTGCCCGCTGCGTTGCCGGAGGGGTACATTGGCGACGGCGGCTGGACGCGCATCGAAGAGAGCGCTTTGATTTAATCGATTAGTAGCGCAAAGGCAGGGGTGCCTCCGGCACCCCTGCCTTTTACTTCTATTGCACTCGTTCTTTCTAGGGCATGCAGCCTTGGAATATAAAAGAAACAATGAAAACGATCAAATGCAACATTTCTGTAAAGCTGCTTGACGAAATTAACTAACACTGTTAAAATTCGAACGATGTTATAGAAACGTTATTCTGGAAAAGGGGCGATGAACGATGGATTATCGCAAGCTGGCGGTCGAGTTCTTTAAGGACTTGCACTCCCTCAAAAAAGCGCGGCCGCAAAAGCACATCAGCGAATCGCTCCGCGGCGAAACGTTTGCGATCCAATACATCGCCTATCACGACGGCCCGGTGCTGCCCGGCGAAATCAGCAACGAAATGGGCATCAGCTCCGCGCGGATTGCCGCCGCACTGAACAGCCTCGAAAAGAAGGGGCTCGTCACGCGGCGAATCGATCCAGAAGATCGCAGGCGGATTCTGGTGGAACTGACAGAACTGGGTCAGGAACAGGCGCGCAAGCACACCGAGGAGATATTGGACAACATTACACAGATCCTCTCAGTGCTCAGCGAAGAGGACGCGCGCGAATACGTTCGCATCACCTCGATTCTGGCAAAGCACATGACGGGCTGCGGGAAATAACCCCCTACCCAAACGAGTGTAACGGTGCTTATTTTTGACACAAATGCTAACAATGTTCGTAATGAACAATATTAGATAATTAAAGCCGATGCGTGGCGAACCAGCCGACGTCGGCGGATCAAAGAAAGAGGAGAAGGAAATCATGCTCAAAATACTCAAACGACTGAGCGGCAAGGAATGGCTTCAGGCCGGCATCAGCCTGCTGTTCATCGTTTCGCAGGTCTGGCTGGACTTAAAGCTGCCGGACTACATGTCCGAAATTACGCGGCTGACGCAGACGGAGGGCAGCGCGCTGGCCGATATCTGGACGGCGGGCGGCTATATGCTACTCTGCGCGCTCGGCAGCGTCGCGGCTTCGGTCGTCGTCGGCTTCTTTGCCGCGCGAATTGCCGCGTCGTTCTCGCGGCGGCTGCGCAGCAACCTATACGACAAGGTGGATGCATTCTCGATGAACGAGATCAGTCACTTTTCAACCGCGAGCCTCATTACGCGCTCGACCAACGACATTACGCAGATTCAGCTGTTCATCACGATGGGCTTGCAGATGATTGTCAAAGCGCCGATCATGGCGGTTTGGGCAATTACGAAGATCGCCGGAAAAGGACTGGAGTGGACGGAAGCAACCGGGGTGACCCTGCTGATCATGATTGCGATGATCGCGATTCTGATGTCGCTCGCGCTGCCGAAGTTCAAGAAGATGCAGACGCTGACGGACAACCTTAACCGCGCGACGATGGAGAATCTCACGGGGCTTCGCGTGGTGCGCGCCTACAACGCGGAGGATTTTCAGCAGGCGAAATTCGAGGTTGCCAACGCGGAACTCACGAACGCGCAGCTGTTCACAAGCCGCGCCATGGCGGTCATGATGCCGATGATGACGCTGCTCATGAGCGGGCTGACGCTCTCGATCTACTGGATTGGCGCATACCTGATCGACGCAGCGGGCATGATGGACAAGATCACGCTGTTTTCGAACATGGTCGTGTTCTCGGCGTATGCCATGCAGGTCATCATGTCGTTCATGATGCTGGTGATGATCTTTATCCTGCTGCCGCGCGCCTCCGTTTCCGCCGCGCGCATCAACGAGGTGCTCAACACGGAACCGACGATTCTGGAGGGCGATCAGACCGCAGGCAAACCCGGCATGACCGGTGCGGTGGAGTTTCGAAACGTGAATTTCCGCTATCCAGGCGCGGCGGACGACGCGCTGCACGACATCAGCTTCTCTGTTGGGCAGGGGGAAACGATTGCGTTCATCGGTTCAACGGGCAGCGGGAAAACCTCGCTGATCAACCTGATTCCACGTTTCTTCGACGCGACGGGGGGCGAGGTGCTAGTGGACGGGCGCAACGTGCGCGAATACACGCAAGAAGCGCTGAACAACAAGATCGGCTTCGTTCCGCAGAAGGCGGTGCTCTTTGCCGGTACGGTGGAGTCCAACGTGCGCTACGGGGACAACGGGCGCGCCCCGGCGACGCTGGAGGACGTGAAGCGCGCCGTGAAAATTGCGCAGAGCACGGACTTTGTGGAGAATATGGAAGGGCAATACGAAGCGCAGGTGGCGCAGCGGGGCACGAACCTTTCCGGCGGGCAGAAGCAGCGCCTCTCGATTGCCCGCGCGGTCTGCCGTAAGCCGGAGATCTATATCTTTGACGATAGCTTCTCCGCGCTGGACTACCAGACCGACCGCCAGCTTCGCACGATGCTGAAGAAGGAAACAGCGGGGGTTACGAGCATGATCGTCGCCCAGCGCATCGGCACCATTCTGGACGCGGATCGAATCGTCGTATTGGACGAAGGCTCCGTGGTCGGAATTGGAACGCACAAGGAACTGCTAAAGACCTGCGAGGTCTATCGCGAAATCGCAATGTCGCAGCTGAGCGAGGAGGAACTGGCACTATGAGCCAAGAAAAAGAAAATACGCAAGGCAGAGCATCGTATGCACCCCAGCGGCAGGGCTTCGGCCCGCGCGGCGGCATGGGCGGCGGGCTCGTGGAAAAACCCAAGAGCTTTAAGGCGACGATGGTCAAGCTGATTCGCTACTGCCGCAACTACCTGCCGGTGATGCTGGTCTCGTTTGCCGCGGCAATGGGCGGAACGGTGATGCAGATCATCGGACCGGACAAGCTGAAAAACCTCACAAACGAAATCGCCAAGGGCTTGCCTGCGCTGGTCAACAAAATGCCGGTGGTCGGCACGATTGACTTCTCGGCGGTGCTGGCTATCGTTTGGTCGCTGGTCTTTCTCTACGCGGGATCAACGCTGCTCAACTTCTTCCAAAGCTTCCTGATGGCGGGAACGACGCAGAAGATCTCCCGCAAGATGCGCACGGAGATTTCGCAAAAGATCAACCGCCTGCCGCTGAAATACTTCGACCGCGTCAGCCAGGGGGACGTGCTGAGCCGCGTGACCAACGACGTGGACACCATCGGCCAGTCGCTGAACCAGAGTCTGGGCACGCTCATCAGCTCCGTGACCATGCTGGTCGGCTCGCTGGTGATGATGTTTGTCAACAACTGGATTCTGGCGCTGACCGCCGTCGGCTGCAGCCTGTTTGGATTTGTGCTGATGATCGTGATCATGTCCAAGTCCCAGAAGTACTTTTCGGCGCAGCAAAACGACCTCGGCGCGATCAACGGGCACGTAGAGGAAGTCTACACCGGTCACAACGTGGTCAAGGTCTACAACGGCGGTAAGGCCGCAAAGGAGACCTTCGAGGGAATCAACGGCAAGCTCTACAACAGTGCCTGGAAATCCCAGTTTCTCGCCGGGCTGACCATGCCGCTGATGAGCTTTGTCGGCAACCTCGGCTACGTCGCGGTCTGCGTCGTCGGCGCGGTGCTGGCGGTCAAGGGCGTCATCACGTTTGGCGTGATCGTCGCGTTCATGATGTACGTGCGCTTGTTTACGCAGCCGCTGTCCCAGATTGCGCAGGCGTTTAACAATCTCCAGCGCACCGCCGCGGCGGGCGAGCGCGTATTTGCCTTCTTTGAGGAAGACGAGCTGACCAGCGAGAGCGACAAGACGCAGCGGCTTCACGATATCCGCGGCGAAGTGGAGTTTTCGCACGTGAAGTTCGGCTACAGTCCGGAGAAGACGATCATCCACGACTTTTCCGCGAAGGTCTGCCCGGGGCAGAAGGTCGCGATTGTCGGCCCGACCGGCGCGGGCAAAACGACCATGGTCAACCTGCTGATGCGCTTCTACGAACTCGACGGCGGCGAGATTATACTCGACGGCGTGCCGATCAACCGCGTGCCGCGCGACAACGTCCATGAGCAATTCGGCATGGTATTGCAGGACACCTGGATCTTCGACGGAACGATTCGCGAGAACATCGTCTACAGCAAGGAAGGCGTTTCGAACGAGCAGGTCGTCTCCGTCTGCAAGACGGTCGGGCTGCATCACTTCATCAAGACGCTGCCAAAGGGTTACGATACGGTGCTGGACGACAGCGTTGGCCTCTCCGAGGGGCAAAAGCAGCTCATTACAATTGCGCGCGCCATGATTCAGAACGCGCCGCTGCTGATTCTCGACGAAGCGACCAGCTCGGTCGATACCCGCACGGAGCGGATTGTCCAGAGCGCGATGGACCGGCTCACGCAGGGGCGCACGTCGTTTGTGATTGCGCACCGCCTGTCCACGATTAAGAATGCCGACCTGATTCTCGTGATGAAGGACGGCGACATCGTCGAGAGCGGAACGCACGCCGACCTGCTGGCGCAGAAGGGATTCTACGCCGAGCTGTACAACAGCCAGTTTGAACCGGCGGCATAAGGGAAGACGGGAAAATCAAAAAGCAGATGCGGCATTCGTCGCATCTGCTTTTTTGTTTGGTACAAAATAGAGAGATTTCCTTTGCAGGTTCAATGGAAGCTATGGTAAGATTACGAATACCAAACCACGGCGGGCGCCTAAATAAAGGAACATACATGACGGAAAAGCAGAAGAAAGACCTGATCCTGTTCTTTGTGGTTATCGCGACCGTGAACCTTGCGATTGGGTTCAGCGACGGACTGTTTTCGAACTACTTTAAGGATGTTTACAACACGGACGGGTTTCAGCGTGGGTTGATCGAGTTTCCGCGCGAACTGCCCGGCGTCATCGTCTTTTTCCTGATCAGCGCAATTGCGTTTCTTGGCGACATTACGATTGCCATGATCGCGCAGGCCGCCGCCGCGTTCGGGCTGATTGTGCTCGGGCTCGTGACGCCGTCGTTCGGGGTCATGCTGTTCTTTCTGTTCATCTACTCGCTGGGTATGCATCTGTATATGCCGCTCAACGACAGCATTGCCATGTCGCTCTCCGAAAAGGATCAACTGGGCAAGCGCATGGGGCAGGTTGCGGGCATCCGGTTTGCGTTTTTGACGATTGCGGGTCTTGCGGTCTTCTTTCTGTTCCGGTTTGGCGTATTCAGCTTTCAGAGCAACATCAAATGGACGTTCATCGTCGCCGCCGCGTTCTACATTGTCGCGCTACTGCTGCTCGTCAAGCTCAAGCGGGACGTCGGGCAGATGCGCACCAAGCGCGAAAAACCGAAGTTCATCTTTCGAAAAGAGTATAAGTTTTACTACATGCTGGCGGTCGTGTTCGGCGTGCAGAAGCAGGTGATGATCGTCTTCGGGCCTTGGGTCTTAATCGAGACGCTCGGCCAGCGGGTCGATACCATCGTACTGCTCGGCATCATCGCCTCGACATGTGGCATGTTCCTGATGCCGCAGATCGGCAAGTGGATTGACCGCTTCGGGGTCAAAAAGCTTTTGTATGTGGACGCGCTGTCGTTCATCTTCGTCTACCTCTGCTATGGCGTGCTCACGCAGTTCTTCAACACGGGGGTGCTGGCCAAGGTCGGGCTGCCGGTGCTGCTGACCTGCGCGCTGTTCGTCATCGACCGGCTGTCGTCCCAGATGGGCATCATTCGAACGGTGTACCTCAAGTCGATTGCGCTGAGCGACGCGGAGGTGACGCCCACGCTCTCGCTGGCGATGACGATGGATCACGTTGTGTCGATCCTCGTCGGCATCACGGGCGGCGTTGCCTGGATCACGTTTGGTTCGCAATACATATTCTACACGGTCGCGGCGCTCTCGTTGATTAATCTCGCGGTGGCGATTCTGGTCAAGGAACCGCGCAAGATTGAGGCACGCCTGAAATAAACAAGCGTGCCTGCATGCAGTCCTAGGTTATGGTATCAGCTGTTGGTTAAAAATGGATCGCCTTGCGGATCAGAGCGCCTTTGATCGCGGCGATCCAGTTTTGTCTCTTCACGATCAGGTGCTCCAGATCGTCGGGGTAGCGGGTTAAAAGCTCGTAACCGTTGTTCGTGACCAGCACGGTGTCCGAGTGTCGGAATCCGCCGATGTCGTCAAAATAGAGCGCGGGTTCGACGCTGATGACCATGTTCTCTTGCAGAATGTCGCTACCGCCGCACGAAATCCAGGGCTGCTCGTGGTTGCCAAGGCCAATTCCGTGGCCGGTGCGGTGCAGAATGTGCTCGCCATATCCGCGCGCGCGGAAGAGTTCCTGCGTGGCTTCGTCGATGCTGGAGCAGGAGACGCCGGGGCGCACCATCGAGAGCGCAAGCGAGCGCGCCTCCATTACGAGCACAAACAGCTCCCGTTCGCGCGGGGAAGGCTCGTCGAGAAAGACGGTTCGCTCGCACTCGGCGGCGTAACCGTTCACGCGATTGTAGCTCATCAGCACGATCGGGCCGGAGCCCATCCGCGCGTGAAAATCCGGGACGCTGTGCGGTTGCGCGCTCTTGGGCGCGGGCCAAGCGGCGGTGAGAAAGCTGCAATTCAGGTAGTCGTAGACCCCGCTCTTCATCACGCCCGTCTGGAGGTTTCGCGCGGGCATCACGCTCTCGACCACCGAGCAGCCGCGGTAGATGCCGCCGTGCAGCGCCTTCATGCCGAGGTCGGTCCAGCGGGCGGCGGCGCGAATGGCTTCGAGTTCGTCCGCGTCCTTCAGCATGCGCAGTTGCAAAATGGCGTCCGAGATTACGATCTCTTTCGCGGTCAGTTTGCTCTGCATGTCGACCGAGCACTCCGGTTCAATGGCGACGCGCGCATTTTTTCCCAGCAGTTCGTCAAGCAGATCAAACCAGTTCTGTCCCTCGACGGAGGGGTACTCAAAGTAGCTTCGAATCTGGCCGTATTGCTGCACCTTTTGCATGTGCTCAAATTCCAGCCGGGGCACGACGAGGTCGTATGCACCCGTCGGGCGTACAATCAGGAAGAACGGCCGTTCAATCGGCTTATACGACGCGCCGCAGAGATAGTAGATGGAATCCTGCGTGGAGACAAGAAACGCGTCCAGGCGCTGCTCGCGCAGGTAGGACTGGAGCTTACCAAGCCGCGCTTCGTAGTTGTATGGCATGTATCGTTCCTCCGTTTGAAAGAATATAGGAATGCTTTGCCAGAAAGGCAACAGACGTTTTTCTTATCATAACAACTTTGTGAAGTTTTACAAGCCATATCCTAACGTAGTGTTCAATTTCAAAATATCCGGCTATAATAATCGCATTCCATCT
>DAIRTE010000101.1:0-3368 GCA_036804025.1 Clostridia bacterium | reverse complement strand
TTAAATCCCGGCGACTTGAGTTGGGAAGGGCTTTCCCCGCTCGGCGAAGCGACGGTCTACGACCGCACGCCCGCGGACGAGATCGTCTCCCGCATTGGCGACGCGGAGGCGATCTTCACGAACAAAACGCCCATCACGCGCGAAACGCTCGCGGCCTGCCCAAAGCTGCGGTACATTGGCGTGCTCGCGACGGGGTACAACGTGGTGGACATTGTCGCCGCGAAGGAGCGCGGAATTCCCGTTTGTAACATTCCAACCTACGGCACGGCGGCGGTCGGGCAGTTTGCCATCGCCATGCTGCTGGAGATTTGCCATCACGTTGCGCACCATAGCGACGCGGTGCACGAGGGTCGCTGGAGCCGGAATATTGACTTCTGCTTCTGGGACTACCCGCTCATCGAGCTGGAAGGCAAGACGATGGGCATTCTCGGTTTTGGCCGAATCGGCCAGCGCACGGGTGAAATCGCCAAAGCGCTTGGTATGCGCGTGCTCGCGTATGACACGCAGCAAAACGGCGCGGGGCGCGCCATCGGTAGCTACGTCGACCTCGATACGCTCTTTCGTGAGTCGGACGTCATCAGCCTGCACTGCCCGCTCTTTCCAGAGACGAAGGGAATCATCAACGCTGGCACCATCGCGAAGATGAAGGACGGCGTGATTCTGCTTAACAACAGCCGCGGCCCCCTCATCGTCGAGCAGGATCTTGCGGACGCGCTCAACAGCGGAAAGGTCTACGCCGCCGGGTTGGACGTCGTCTCCGAGGAGCCGATTTCGCCGGAGAATCCGCTGCTCTCCGCGAAGAATTGCATTATCACCCCGCACATCAGCTGGGCGCCCAAGGAGAGCCGTAAGCGCCTGCTCGATACGGCGGTGGACAACCTTGCCCGCTGGCAGGCGGGGACTCCCGTGAACGTGGTGAATGCATGATCGTTTCGGCGCAGCAAAAGCGCAAGGGCATTCTCTACGCGGTGCTTTCCGCGGCGATCTTTGGAACCTCGCCTGTTTTCTTTAAGACGATTGCCGCAAACGGCATCAACACGACCACGCACGTCGTCGTCCGCTCACTCATCACGATGCTGCTGACGGCGATTCTGGCGGCGGCCAACAAGCAGCCAATCCTGCTCAAAGGACGGCTCTTGCGGGACGCGCTGCTCGCGTTTGTCGCCGGACAGGGGTTGACCGCAATTCTGCTGAATTCGAGTTACGCGTATCTGCCCGCTGGCATGGCGACCTCGCTGCACTTTGTGTATCCCTCCGTGGTGATGCTCGTCTGCGTGCTGCTGTTTCGCGAGCGGGTCAACGCGCTCAAGCTCGCGGCGCTTGCGCTGAGCATGGCCGCCGTCGTACTGATGACGGGCCGCAACGCAAGCGGTCAGCTCGCGGGAATTGTGCTTGCGGCTGGCTCGGGCTGCAGCTATGCGTTCTACATTCTGTTTCTGGATCGAACGGCGCTCAAGGATCTGCCCGTCTGGACATTCGCGTTCTGGGGCTCGTTTGGCTGCGTCATTGCGGGCACGGTGCTCGGTATATCCACGCATTCGCTGGATCTCTCCGGCGCAACGGTCAAGAGCTTCTCGCTCATGCTGGTGATGGTGCCGTTGCAGAGCGTGCTCGCGGTGCGGCTGTTTCAGCTTGGCGTGCGGTATACCGGCTCCACCGCCGCGGCGCTCTTGAGTACGCTGGAACCGGTGACGAGCACGATTCTCGGCATCGTGCTGCTGAAGGAATCGGTCGGCGCGTGGAAGCTCGTTGGCTGCGCGGCAATCGTGCTGAGCATTGTGCTGGTGGCGCTTGGCAGCGCCCGCCAGGAGGAACCAAAGCAAATCTCTTTGGGTCTGGAGACCCCAGAGAAAGTCTGCGGGGATGAAGCAATCATTCACGAATAACCACACTATGATATTGAATCCGGCGAAAGCCGGATTTTTTTGTATATGCTTTCAAATAGCTATTGATTGTAACATACTCCCGCGCGGGATTCGGCCGAAGGCCGAATCCCTAAATTCCCGTACTCTTTCGAACAAATTTCAAAAAGTGCTTGCTTGTAACATACTCCCACGCGGGATTCGGCCGAAGGCCGAATCCCCGAACCTCTGTACTTACTCAAACAAACTTCAAGAAATGCTTGCTTGTAACATACTCCCACGCGGGATTCGGCCGAAGGCCGAATCCTCGAACCTCCGTACTTTTTCAAACAAATTTCAAAAAGTGCTTGCTTGTAACATGTTTCAGTTTATACTGACTGTAAACGCTTACAGCAGGCGCGTACAGGAATGCATCCTGCCGCATCTGCGGAGCAAAAAAGAGGGTAATGCATGCGGGTGATTCGCCGCGCGCCGCGAACCAATGGCTATCTGGCGCTGCTGACCGATCTGGACGGAACGCTGATTCGTTCCGAGGATGCCATCTGCGAGGCACTTGCGGATTCCTTCGCCGAGGTCGGCGCAAGAATCCCTTCCAAACAGAAAATTCTCTCGATGTTTGGCCTGCCGGTGGAGGAAATGCTGATTGCGCTCGGCGGCGTCGGCCGCTGGGAAGAGGCGCGCATCGCGCTGTTCATCACCGCCTACAAGCACCATTACCCCATCCGGATGCGGCTTGGCGCAACGCGAATTGCCAACGCAAAGGAAACGGTCGATTCGGTCGCGGCGGCGGGATATCCCGTCTGCCTGATCACCTCGGAGCGTCGAAGCAACGCGCAGTTCATATTGGAAACGCTCGCGCTCTCCGGCGCGGTGCGCCAGACGATCTCGCGGGACGACGTAGTGCATTTTAAGCCAAACCCAGAACCGCTGCTGCTGGCCAGCCAACTCGTCGGCCTGCCGCCGGAGGATTGCGTTTACATTGGCGAATCGCCGTATGATATTCAGGCGGGACTCGCGGCAGGAGCCTATGTTGCGGCGGTTGCATCCGGCGGGTATTCACAACAGAGCCTGATCGACTGCGAGCCGGATCTGTTTCTCAACGATATCTCCGAACTCACCGCGTTGTTTCACGGCGCAGCGCCTGTAACGCGATAGCGGAAGGGTTGCGAAGAAGAGAGCTTTTTTGTACAATCGATTGTAAGCGCTTACAGGCTGAGCGCGACAACGATTTGAATCGAAAGGTGCATTTGTCTATGGCGAACAAAGGGGTTACGATCAAGGACATTGCAAAGGCGGCGGGGGTTTCCACCGCGACCGTCTCGCGCGTGATCAACGGGTATAAATGGGTCACGCCGGAGGTACGCGCGCAGGTCAACGCCGTGGTCGAGCGCATGAAGTATGCGCCAAACTACAGCGCAAGCGCGATGGCAAAGGGCAAGAGCGGCATGGTCGTCATCCTCGTGCCGAGCATCCTGAATCCGTTTTTCACGCAGTTTATCAGCGTGT
>DAIRTE010000100.1:0-10895 GCA_036804025.1 Clostridia bacterium | reverse complement strand
CAGCGCATTGTCGATACGCTGGAGATTGCCAAACAGATCGTCGCCCAATTCCACATTGTGTGAAAGAGAGCCTTTGAGCGACAATCGAAATGCTTTATTTAGTGCGTCGAAGGATAAAAAAAGATCGAAACCGCGATAGGTTCCGATCTCCGTTTGCTCAGGCGAGGTCTGCGCCTTGCAGGTGGCAAGCAGTGCCGCGCCTGCGTCCTTTCGTTCGGTGAAGACGATGCCGCCGAGTTCCATACCGAGCGATGGATTCGCGTCGTGTGCCGCGAGCCGTTTGATATCAGCGGAATATCCCGAGATGCGTGCTTTCTCCCGCGCGATCTCCTGCGGGAACCGTTTGAGCAGCGCGTCCTCCAACGCGTATTTCTGTGAAAGATAATTTGCGCGGACGAGCTTGAGCTTGGCGACATCCACCTCCAAATCCATCTTCTCTTTGATTCGCTCATCGCCGGTCGCCAGCGCCTTCACCTCAGCGTAGGTGAGTGCAGTTTCGTCCACATCCTCGCAGGAGCGCACCGGCGATTTGCTCGTCATGATCTGGCCGATGAACTTCTGCTTGTTTTCGAGCGTTGCCCACATATACGCGTCAAACGTCCCCTCGGTCACATAGCGGTAGATGTGGACGGTCGGGCAGGTGTTGCCCTGCCGGATGGCGCGACCCTCGCGCTGCTCCAAATCGGCGGGACGCCAGGGGATATCCAGATGGTGCTCGGCGTACAGAAGCCGTTGCACGTTTGTGCCGCTGCCCATCTTCGCCGTGGAACCAAGCAGAATGCGCACCTGCCCCGCGCGAACCTTCGCGAATAACTCGGCTTTCTTAATCTCCGTATTCGCGGCGTGGATGAACGCGATTTCCTCTGTCGGAACACCGCGTGAAATGAGCTTTTGACGCAGATCGTCATATGCGCTAAACGCGCGAAAGCCCTTCGGCGTGGAGAGATCGCAAAAGACGAGTTGTGTACGCCGCTCTGCCTTTGTTGCCTGCCAAACCTCCAGAACATTGCGCAGGCAGACGTTGACCTTGCTGTTTGGATCGTCCGGCAGCGCGCCGTTGAGCATCCGCTGGTCGAGCGCGAGCTTTCGCCCGTCGTTTGTGATCGTGAGCATGTTGTCCACGGAAGGATCGACCATCTGATTGCGCACCCGTTCCGCGCGATCTGCAAGCGCCGCGACCATCGACCGTTGGAGATCGCTCGGTTCGAGCCGGATGTTGTGGTATTCCACGTCTGGCACGGGCAGCCGGAGCATATCGGCGGTCTTGATGTCCGCCACTTCCTTGAACATCGTGATGAGTTCCGGCAGATTGAAGAAGCGGGCGAATCGCGTGCGTGCGCGGTAACCCGTGCCCTCGGGTGCAAGCTCGATGCTCGTTACTGTCTCACCGAAGGTGGAAGCCCAGGCGTCGAAGTGCTGCAATCCGCGCGTGTGGAGCGTGTCATATTGCAAATACCGCTGCATGGTGTAGAGCTCCGTCATGGAGTTGCTCACCGGCGTTCCGGTCGCGAATATCACGCCGCGCTCGCCCGTGATTTCATCCATATAGCGGCATTTCAGGAAGAGATCGGAGGATTTTTGCGCCTCGGTCTGCGAGATTCCGGCGACGTTTCGCATCTTGGTAAAGACGGAGAGGTTTTTAAACCCGTGCGCCTCGTCGACGAAGAGCCGATCCACGCCAAGCTCCTCAAACGTGATCACGTCGTCCTTGCGCGTGGTGCTGTTGAGCTTGTCGAGCTTGAGCTTGATCGACTTTCGCGCGCGCTCCATCTGTTTGATCGTGAAACGCTCCGCTCGCGCTTCCTTTGCCTCGGCGATGCCGCTGAGCACCTCGTCGAGTTGCTCCTGCAACTGCGCCTGCTGGCGTTCCAGCGACATAGGGATCTTCTCAAACTGCGAATGCCCGATGATGACCGCGTCGTAGTCGCCTGTTGCGATGCGGCTGCAAAACGTCTTGCGACGCGTGCGCTCGAAGTCGCGCTTTGTCGCGACCAGAATATTAGCGGAGGGGTAGAGCTGCAGAAACTCCGCCGCCCATTGTTCTGTGAGATGGTTCGGCACGACGAAGAGCGATTTTCGGCAGAGGCCAAGGCGCTTTAGCTCCATCGCGGCGGCGGTCATGGCGAATGTCTTGCCCGCTCCCACGACATGAGCGAGCAGGGCATTGCCTCCGTAGAGCACGCGCGCGACGGAATCTGCCTGGTGCGGGCGCAATTCGATCTCTGGATTCATGCCTATGAATCGGATGTGGCTGCCATCATATTCGCGCGGGCGGGTGCTGTTGAAGCGCTCATTGTAGAGCGCGGTGAGCTGTTCGCGCCGATCCGCGTCCCGCCAGATCCATTGCGCAAACGCCTCCTTGATGAGCTGCTCTTTTTGCTGGGCGAGGATGGTTTCCTTCTTGTTCAGCACACGCTGCTCCTTGCCGTCGGCATCGCGTACGGTGTCGAAAATGCGCACATCGCGCAGGTTCAGAGTGTCCTCCAGAATGCGATAGCCGTTTGCGCGGGCGGTGCCGTAGGTCACAGTGGCCGGCACGCTTCCATAATCGATGGTTTTGTTCGTGATTGTCCAATTCGCCGTGAAGCTTGAGAACAGGATGTGCGTCCGCGAACGCGCCCAACCGCTCGTTTGAAACAGCTCGTGCATGAACGATTCGACGATCTCCGGCGGAATCCATGTGGAGCCAAGCCGCACGTCGATTTCGCTCGCTGTCAACGCCTGTGGCTGCACCTGCTCCAGCGCGGTAATGCTGGTATTGAGTTGCGCAATAATCGTTTCATCCGTGCCATGGCCGGATAACATTTCGCGAAGCTTCCGTACTTGAATCAACTTTTCGCGGACATTGCCAGAGAGATACTCGTCTGCCGTCACCATGGGAAATTGCTTGGGATCGAAAAATGCCCATGCGATTTGCTCCGGTTCCAATGAACCATAATCGTGAAAGATAACTCCGGTGAGATCGGCGACAATTTTCTCCTCGCTCAATCCCGTCAATTCGGCCATGAAGGTGAGATCGACCCGCGCCCGCTCACTCATTGAGATCGCCAGCGCCTCGCTCGCCGTGTCGGCATGCGTGATGGCGACCTGTTGTCGAATCGTGCGTTTCGTGAACATATCGGCTTTGCGGGCGAGATTGCCTTCCTCATTCAGAATTTCCAGCGAGCAGAGTAGGCAATAGGACGAATCGTCCGAGAACGCCATGTCATTGCCGCGGCTGTTGATGAGACCATACTTCGCCGTAAACGCGTCATAAAGCTCGTTGAGGCGAGTTTGCTCGGCGACGATTTCCGCGTCGGAACTGCCGTTGAGCTGAAGCTCAATCAAACGCCGCGTGCAGTCGCGCAGCTCGATTATTCCTCGAATGCGGTGTTCCGCAGTGATGGAGACCTCCACCGGATTCATACGACTGTTTTCGCGGTAGTAGAGTGCGTCGTTCACGATGGTAAAGCTGAAATTCCGCACGTCCGGACTGGCGGGAATGAATGCTGCGGCGGGTGTTTCCAACTCATCCGTTTGCACCGTCTCACCAATTTCCGCGTGAAGGGAAGAAAGCACCGCGTGCAACTGCTCCGCCAGGGAAGCACCTTCAATTGGCCTTATCGTGCATTCCTGCTTGCCATACTGCGTGCTCTCACTGGTCAATTCGCCGAGAATGTGTTCGGGATGATCAACAAAGTATTGATTGATCGCAAAACCTTCCGGCGATTTCCCGAGATGCACCCAATCGGGCTCTATCTCAATCGGTCGGTCGCGCTTTTGTAAAAACAGGATGTCCGTCACAACACTCGTGCCAGCATTGGCCAGAAACGCGTTGTTCGGTAGACGCACCGCGCCAATCAACTCCGCACGCTGGGCAAGATACTTGCGCACCTGCGAATTCTTCTTGTCCATCGTTCCGCTTGACGTGACGAACGCCACCACGCCGCCGGGGCGAGCCTTGTCCAGTGCCTTGGCAAAGAAGTAATCATGAATTAAAAAATGATGTTTGTCGTAGCGCTGATCCGAAACGCCGTAGTCGCCAAACGGCACATTACCGATTGCCACATCGAAAAAATGATCTGGATAATCCGACGTTTCGAATCCTTGAATGGCGATCTGGTTTTCAGGATAGAGCAGCTTTGCGATTCTACCGGTGATGCTGTCCAACTCGACACCGTAGAAACGGCTGTTTGCCATGCTTTCGGGGATAAGCCCGAAGAAGTTGCCAATGCCGCAGGCTGGTTCCAAAACATTTCCTGTCGAAAAGCCCATGCGCTCCAACGCTTCATACATCGCCTGAATCACAGTCGGGCTGGTGTAATGTGCATTCAGGACGGATTCGCGTGCGGAACGATATTCCTCGTCGGTCAGCATCGCCCGCAACTCGGCATATTCATGTTGCCAAGCATCTTTTGCCGCGTCGAACGCGTCCGCGACGCCACCCCAGCCGACATAGCACGAGAGAATTTCTTGCTCCGATAGCATCGCTTGCCTCTGCTCAGCCTCAATCTTCTTGAGTGTGCGGATCGCCGCGACATTCATCGCAAACTTCGCCTTCGGTCCACCCATACCAAGAGAGTCGTCGGTGATTCGGAAGTTCTGGCCAGCTTGGAGGTGTTTAGCGGGTTCCGGTTCAACCGGTGTGGGGGCACGCTTAGGTTCTTCTTCAACCCTATATCGATCTGAGCGGATCAACTCGGCAATGCGCCGATGTACCTGTGCCCATGAAAGTGTTTTCTGTTGGTCAGTGCCCCATTGACGAAAGGATATGCCCTTGCCATCATGGTCGACAAAACCCGACGAGCTGTCTTGATAGGTGAAGGAGTGCCCGCCGATGCCATACTCGTCTTTGAGGAATGCAATAGCGGTCTTCGAATCGGGATTGGTTTGATAGAATTCGATGATTCGATTTTTGCCATGTTCAAACCCGCTACCGCGTAGCAACTCCGCGTCGATATCCTGTTGCAAAAGAAAAGAAGCGGTCTCGCGATCCGCTTCTGTTTCCAGCAGGTTGAGTTGCTCTGCTTCGGAGATTAGGTGTACAGCATCTCGCGTAGCACCGTCTCCTCGGCCATCGTTCGAAAGCTGTTCATTCGGCGCGTCCACAGGAGCGGATCTGTCGCCTTCATCTGCTCGTTCACGCCCTCGGCGGCGACCCTCTGCCGCACTGTCTCGCTGATCTGCTCGCGCGCTTGCCGATCGATTTGCGTCAGGTGCTCCATCAAGCTCCCAGAGAGTAATAGGGCGCTGTATTGCCCCTTGCGGTTCGCCTTGAGAAACGCCTTGCGCATCCGTCCGTATTTGCCCAGCGGTTCGGTCGGTTGGCTCGCCAGCATTAGGTTCGGGAGCAGGTAATCCCCGCTCGGTTGATACGTCAGTTCCATCGGTTTCGCTCCTTTCAAGTTGAATTGGATGACTCTCAACATCATTTTCCCTTTCTTGTGAAGAATTTGCAATGTTGTCGCGCGTCTGCTGCTCGATGGCGCGCACGCTCCGCTCGATTTGACGCAGAACCATCTCGGAGATATCCCGCGTGGCGCAACCCAATTGCGAGGCGACCAGCGGCGTATCGAAATACGCGATGCTTTCAAACGCGAATGACGGTTCCAGCGCGCGCGGGTTAAGACCAGCGCGGGCGAGGACGGTGTAGATGACGCTCTCCGCCACGATGGCGATGAATCGATCAAGTATCTCGCGATGATCCATACCGACCAGCCCGCTGCCGTCTACGATGAACGGCATCACGTCCGCATAATCGCCGACGTTGTCCATCGCGACATTCAGGGCGACCTCACGAAGCTGCTCCGCGAAATCGCCGGTTGAGTCGATCGTGCCAAAGCGGTTCGATAGTTCTTCGAGAATTTGCGCCTGATGCTCCGGCTCGACAGACCAGAGCTTGAATGGGATATCGGAACGCGTGCTGGTGTCCGAAACGTCGAACACATATCGAAGCTTTAACCGATCTCTGGAATCGTCGATCAGCGCAATTCCTTTTGATCCGCGCTTGACCCAGCGCTTGAACACGCTGTTCCAGAGCTCAATCGGCGCACAAGCCCGCGCGTCCGGGCGCTGCGCATAGATCATGAGCTGATCGTAGAACGGATATTTATAGAGCCATGCAGTGACGTCGAGATAGTCCATCCAACTCGTGCGCGAACTTGTGATGCGCCGCGTGGTGGCATCCGACAACGCCTTCATGGTGTCCAGTTTTGTGGCCAAGAGATCACCTCCCGTGAAAAAGCCGCTTGCTTTTCATCGCGCTATTTTTGATTCTCTGGTTTCTTATTTCGCATCACCCAATACCGGCAGAGCACGCCGATGCACACCGGCCTGTTATACTGGCAAGTCTTGCACGGCTTATTCCCCGGCAGCACCGGCGGCACTTCATCCTCCCGCCGCGCGCGCGGCACCTCCTGCATCATGCGTTCGTAGGGGCTATCGGTGAAATATCTCATAGCACACCGTCCCAATTGCCCTTTTTCTGTACGGCTTCGTTGCAGACGGGCGGCTTCGGTTCTTTGGGTTCTTCTTCGTCTTCATCGTCATAGCCATATTCGAAATCCTCCATACGCGGCGCGGGCTTTTTCGCCGATTTCCGTTTCTTGAGAAAGCCGAACACGCCAACGGCGGCTGCGGCTAGTACCCCAATGAGAATCAAAGACGCACCATCAGATTTACCATCATCCGCGTCATCCGTGGATTCCATTTCAGCAGTCGGGCGTGTGGTCGGAGTAGGCGAAGGCGTGGTCGCGATCTCGTAGCCAGATTCCTCCAAAATGGACAGCAAATCGGCTTCATCCACCTTGTTGAGGAAGTAAACATTCTCGGTCTCGGCGGCGTGGTCGATGATGATGAAAAAGTAGTTGCCGGATTTCGTGACCACCGTGATGAACTGCTTGTCGCTGGACGATGCGCTGGCGATGTCGTCCACAAGCGTGAGATTGCCCTCCGGCGTGAGCGTTTTCGTCGCGATGAAGGGCGCTGCGGTCGGCGTTGCAAAGGGTAGCGGGGTAGGATCATCATCAGAGGTCTTTCCGTCCGCGAGGGATGTCGATAAAAAAATCGCCATGCTGAGAAGCATGACGGCGAGCAGCGTCAGAATGCCGAGTGGTTTTCGTCTGTTCATTTTGCTTTTCCTCCATTGTTCGTAAGCGAGCGCATGATGGCGGCCAAATCCTCCGGCGTGGCGGTGATGACTTCGACCCGCGCAAGAATCTCCGTGTTCTGGAGCTCCGTGCGCCGAGCTTCCAGCCGCCTGATGCGCTCCTGCAATTGCGTGATTTTGTTTTTATGTTTCTCAATTTCAGCGTTGATTCGCTCGATCTGTGGGTTCATATTTGCCCCCTAACCAAGCCGCCCGAAGGCGTAGAAATGCGACTTGTAGTATTTTGTGCTGATGCTCTTGTACTCCACGCCGTTGCCCGCGCAGTGAAGCATCATGCCGTTGCCGACATAGATGCCGACGTGCGTGACGGGGTGCCCGATCTCGGCGGCGCGCGCACCGGTGAAGAAGATCAGGTCGCCGGGGCGGGCATTCTCGCGCGAGACGACCGTTGATTTTTTGTAAAGTCCGCGCGCGTTCGTGCGCCCGACATTGGCCGTGCCGGAGTGGTTGAGCACCCAGCAGACAAAGCCGGAGCAGTCGAACCCTGTGCCCGGCTTGCTGCCGCCCCAGACATAGGGGAGGCCGAGGTACTTGTTTGCTTCCGCGATCAGCGCGGCAAACTTGGGATCGGACAGCGCTTCCGGCGGGATCTCGTATGCTTCCGGTGGCGTTGCGTCGAGCGAGGCGAGATAGGGATTGTCGGTGTCCGCGAACAGCTCTGGCTTATTGCCGTAAGATTCCAGCAGAACCGCATACATTTCGGTTTGCTCGGCGCTCATGCCGGAGCCCATCGCGTAGTTCAGCCCGCGATTGAGCAGGGTTATTTTAAGTGTTTTGTACTCGTATGGAACTTCGACATCCTCCCAAACCCAACGCCCTCTCTCGGTTTCATCGTCGTAAACCCAAACGAGCTGTTCCTCGGTGCGATAGCGAATCTCGACTGTCTCCACAATATTGAGCGAATACTGGCGTTTGAACAACGTCGCGAGCTCGTTTCGCATGTCGGCAAGCGTGAACGACATATACCGCGCGGTCAGGTAGGATAGCAGTTCGTAGGGATTGTGCCCGATCTCATCGATCTCATAGTGATATTCGTCATAACCAGGATAATCCGATTCGATGCGTTCGATGCTACGATCAAGATTGGATTCAAGCGCGGCATAGTGCGCTTCCACTTGCAGCAAGTCGCGATCCTCGGACACAAAGGATGTTCCCAGCACAGCATTCAATCCGCCAACGCCAAACTCGGCGCAGGAGGAAGCACCGTTGATGAGCATAGTCAGCATTATGCCAACGATGCCGACGATCAGTACACCCTTGTTGTTTTTTGCGAAAACCTGCACCGTTCGCTTCACCTTATCCGCGGTGGATTGAACCGCATTCGCCGCAACGGTGGTACTATTCGCTGCCGTTTGTGCGCCAGACCTTGCGGCGGCATACTGCCGCTTGATCGCCTGCCGTTGCCGCCAAAGGGAGAGGGGGTTGGTGGTTGGTTCGGGCGTTTCCGCTCTTGCTGCCGAGCGCACAGATTGTGCCTTTGTCGTATGCGTTTGCTCACCAGCAATCCGATATCCCGCCTCGACAGCCTGTTCCGTTCGGTGCGTAGCCTCAACGGCTACGTTCTCATCTGCCGAATCTTCGACCTGCTTGTGAATTTCCGCTGCTAATGCTTCTTTTGCGATGTGGGCAAGTTTCGAAGGTTTCTTTTGCTCAGCTTCCTTAAAATGTAAACGCACCGTCTTTTTGCTGTTGCCAGCTTGGACGGTGCGCTGTTGGGTGGTTTGGTTTTCGTGTTTCGGTGTTGGGCTTGATTTGGTTTTATTAAGTGGTTGTTTTGTTTTTGGAATGGGAGTGGATTGCTCAGGCTGTGCTTGCTCTTCGTCTGAAAAGAGCAAGCGAGGTTTACTTCTCATGTGTTTTCATCTCCTTTTGGGCATAAAAAACCCGCCTTGGTGAGGCGGGAAATTGATGGTACTATAACTCAATAGGCCTTCGAGAGTATACTTGCCTATTCGATTGTATGTGCTGCCAGTTATTTAGCGTCTTCACGATTTCTAGTTGCGAGATGGGACATATACGATTTTCATATTTTATGAAGCCGCGTGCAACTTCAAACTCACGATGGAACAATATTGCAGCCAAATGCGGGTTAATTGGGTAAACAATGACACAGTCTAATTGACCTAGTCCCGCGCTTCCAAGCCCAATTTGGTTGGATAGCAACTGCTTTACTATTACAGGGTTATCACTTGTAATAAATAATTCATCCGTATTGTTTTTATAGAAGGTGCAAAGCATGGAATTAAAAATCGTACTATATCGTGCAAGCCTTTTTGGGTCAATGACCTCAGGTAACATTATTTCCTTGAACCTATCTTCGTTAAGCACTCGATATTGTTCAATTGCTTTTGATAGCTCAGGATTGTTTTTTAGTTGGGGTAACATCAAAAATCGCTCGATAAATGGACCAGTAACTGAGTCAGCTTTTTCGCGCATAAATTTCCTTGCACTGCATGTTCGTAACATCTGATAAACTAACATATTTGATAACTTTTTACGATCATCCTCATTAATTATTTCAGCATTCCCATACGATAATACCGAACTCGAAATGATCCGGTCGAGTATACGCCCGAGTTCCGGCTCGACATTGTCCGAAAAGAATTTCTCGTAAAGGTACTTGTTTTCAATTGATTCATTCGAGTAGAAATCCTTCTCTTGTGCTACGTTCTTAATATGCGTGAATTTACATATCTTCAACTTTCTATCGTAGAAGTACAATTGGCTTTTCGCTGTATCAAAACAAAAATTGCGTAAATATACTTGCGGAACAAAATGATGTTGTTTTGGATTACTCATATACATTACGTCCTAAAACACTTTTGTTTGAATTATACCACAGCGAAAAATGGTTACAAGCTCTAGATTACTTCCCCCGGTTTCGTCGTCATCACCTGATACAACCGCGACTCCTTGTTGAAATGATCGAGGAACGGCAGGATGGTGTCGCCATACACAATCAGCCCTTCGCCCTCGCCGGAATGCGTCACATAGGAGAGCTGGTGCGGCGAAATGTTGAGGAGTCTGGCGAGAATCGCGCGGTCGCCCGGGGCTTGGTTCAGTAAAAGAATGAAGTCGCTGTTTTCAAAGATGTTCTCGGCCTGCTTCGAGTTGAGCAGGTCTTTCACGTTCTGCGTGATCGCCGTCGGGATGCCGCCCCACTTGCGAAAGCGCTTCCAAATCTCCGCGCTGTAGGCGGCGGTGATCTCGTCCTTGAGCAGCAGATGGAACTCGTCGATGTAGTAGCGCGTTGCCCGCTTCTGCGCGCGGTTGGCGGACACGCGCCCCCAAACGTGATCCTGAATCACATGCATGGCAAGCGTCTTGAGCTGGGAGCCGGCCTCTTTCGTGTCGAAGCAGACGAGGCGGTTCTGCACATCCACATTCGTGCGGTGATTGAAGAGGTTGAACGCGCCGTGCACATACGGGTCGATGGCCTTTGCCATGTTGTCCGCGTCCTCATCGCGATAGACGGGGTTCGCGTCGCGAATCTCGATGAGAGCTGCGTGCAGGTCGGTCAGCGTCGGCATATTGTCGGCTCGGCGATCCGAAAAGTAGCGGGTATACACCGTCCGCGCCGCTTTTTCGATGACGGACTTTTGCCCGAAGGTGAGCGTGCCGGGGCTGACGATGATCTCGAACAGCGACATAAGAAAGTTGATCTTGAGCGGAATCGGGTTGTCGCCGTCGCAATAGTTCGCGTGGATGTCCATGGGGTTGACGCGCTCGCCGCTCGTCGGCGCAATGC
>DAIRTE010000099.1:0-11040 GCA_036804025.1 Clostridia bacterium | reverse complement strand
TTTTCATGGGGCCGCTGATCGCGTTTTTTAATGAAAAAGTCGCAAAGCCATTTTTAAACAAAGGCACCAAGCAGTAAGAAATATCAGCGAGCGAATCATTGGCGAGGTGCTGCGCGCCAACCGCGTGGTATACAACAACGCGAGTAAACCCACGGGAACGATTGAGCGAGAGATGTGGTTGTTCTGGTAATACGAACACGGTTAGAATCTAAGTGGCTAAATGAATAAGTTCTATTTGAAAGCTGGTTTAGTCGACCAGCTTTCTTTTTCACTAAGAATATGCGTGAGAATATTGTGTTTCGCATTCCTATCCTGCTATGATGAAGAAAGCAAGTAACACAAACCATACGACCAAGGAGGAAACATGAAAAAAGCATCGATTGCACTATTCATCCTTGCATCCTTGTTTGTCCTGTCCGCTTGCGGGCAAAGCATAGCCAAACCGTCTTTGAGCGAAGCAAGTGCTGCCGATTCCAAGAATAATGTTACGTCTGGCATGGTGGATTCCGTTCTCGTGAATCCAATCGTCGTATACGAAGAAACACTTGCTGATCTAACAGCGAATCAAGGCGGGAACATCGGCACCGGTTCCGAACAACGTGAGATCACGAAGGAGGGCGTTGAGTTTCATGCCGGTGAGGGCGAGAACCCGTTCCTTCCATTTGCGAAAGGACTGAACGAAGCAGCTGATGTGAAAGATGGGAATCAGGCGTTCTGCATTCGGTTTAAACCCTCCGCGAAAGACTTTGGATTCATGCTTTCCGCCACCAATAAGCTTGGCATTACAATTGGGGAGGATTCGGCTCCGCTTGTTTTCTCCATTGAGCATGAATACATGGCGCCAATGGAAGGAACCATAAAGATTGAACCGGAGAACTGGTACCGCGCGCTGATAGCGATCAATCCAGATGGAGAGATGAGCGGCGTGATCTGGAAGGATAACGAAGAGAGCACGAACGCATATTTCTATCTTGACAACAGCCAGTTTCACGATGAGAATGATAAAAATCAGTCTTGGCAAATTCTCATTGGATTTCTAGGAGAAGCAACGTTTACCATTTCCGACTATCAATATTACACATTTTCGGATATAGTAAGAGCCGGTTAAATTCTAGATTTGCCAATAAACAGCTACTTCCGAATGAAATCATTCAAGAAATATTAAGAAAACAGAGGTGATTGAAATGTCTTACTATTATGTCATCGGCGTACGAATGGACAACCGCGTGAGCAATGCTTCCAGTTTTCAGCAGGTGCTGACCAAGAACGGCTGCAAGATCAAGGCGCGTCTGGGCCTGCACGAAGTCAGCGAAGACCTTTGCGCGACGGATGGACTGATCATCCTCCAACCCTACGGCGAAAAAGACGAGATCGAACAGCTCGTGAAGGAACTCAACGGCCTCGACGGAATCAAAGCCAAACTGATCGACCTGAACTAACCTGCCAAGACAAAAACACAAACCGAACCGAATATAAAAGAAGAAACCCGAAGGCATCTTGCTTTCGGGTTTTTCGCAGTTACTGTTGACAACAGAGAGGAGTAATGTTAATCTAACAATGTTAGAACAATAAAACACTGTTAGACGGAGCGATTATGTCAACCGAAGAATTAGCAAAGCAGAAGAACGAACTCGTGAGAAACTGGTTCATTCAAGCCGCAAAGGAGATTATCCTTCGAGAAGGCGTTGAGGGTGTTTCCGTACGAAAAGTTGCGCAGACGACGGGGTATTCCTATGCGACCATCTATCACTATTTTGCGGATTTAAACGCATTGCTGCTCTCGGTGAAGGAGCGAATGGTGGACGACGTTGCCGCGCATTTTTCCGTAGGCGGGAGCGCTCCGTTCCATTCGTTAGACGATTTGAAGCGAAGCAACCGCGCCTATGTGCAGTATTATTTGGACAGACCGAATGTCTATCACTTTTTTTACTCCTATCGCTTTGAGCATGCCCCCGCGCCAGATTACGACACTAAATTTCAGAATGGCTGGATTACTTCTTATCAAACGTTTGTGGAGAGTGGGCTCTTGCGGCCGCAGGACGTCATCCTGACGGCGAAGACGGTGATCTACACGGTGCAAGGACTGCTTGCGTTATATTTCTCCAGCAATGGGCTAACGCAGGAAAAGCTCTTTCAGGATATGGACGACATTGCAGACTATTTATTTCGCGAGAGGAGCAGATTATGAAGGTTGGAATCATCGTTTACTCGAAGACAGGAAATACGCTTGCCGTTGCCGAGAGAATCGGTAAGCAAATGGAGGCTGATGGCATCGCAGCATCGGTCGAGCGATTCAGCGCAGAGACGCTTCCGCAATCCAACAAGCCGGTTCGCTTGACGGCGGTTCCGAATCCAAACGAGTTCGACGCCGTCATATTCGGCGCTCCCGTACAGGCGTTCTCGTTGGACCCGGCAATGTCGCTCTATTTTGAACAGATCAACTCGATCAACCCGAAGAATGTGTTTTGTTTCGTAACCCAGCATTTCAAGAAACCGTGGCTGGGCGGAAATCATGCGATGAAACAGATGCTCGCTTTGCTCAATAAGAAGGGCATAACCGCCAAATCACTTGGCGTGGTCAACTGGTCGAGCGAGCAGCGCGAAGAACAGATTCTGCAAATTATGCGGCAGTGTTCGCAGGCGTTCAAGGTGTAAGAAGATGAAGAAGTTTTTCAAGTGGTTTGGTATTTCACTGGCTGTCTTTCTGGCGCTCATCGCAATTGTCGCGTTTCTTGGCATAGGTCAAACGGAGCGCCTCACCATTCAGCCCGTTGACTTTCAGCAGGCGGCGGACGGAACCTATCTTGGCGAGTACAGTGGATTTCGTTTTACGAACATTGTAGAAGTAACCATAAAGGATCACCGCATTCAACAGATTGACGTGATCAAGACGCAGCGCGATGATTTGAGCCGCGAATTGGCGGACGCGGTGATTGAGCGGCAATCGCCCGTGGTCGACGTGGTCTCCGGCGCAACGCTCGATCACAACGCGTTCTGCAAAGCGGTTGAAATCGCGCTGACCAACGCAAGCAACGGGAAATAAGCCGAACGAACGCAAACCGTTACTACCTAGAAACCCCGAATTCCGTTATTGGATGTTCGGGGTTTTTGCTTTGATGAATATGCTTTCTCGATTCAGGTCGAGCGTCTTTGACGTTAGCTGCAACAGCAACTCCTCCAGCGCCGAGAGCGCCGCAATCGAGCATAAAAGAACGGTGGAGATATTCAACCCCATCAGCCAGAGAAGAACGGGGAACAACACAAGCAGGATTCCCGTCGCTTTGTTTGAGTAGGTGTGTAGAAACGCGAACGTTCGAAACCGAAAAAAGCAAGTCAGCGCAGCCACAACACGAACCAATCCGATCCCGGCGATCCACAGAACGATCCAAAGAGGCCAATGATAGTAGGGGAGAAAGAGGATCAGCAGCACGACGCAGAGCAGAAAATCCGCCGCGCTGTCGAGCCGCGCGCCGAAGTTACTTTTCGCGTGAAAGCGGCGCGCAAAGAATCCGTCGAGCAGATCGCTCAGGCACGCGAGCAGATAGAGCACGAAGAACCAAACGGAAAGCGGGCGAAACAGCAGCAGCGCGAGCGCGAAGAGCATTCGCGCAAACGATAATAGATTCGGCAGATTCTTCTGAAACATAACAGCATTCATCCTTGCCTGGCTCCTCCCAGAGTCTACGGGAACCGGAGTTCATTATAGCATAAACATACCGAACAAGATGATGGAAGCGTTTTCTACCCGACGCGACCCAAACGCTTTTGTGCTATAATACCACCATGGTATTTTCGAGCCTGACATTCTTGCTGCTGTTTTTACCGCTGGTGCTCGCGGTCTATTTTGCCTGCCGAGATATCCGCTGGCGCAACGTAGTCTTGTTGATTGGTTCGCTGCTTTTCTACGCTTGGGGCGAGCCGGTGTTCGTGCTCGTCATGGCGGGCGTTACGCTCTGTGTCTACGCAGGAACGCTCGCGTTCAGCGCGGCGAAGAGCGCCGCAGCAAAGAAGGCTCTGCTGATTCTGACGATACTTCTTTCGCTCGCCGGACTGATCTACTTCAAATACTCGGCGTTTTTCGTAAATCAACTATTCGCCTTGTTTGGCAGCACCGCCGTGTTGCAAACACCGCGGCTGCCGATTGGCATTTCGTTCTTTACGTTTCAGGCGCTCTCCTACGCGATGGACGCTTATCGCGGAAACGTTCGCGTCCAGAAGAACTACGCGCTGTTGCTACTTTATGTTTCCTGCTTTCCGCAGCTCATCGCGGGCCCGATCGTGCAGTATGCCGACATTGAATACGAGCTTGCCTCCCGCCAAACCACGCTGGACGACTTCTCCGGCGGGATGCGGCGCTTTGCGCTGGGGCTATGCAAAAAAGTGCTGATGGCAAACATGCTGGGCGAGATGCTCGCTTCGCTGCCAGAGGCGGGCGCATCCATCACGGCAGGCTGGCTCACCAGCGCGGTCTTCGCGATGCAGATTTATTTCGACTTCTCCGCGTATTCCGATATGGCGATTGGGCTTGGGCGCGTGCTTGGATTTCGGTATCAGGAGAACTTCAACTACCCATACATCGCTCGCTCTGTATCCGAATTCTGGCGTAGGTGGCATATTTCGCTGGGACGGTTCTTTCGCGAGTATGTCTATTTTCCGCTCGGCGGAAGCCGCAAAGGCGCGCACCGCACCACGCTGAATCTGCTTCTCGTGTGGACGCTGACGGGCTTATGGCATGGCGCAAGTTGGAATTTTGTGCTCTGGGGGTTGTATTACGGTGTATTGATCGCGCTGGAGCACGGCGTATTCAAACGTACAGTCAAGCATATGCCGCGCGCGGTTGGAATTGTGCTGACCCTGATCGCGGTGTTGTTTGGCTGGGTACTGTTTTATCAAACGGATCTTTCGCGCTGCGCCAGCCAAATGCTCGCCATGCTCGGCGTATCCCTTCAGGTAGGAACGCCGCACTTCGTCGGCTGGTTAGACGAACAGACGCTCTACGCCATTCGCACCTATACCGTGTTTCCGCTGCTCGCCGCCGTACTCTGCCTGCCGATTCTGCCGGCGCTGGAACGAGCCATGAACCATCGGCTTCGGCTGCAGCGCACGGTGCATCTTGGTTCCACGTTGCTGCTGACAGCGGGCGTGGTGCTCAGCATTCTGATGCTGGTTTCGGATAGCTACAATCCGTTTCTCTATTTTCGCTTCTAACGTATTCAGGAAAGGAGGCAGGCGATGCGTCGAAAACTGACATTTCTCGTAACACTCTGGTGGTTAATTCTCTGTGGTGCGCTCGGCGTCTGCCTGCTGCTGTTTACAAACAAGTCCCCCGTGGTATCCGAGGCGGAGAATCGAACGCTCGCCGGTTTCCCGACGATGAGATGGAGCTTGTTTCAAAACGGCGGATTCAGCGAGGCGTTTGAGGACTTCCTTTGTGATCAGTTCTTTCTTCGAAACGAGATTGTCGACGCGGCGAACTCCACCAAGCATCTGTTTTCCGCGCTGACGGTAGACGACCTGCTTAAGGAAGACGGAGAGGAAGCCTTTGCCCCGTTGCAACTGCCGACGGATGAAGCGCCAAACGAGAATCCGGATGCTGACGAAGCAGCGCAAACCGAGCAAACAACGCTGCAACCGGAGCAGGAGGACGAGCCTGCGCAGACAAACACCAGCGAAGTGATATCCGGCGATACCGCGAGCGTTTGGCTGGACAACCGCGACGGAACCAAAACGGCGATGTTGACCTACTCGCGCAAAAACATTCAAAAGGCGGCGGACACGCTGAACGCCTATGCCGCATTGTTGCCGGAGGGGGGTACTGTTAGCGTGCTCTTCACGCCGCGTTCGCAGACGGTGAACCTTTTCGCGCTGCATACCGATACCCAGAGCGATTGGTCGAGCGATGTAGAACCTCTGCTAAAATCGCTCGTTTCGAAGAATGTCTCCGTGTTTTCCGCATACGACATCTTTCGCCAGCCGATTCTGGACGGAACGTATGTTTATTTCCGCACGGACCACCACTGGACGGCGCGCGGCGCATATCTCGCGGCAGACGCGATGCTCCAGACGAAAGGCTATCAGACCGTACCGTTATCGGACTATTCCGAACAGACGATCGAAGGGTATCTCGGTTCCATCTACCTGCACGGCAGGAATGCGAAGTTGAAGGAGCTCGTCGATTCCATCGAGGTGTTCTATCCACTACTGCCAGCGAAGGCATATCGCGTTTCAAATGCCTACAAGAAGGGCGAATTGCCGGTGATTGACGACGCGCAGAAGAACTATCTTGTCTTCCTAGGCGGAACGAACGGGCCATATCGTCTGATCGAGGGCGGCTATCACACGGGGCGCAATATGCTGCTCGTTTGCGATTCCTTTGGCAATTCTATTGCGCCATTCTTCCTGCCGTATTACGACGGGGTGTATCTCGTCGATTTTCGGGACGCGTACTATTCGCGCGAAGCAGCGGCGGCTGGCGTGAAGGAATATATCCAGCGCTGCAACATCCAAGATATCTACATTGTGCTTTCGGAAGCGAACGGAATCGGCACCAACTATCTCAACAAAGCGATGCCTTTTAACATCAACTGATATGGAAGAGCAAAAGCAAGCGAAACACGAAGTCATTCGTCAAACCGAAGAACGCGCGAACACCACGCTAATCTGGCGGAAATCCGGCGATCCGGTCGGGTCCTCCGTTGGCGCGGGAGATCGCCGGTTTCTTCGGCGCGCGCTGGCAGGCTCTGCCGTTGCGCTTCTTGTGTTAATTTCGCTTGGAATACTGGCCTATTATAACGTCGGTTCGCTGAAACAGGCCTACGTCGTTCTATTGATTCAGCAGGGGAACTATCAGAAAGCGGAGCAGATCACGCTGACGCTCTCCGATGCCGATACGCAGAAAAGCCTGTTGGAGCGGAACTATTATTCCTGTGGTCGATCGCTGGAACGCAATGGAAATCTTAGCGAGGCCGTTGCGTTCTACGAGGCGGCGGGGGAATACCCGGGTGCCGAGGACGCGCTTCGTCGAACCGGCTATGCGTTGGCGAAGATTTACGAAGCGGATGGGGACTATTTGGAGGCGAGCGAAACCTACGCAAAACTCGGCGACTATCAGGACGCCATTGCACGCAGCGAAGTATGCACCTATTCCTACGCGATGGAACGGTTCGACTACGGCTATTATGACGAAGCGATGCGTTTGTTTTACGCGCTCGGGAGCTACTCCGACGCAGAAATGTACGCGAAGCGCGCAGCCGCCGCACTCTCCGAGAACGAGGGAGCGGGGGATCTCGTCTCCTTGCTGGTTGGCTTGTCGGACGAACAATTACAGGAGCGCGCGCGGCTCAAATCCGAGCGGGAAGCGCTGCCGACTGCGATGATTGCGACCGGGTACCAGCATACCATCGCGCGAACGGAAGCGGGAACCGTGCTTGCTGCGGGCTCCAACGAGTTCGGGCAGTGCAACATTGCTGAATGGACGGATATTATCGCGGTTGCGGCGGGGGCATATCACTCCGTTGGGCTACGAGCGGACGGTACGGTCGTTGCGACCGGATCGAACACATATGGGCAATGCAACGTGAAAAAGTGGCAGAACGTCGCCGCGATCTATGCGGGCGCCTACAATACCGTTGGGATCACGAAAAGCGGGCAACTGCTGAACACCGGCTATCAAGTCTGGAACACGCTTGCATGGCGGGATATTGCAACGCTGTCCATCGGCGACTACGCGCTTTGCGGCGTCATGGAAAACGGACAGCCGCTCTCTACCCGAGACGAACTCGTCACCAGCGACTACTACGACCTCGTTTCGTTTGACGCGGCAACCGCGAACAGCGCGGGATTGAAAGCGGATGGAACCGTTGTCAGCAACGGGTTGAACGTTTCCGATCTGGCCAATATTCTCGCGATTGACTGTACGCCAAACGGTATCTATGCGCTCGACGACGGCGGCCGCGTGCACGCGGTTGCGTTTTCGTATGCACACCTGCCGGATGTATCGGACTGGACGAACATCGTCGCCATCTCCGCCAGCGCGACACACGTTGTCGGCGTAACGGCGGATGGTCTCGTGCTTGCGCGCGGAGAGAGCAAAGCCGGGCAATGCGACACGCAGGAGTGGGTGCTCTTTACGCCCGCGCCGACCGCAACACCGGAACCATCTGCTACGCCGAAGCCATAATAGGAGGGTCACGATGAGTAAGTTTCATCATCTATGGGAAAAGATCGGGCAGGATGGACGAGTCTTGTTTACGCTTTCCTTTGCGGAAATCGAAACGATGGCGGGACTGCCCATCGACCACTCGTTTCTCAACGCAAAGAAGGAGCTGCTTGCTTACGGATATCAGGTGAAGAAGATATCCCTCAAAGAACAAACCGTCATCTTCGAAAAGATCAATTCATAGCACGTTCGCAAACAAAAAGCAGGCAGGAGATAATAGCTCTCCTGCCTGCTTTTTCTCTTTCGAATCAACCCCCGCCGCAAACGGGGAGGAAGCCGACCACGTCGCCATCCTTGAGTTCGGTCTTCATGCCTTGGAACAGCCCGATGCTGACGTCGTTGACCACGATCAAAGCGCTCTTAGCAGCAACATACGCTTCCTTGCCATAGGTGGTCTTGATATAGCTCAGCACGTCTTTTACAGAAGCAAGCTCCGTCTCTTCGCTTTCCTTCTTCACGATGGCGCGAATTGGCGCGTAATAACGAATTGTCTTCATGCGCGCACCCCCAGTCGACGGAGTGTGCGAGGTCTTGGCGCGCCGTTTTCATCCCAACCGCGAATGTGGTAATACACGGGCAGCATCTTATCGAGCCGAACGACGGTTTTGGGATTATTCGGGTCCTGCGGTGTCTTCGTCAAACGATCCGGCAGTGAATCGTCCGCCTTGGAAAGTCCCTCGCGATAGTTGTAGAGACGTTCCATGTTGTAGCCGCGCTCGCCGAGTTTAACGAATGAGCCGGTGTAGAACGGCAGCCCGGTGATGAGCCGCAGCGCCTCCGCATGCGGAAAGAGGAACACAGAGTTGAACCGCAGAATCGGCATCATCCATAGCAGCGCGCGTACGCCGAGGCCAAGGTGCGTCGCAATCTTGCCAATCGTTCGTGTTACGGGATGATGCGGCCCAAGCTTGAAGAGTATCGCCGGAACGAACGACTGCGCGGAGAACAGGCAGAACCCGCTCGCGGAAATGGCCTCCAGCGCGTTTTGAAAGAACGCCGTAAACGCGGGTTTGGCAGAGGTAGAGAGCGCATCCATCGAGAGCACGCCGACGGACTCCAGCAGCGCCAGATAGCCGCCGTTGAGGTGGCAGCCGCCGCGATTGCTCGTTGCGTACCCTAGACCCATGCCGACCGAGCGGCGCGGCTCGTAGCTCGCCATCTCGAGGCCTTTTGAGTGCATGGCGTATTCCTTGCCGCCGTATTGTTCGCTGAGCCACTTGGAACCGTTGGCAAGTTCGCTGTAGATTCCCTCGCGGCGGGCGATTTTTTCAACGACTTCAAAGAGGTTGTCCGAGTTGCCAAACTCGATTCCGAAATCGGCCACGCCGTTTTCCTTGAGCTCCATGGCAAAGGCAAGGGTGGAGGCGAGCGAAATGGTGTCCATGCCCAGTATGTCGCAGAGATAATTCAGTTTGAGCATGTTCTCCATGCTGACCGCGTCGATGTTCGGGCCAAAGAAGCCGCAGGTTTCGTATTCGGGGCCTTTTACGTCCTTACCGTCCACTTGTACGCGCCGCTCGCAGCGAATCGGGCAGGAGATGCAAGAACTGTTGCGCAGCAGATATTTGTCCGCGAGCGTTTCGCCGCTGACGGTGTGCGCGTCCTTGCTGTGGCCATACTTAAAATTGTGGGTGGGCAGCGCGTTGGAAGCGTTCGCCTTACTGACCAGACCCGCGCTGCCGTAGTTTGGCAATGCTTCGCCGGTCATGGGATGGCTGCGTAAAAATTTGACCCATTTGCGTACGTATTTGTCAAACTTCTCGCGATTGTAGATTTCCGGACGCTGCGTGCCGTAGGCAACGAGCGCCTTGATCTTCTTTGCGCCGAGCACCGCGCCCGCGCCGCAGCGTCCTGCCACGCGCTCGCCGGAGACCGCGGCGGCATAGCGAACAAGGTGTTCCCCTGCAGGGCCGATCACCAATTTTCCATAGATCTTTGGGAACGCAAGCTGTGTTTCTTCCGCGTCCTTGCCCCAGAGTTCGCCCGCGTCGGAGATGGTGATCTGGTTGTCAACGACGTTGATGACGCAAGGGGACTCGCTCTGCCCTTTGAGAATGATTCCGTCATAGCCCGCGCGCTTCATCATAACGCCGAACTGCCCGCCGCAGTTGCTGCTTGCAATGCCGCCGGTGAGCACGTTTTTAAACGTCATGTTAAACCGGCTGGAGCAGGGGGCTCCGGTTCCGTTAGCGGGGCTGGTATTGATGATGACGACGGCGTCCTTGCCGAGCGGATCGACGCCCGCAGGCGTCAGGTCATAGAGCAGGCGCGCGCCAAGCGTTTTGCCGCCAATATAAGACTTGTATAGCGTCTCGCTGATTGGATACCGCTCGACCAAATGCGTCGAGAGGTCGATGATCGCATAGGATGGCATTCTCATAAGCTCACCTCCGCCATGTGAATTGCCCCAAGCGGGCAGTTCTCTTCGCAAAGCGCGCAGCCCACGCAGTTCTTTGGCTGAAACAGTTCCGCAAACACGTGAATGTCCCCGTGGAACGCGGGAGGGGAGATGCGGATGGCTTCCGCGCGGCACCAGGTAACGCAGATGCCGCAGGCGCTGCAAAGCGCGGTGTCGACCACCGGTTTCTTCCATTTCGAACGTGGAACACTCACGCACGGCTTTCCGTGACCGTCCAGCAGCGCGTTCTTCGGGCAGACGCGCCCGCATACGCCGCAGGAAACGCAGCGGTGGATGTTGACCACATACCGTTCCATTGGCTTGCCGTCAATGGCGAGTACGGGACAATTCTTCGCGCAGGCAGAACAACCGATGCAGTCTTCCGTGATGAAATACGGCATAGAGTATTGCTCCTTTAACATTT
>DAIRTE010000098.1:0-11279 GCA_036804025.1 Clostridia bacterium | reverse complement strand
GATAGGCGTATACGGCGTGCCCCGCGTTGATGATCATCGGAATAATGTCGTTGCCGAAGTCGTTGCTGGAATCGGGGTTTGCGTCGTCCTCACGCATGCAGTCCTTGAGCTCTTTCCAGTTAAAGATATAGATGCCCATCGAGGCCTTGTTGCTCTTTGGCTGCTTGGGTTTTTCCTCAAACGAAACAATCCGGTCTTCTTCGTCCGTATTCATAATGCCGAAGCGGTGTGCTTCTTCCATTGGCACGGGCAGAACCGCGATGGTCGCCACCGCTTTTTTCTCGATATGGAAGTTCAGCATTGCGCCGTAGTCCATCTTGTAGATGTGGTCGCCGGAGAGAATCAGCACATAGTCCGGGTCATACTGGTCGACAAATTCGCGGTTCTGGTAGATCGCGTTCGCCGTGCCGGTGTACCAGCGCCCGTCCTTGCCGGTCTGGTACGGCGGCAGCACAAACACGCCGCCGTGCACGCGGTCGAGGTCCCAGTGCTGGCCGGTGCCAATGTAGCTGTTCAGCGCGAGCGGGCGATACTGCGTGAGTACGCCGACGGTGTCGATGTCCGAATTGACACAGTTGCTGAGCGGAAAATCGATGATGCGATACTTGCCGCCAAACGGCACGGCGGGTTTCGCCATGCTGGAGGTCAGCACGCCGAGGCGGCTGCCCTGTCCGCCCGCGAGAAGCATGGCTACGATCTGTTTCTTCATGCCTTACGTTCCTCCTGACCGCCGTTCTCCGGCAGTGGTTTGGGAATCACCTGAAAACACACGGCCGCAAACGGCGGTAACCGGAGGCGAATGCGGCAGGCGTGCTCGCCGTAGGGCTCGTAGACGGACATGGTCGGCGCGTTGGGATAGTCCCCCGTGCCGCCGTAATACGGCGCATCCGAGGAAAACACCTCGCGATACTGCCCGTAGAACGGCACGCCGATCATATAGTCCATCCAGGGAATCGGGGTAAAGTTAAACGCCCAGAACAGCGCGTTTCCGTCCCGATCCAGCCGCATGAACGAGAGGATCGAGTGGATGTTGTCGTCCACGCCGCACCAGTGGAACCCGTCCCAGCGGTCGTCAATTTCGTACAGCGGGGGCGAGTCGAGGTAAAAGTGGTTCAGGTCGTGCACGAACTGCTGCATCTCCGCGTGCTTGGGATAATCCAGCAGGAACCAGTCCAGCGAGTCGTCGAATTTCCATTCGATGTACTGGCCGAATTCGGAACCCATGAACATCAGTTTTTTACCGGGATGCGCGTATTGATAGGAATACAACAGCCTGAGCTGCGCGAACTGCTGCCAGTAATCGCCGGGCATCTTCGAGAGCATGCTCTTTTTGCCGTGAACGACCTCGTCGTGGGAAAACGGCAGCACATAGTGCTCCGAAAATGCGTAGCAAAGCGAGAAGGTGAGCTTGTCGTGGTGATATTTACGGTAGATGCTGTCCATGCTCATGTAGCGCAGCACGTCGTTCATCCAGCCCATGTTCCACTTAAACACGAAGCCCAGTCCGTCCTCGGAAACCGGCCGCGTCACGTAGGGATAGGCGCTGCTCTCCTCTGCGAAGAGCATCTTGCCGCCCGGCAGCGCCGCAACGGCGGAGTTGAGCTTTCGAAAGAACGCAACCGCGTCGAGGTTGTCGTGCCCGCCGTAGCGGTTGGGCAGCCATTCGCCGGGATTCTTGCCAAAGTCGAGGTAGAGCATCGCGCTGACCGCGTCCACCCGAAGCCCGTCAAAGTGAAACTCCTTGAGCCAGAACAGCGCGCTGGAAAGCAAAAACGACTGCACCTGCGTCTGCTCAAAGTTAAACAGCAGCGTGCCCCACTGCGGCATCTCGCTGCGCCGGGGATCGGGGTGCTCAAACAAAGGCGTGCCGTCGAAGAGCCTTAGTCCGTGCGCGTCGCGCGTGAAATGCGCGGGCACCCAGTCCATGATGACCCCAATACCCATGCTGTGCGCACGGTCTATAAAGTACATCAGCTCTTCCGGCTCGCCGTAGCGCGCGGTGGCGGCGTAGTAGCCCGTCACCTGATAGCCCCAGCTTGGATCGTATGGATAGGCCATGAGCGGCATGACCTCGATATGCGTATAGCCCATGTCGGCTACGTAGTCAATCAATTCATCCGCGAGTTCGCGGTACCCGAGGCCCTGTTTCCAGCTGCCGAGGTGCACCTCGTAGATGTTCATCGGTCGGCCGTAAGCGTCCGTCGCGGTGCCGTTGCAGTCCAGGTATTCCCCGTCGCTCCAGTCGTAGTCCGGCAGGTCGCCAACGAGCGAGGCGGTGCCGTGGGACTCGCAGCGGAACGCAAACGGGTCCGCCTTCATGAGCACTTCGCCGGTGTTGGTGCCGATTGCGTACTTGTAGAGATCGCCGGGCTGGGCCACGCCGATGGTGATTTCCCATACACCGGTCGTTCCGGCGCGCTCCATGCGGTCCGCCTCGACGTTCCAAAAATTGAACGAACCGACCACGCTTACAAACTCCGCATTCGGAGCCCAAACCGAGAATCGATAGACCCGCTCGCCGTATTCGCCGGTTGCTTCGTGGCAGCCAAGCTCGCGGTAAGCTGCGGTCGATACGCCGCGATTGAAGTAGTAGAGTGCCGTTTCATCCGTAAATTTACTCATTTATGAAACCCCCGCGTCATACGCTACAATGCCATCATACCATCATTGTCGCGGAAAAGGAACAGTTAACTGGTCATTTTCAGCTCACTGTAACCGATTTTACCTTCCGTTTACGAATCACTCCCCCGCCGGTTCCTCCGTGCTTTGCCGCGCGATTTTTCCCAACGGAGCCTCCGGCCAAAGGCCGAACCAGCCAAGCAGCAACAGCAAAGTTTTGCCCCGTGCCGTGCGCCGCGCACCAGAAAACTATGGTATAATGCTTGCATTATCGCGCTTTGCAAAGGCAAAACGCAGACTGTTTGCCCGGAGAAACCGAAAAAAAATGGAAAACCTCCTGCTCTCGTTTGGCGTCGTCGCCCCGCTGATTCTGTATATGGCCGTCGGTGCGCTGCTGCGCAGAACCGGCGTGATGGACGAGCCTTCGCTTCGAAAAGCCAATAACATCATCTTCTACGTCACGCTGCCGTTGATGTGCTACCGCGCCATCGCCTCGAGCGACCTCGACACCATGCTGGATACGCCGTATCTGCTGTATATGGCAATCGGAATCGTGATTCTCTACGCGCTGACCGCGTGGATCGTTCCGCTCGTGTGCAAGGACGACCGTCGTCGCGGCGTGCTCATTTTGAGTGTATTTCGCTCCAACGACGCCATCTTTGGCCTCGCGGTTGCCGGCGCGCTGCTCGGCGAGGATCACCTCGGGCTGATCTCGATCGTGATCTCAATGTGCGTTCCGCTGTTTAACCTGTTTTCCGTGGTCGCGATGGAGCGCTATCGCGGCGAGAAGGTAAATTTCGGCAAGGTGCTGCTGCGAATTTTGACGAACCCGATCATCCTCGGCTGTATCGCTGGGTTCGCCGTCAACCTGCTCAATATTAAACTACCCGCCATGCTGCAAAAGCCGATCGACGGCCTCGCCTCGGCAACCACGCCGCTGGCGTTTCTGCTGTTGGGCGGAACGATTTCGTTCGCGGCGGTCAAAAAGAACCGTCTCGCGATATCCGTCGTCTCGCTGTTGCGGCTGCTCGTGATTCCCGTTGCGGTCGTCGGCACGCTCTGGCTGCTTGGTTTTCGCGGGGAATACCTTGTCGTCGCGCTGATCATCTTCGGCGCGCCAGTCGCGATGGTAACGTACAATATGGCCGTCGCCATGCAGGCGGACGACGAGCTGGCGGGCACGCTGGTTGCGTCCACCAGCATCCTATCGATTGTAACCATGTTCTTATTTATCTTTCTATTTAAACAGTTTGGAATCATCTAAAGCCAAAGCATATTGATTGCAACCTTATTTTTGTTCATCTTCTTGTTTAGCAATTTGGGATTATTAGCATAAAAAATCGGAGATTTGCACATGACGAAACGCTTGTATGATCTGGACAGCCATTTAACGCAGCACACCGCCGTCGTCACCGCCTGCACGCCCGTCGAAAATGGATTCGACGTTGTGCTCGACCAAACCGTGCTCTTTCCAGAGGGCGGCGGGCAGCCGTCCGACACCGGAACCATCGGAGAAGCGACCGTGCTCCACGTGCGCGAGGAAGACGGCGAAATCTACCATCGCGTGGATCGCGCGCTGCCGGTGGGCGGCGAGGTTGCGGTTTCGCTGGACTGGGCGCGGCGGTTCGACTTTATGCAGCAACATACGGGCGAGCACCTGCTGTCGTTTTCGTTTTACCACCTGTTCCGTGCCGCGAACATCGGCTTTCACCTCGCGCTCGACTACGCGACCATCGACTTTGACAAGCCGCTCTCGCGCGAGCAGCTCACCGCGGCGGAGCACCTCGCGAACACCTACGTCTGGCGCAATCTGCCCGTGACCGCCACGTTCTACGAAACGGAAGAGGAGGTCAAATTGCTGCCGCTGCGCAAGCACGCCGAGGGGTTGGTTCCGCCGATTCGTATCGTCTCCGTTCAGGACGCGGACCTCTGCACCTGCTGCGCGCCGCACTGCTCGCTGACCGGCGAAATCGGCGCTATCTTCGTTTCGGACGCGATTTCCTACAAGGGCGGCATGCGCGTAACGTTTCTCTGCGGCGAGCGGGCGCTTGCCCGCAGCCGCGCGCTTTACGACGATATGGATACGCTTGCGCGGCGCTTTTCGACCGCGCGGGAGAACGTCGTCTCCACCGTGCAGAAGCTCTCGGACGACCTCGGCGCATGCAAAAAGCGCGAGCGCGACCTCGCGCGTTCGCTCAACGAATACCTCTCCCGCGAACTTGCGGAATCCGCCGCACAGGCGGGGCGTTATCGGGTTTGCGTTCGCCTCTTTTCGGACTGGGACGCAGCGCGGCTGAAGGATCTCGCGCAGACCGCCGCCAAGCCGAACACGCTGGTGCTGCTGCTCAGCTCGCTCGGCGGAGCGCTGGGCTATGTGCTCACCACGGGGGAAGGCTTCCCGCTGGACGTCTCCGAGCTCATGCCCGCAATCAACGCCGCAACGGGCGGCAAGGGCGGCGGTCGGGGCACGCTTGCGCAGGGCATGGCGCCCTCCGCCTCCGGCGCGGAGGAAACGGCCCAGCAGCTGCGGCACTATTTTCAGCAGCGGCTTTCCGGGCTGAAATAACGCGGTTCAGATCGAATCGACGCACAAAAATATGCCTGCGGTGTTCGCAGGCATATTTCTTTAGTTGCTTGTTGAAGTGGCTTACAGTCCCTTAAACAGGGTGCCGAGGAACAGCAGCCCGTAGGCGCCGGTCATAAACCAGAAGCGATTCGTCTCGACGAAGCCGCCGATGTAGGGAATGCTCACAAACATGCTGACAATCGCCAGCGCCGCGGCAATCAACGCGAGAAACCAAATGAAAAAGGTTGGTTTGCTAAGATGCATACCGGTTATCCTCCCCAAGTTGAATTATCTTCATTCTATCACGTTTCTTTGCAGAATCAAGGGATTTTATCACAGAGTGACCCACGACAATGGTGGAATAACAAGTAAGAAACAAGCTGCCCGAAAGGGCAGCCTGTTGATACGGATCTAACTATTTGGTTAGAGTTCCTTCACATAGCAGCGGCGGCGCTTATGCTGAACGGTATCGAACCGCTCCCATTGCGAGAGAATGTGCTCGTTGAGCTCCAGCATCGGCCCCGTTTCGGCGAACTTTACGCCCGCGGCAATCGACTTTCTCAGCATGTCGTCCAGCACGACGGCGTTGACGCCCTGGCCCTGCAGGTCCGGTCGAACGCCGATGAGCAGCAGGTCGACGGTGTCGTTCTTGCCCTTGAGCGCCTTGAGCAGCCGCACCCAGCCAAACGGCATTGTCCGCCCCTTCATCTTCTGCATCGCGCCGTCGAGCGACGGGCAGCAGATGCCAAACGCGACCATCTCGCCCTGCTCGTTGTAAACAAACGAGGAGGTGCGCTTTTCGACCATGGGCCGGAACTCGCCGGCGTACTTAATCATCTGCTCGTCCGTCATCGGCACCATGCCGAAGAGCACCTGATAGGTCTTGTTGTAGAGCGAGAACATGTCCTCAATGAGCTTTTTGATCGGTTTGTCGCCGAGGTTGATGACATGCAGCTTCTTCTTTTTCTTGATGTACTCCGCCACGCGCGCATACGATTCGTTGGGCTCTTTCGGCAGTGTAATGCGCATTTCCACCCAGTCCACCTGCTTTTGATAGCCGCGGCGGGTGAGGTGCTCCGGATAATAGGGATGGTTGTAGTAGGTGTAAAACAGGCTCTTCTGATCGAAGCCCTCCACCAGCATGCCCTCGCGGTCCATGTCCGAAAAGCCGAGCGGGCCGTGCATCGCCTCGCAGCCGAGTTCCCTGCCCCAGTTTTCCACCGCGGCAAAGAGCGCGTCCACCACCTCGTCGTCGTCAATGAAGTCGACATTCGTGAAGTTCAAGTACTTCTTGCCGAACTTCGCGTTTGCGCGGGTGTTCAGAATGCCCGCAATGCGGCCGACGATCTCGCCGTCGCGATAGGCCAGAAAACACTTCGCGTCGCAGAACGCAAACGCGGGGTTCTTGTCCTTCTGCATGTCGGCCACCTGGCTCGAGAGAATATCCGGCACATAGTGCGGGTTGCCACGATAGAGCTTGAGCGGAAATTCCACGAACTTGACCAAGTCCTTCTTGGTCACGGCTTCTTTGATTGTTACCACCTGTCCATCCCCCTGACTTGTTGAGTCGTTCTTATTCGTTCAGTTTTGTCGTTTGTTCCGGTTCGGCCTGACTGGCCTGCTGCGCTTTGAGCAGCGCCGCCTTATTACGCTTGTTCTTCTTATGCAGAATAATTGGCAATCCAATCGCGAGGAAGAGAATGCCCACCGGCAGAATCGCAACCGCGAGGAAGATTCCAATCGCGCCGATGGCATTTACCACAAAGCGCGCGCTGTTCTGGAATCCGCGGGACATCCGGTTCCACGTGTCGGATGCCTTCCAGAGCTGAATGAGCTCCGTCTCGCCTTCGACCGCCGTCTTCGGCGTGCGGTTGATCGTTAGGTTTAGCGTCGCGTAGGAAACGAGGTTGTCCCAAAGCCGCATCTGACCGGTGTAGCTCTCGATGTCCGCGCGCACCTGCGTCAGGCTCTGGCGAACGGCGAGAATCTCTTCAATCGTCTTGCACTGCGCGAGAATCTCCAGCAGCTGCTGTTCTTCCGCCTTGGCGTTGTCGAGCCGCGCCTGCATGTCGTAGTAGGAAAGCGAAATGTCGTCCGAGTTCAGGCGATAGTCGTTCACCTTGCCCGTCGCCTTTGCCGCGGTCACCAGCGCGTCAATCTGATTCGCCGGCACCTTGAGCGACGCGGTTGCGTAGTATGAGCCCTCGTCGTCCGTCGTAGAATAGGAGCCGGAAACATAGCCGCCGAGCTCCTGCGCCTTGGCGATCAGCGTCGCAAGCGCCTGATCCGGACTGTCCGCGGTAATCGTCATGTCGGCGGTGTAAACGATCTTTCGAACGTCGAAATCGCCGGTTGGCGCGTCCTGCGTCGTGCTGGATGCCGCCGCTTCCTTGCCGACCGAGAAGCTCTCGCTGCTCGCCATCTCCGGCTCGGCCGCGTCGTATGCGGCGTCCGCAGGCATGGGCGCATACGCAACGTTGGATTCCTGCGCTTTTGCCGCGCAGCCGAAGGAAAACAGCAGCACCGCGCAGAGCAGCAGCGCAAGGACGGTTCGTCTACCCAGCTTGGAGTGTAAGGAAAGCAAAATCTGATTTCGATTCATAGGGAAGCTCCTTCCTTTCCGATCAGTCGGTCGAACGGGTTCACCGGTTCTCCAGTATTGCGTGTATGGTTGTGTGTGATTACTTCTGTTTCAGCCGGAATCTGGTTGTCGGAGCGCGCTCTTTGGGCAGAACCCGCGAGCGATTGCGTATAGAATACCACATTTTCCGCGAAAAAAACAGAGCGCGGGGTCGGCGGGGATTTCTCCGCGGCTGCGGGCGTTTGGGCTAGCAGAAGCGCCGCCCGATGGCGGCGCGTTGCGTTCGTTCGTTCGTTCGGTTCAAGCCGCCGGGGATTCCAGCGGGACAGCCGTTTCCTGCGGCGCGGCCTGCGTCGTGCCCGGCGCGGTGGTATCGGTAATGACGTCCGAAATCGTGGTTGGCGCGCTCGCGCTCTCAATGATTTTGCAGCAGACGAGCAGGCGCTCTTCCCCGCCGTCCGGCGAGACCACGCAGAAGGTGACCAGCCGGTCGGTGGCGGCAACCTTGACCGCGCTGCTGAACGCCGACGCCGCGCGAAGGTCCTCGACCATCGTCATAAAGTCCGCATCGCTGGCAAATGAGAGCGGAATTTCGCTGCGAACGCCCTGCACGCGCGCGCAGGCGAACACGGCGAGCGTCCACTGCCGCCCGTCCGGCAGGTAGAGCTTGAGTTCCGGGTGCCGCTGGTAATAGTTCGGGTTTTCGTATTCCCAGAGGGAGCCGAGCATCGCGCCGCTGCGCACCGCGTGGCCGTAGATCACGGTGTTCCGGTCGGAAAATGCGCCGGTGTTGCCCATGTCGATGAACGGCGTGCCGAGCTTATTTCTCTTTTCGTCAAAGCGGTGCGTCAGGTAAAACGAATTGTCCGTCGTCTGCACAACCGGCAGGTCAACCGCCGTATCGTCCAGCGTGATCCATGCCTTGATCTCCGGATTCTTCGCCGACAGCGCGGCAAAGTTGACGACGTCCTCCGCGCGCATATCCTCCGCCAGATCCGCGTAATAGCTGTTTCCGATCTCCGCGCCAAAGAGCGTGTAGGCCAGCGATCCGAGGCCGTAGAGCGCGCCGGCAACGAGCATGCCAAAGATGACATACAGCACGCCCGTGATGATATCCGCTTTCGTTCTGCGTTTTTTGCGTTTCATAAACGCAGTATAACCCAATCCCGCGCGCTTTGCAATCGAAATGAATAAAGCTTGCTTTTCATGCAAGCTTTTTCTGCGTATTAGTTCGATTAAACCCACTGTTTACAAGGATTTTACGCGATTTTACATGATCGTGAAGAAACTGTGAAAAGTAGTTCATGCACTTTTTCACGTGTAGAGAACGTGCGTTAACCAAGGTTTGTTTCGCAGTAGAACATCGAAACCGCGCCATAGGGCGACTCCGGCTCCGTATAGCGGTAGACCGTCACATCAAAGCGGTTGTTTGGCCAGACCACGGAGTTTTCAAGGCGCGCGCGCAGCACAAAGTCCGCATAGTACGCCGCAAACGAAAACGGCATCGGCTCTGTTTTATGTGAAAGCTGGAGAATGTCCACGTCCGTCCGCCGCGAAAACCGGCGGAGACTCTCGGAATACTCCTGCACCGTTCCCGTGGGGTGCAGGAAAAGCCAAACCTGCGTGCCGATTCCGTCCGCGACAAACGCGGTACGGCTCGCGGGGTCAACGACAATCGTACTCTGAGGCGTATGCCCGCCAATGAGCTCCAACTCCAGCACGCGCCCGCCGAGGTCAATCTGCTCCGGCAGCGGAAAATACTGCGTCCCGCCGGGGGGTGTTTCCCATTCTTCCTTATTTACCATAAACTGCCGCAGGTTCGGGCGGCTCTGGTGCAGGCTCTGGAAAAGCTGCAGCCGCTCGCGATCCAGCGAGCCGTCGAAGAGCTTCGGCATTTCGCCGCCGGGCACATAGATGGTTTCAAACGCGCTGTTGCAGCCGGTGTGATCGGTGTGCACATGGCTGTTCATCACAAACAGCGGAAGGTCGGTAATCTGCCGCACCGCGGGGCGGATGTCCCTTAGCCCGTAGCCGGTGTCGATCAGCAGCGCGCGCTCGCTGCCGAGAATCACGTTTTCGCCGACGCCGAGCGGTTCGCTGATTCGGTATACGCCGTTTCCGCGCGCGTCGATCTTGTAGAAGGGTGCTTCGGGCGACTCCGCCTGCGAGGGTTCGTTGACTTCCATGTTGCTTCTATCGTTCCTTCTATCGTTCCGTCACTCGACGGTGGTTTGTTTCGTTTGCCTGCTAGGCGCGCCGCTCTAGGAATTCCTTCGCCTTTCGGGCGACGACAATCTCCTCGTTGGTGGCGATGGCAAAGATCCGCGCGCGGCTGCCCGCCCCCGTGAGCTCGCAGTCCGGCTTGGCGGATTCGTTCTTCGCTTCATCCAGCGAAATGCCCAGAAAGTCCAACCCGGCGAGCGCCTTTTTGCGCACCAGCGAACTGTTTTCGCCAATTCCGCCCGCGAATGCGACCGCGTCCACCCCGCCCATTGCGGCGGCATACGCGCCAATCTGCTTCTTAATCTGGTAGCAGTAGCTCTCGACGGCGTTTTTCGCGTCCTCGTTGCCCGCCTCTGCCGCCTGCTCGACGTCCCTTAGGTCGTTGGACACGCCGCTCATGCCGAGAAGTCCGCTCTGTTTATTGAGCATGGTCTCGATCTGCTCCATCGTGTAACCGAAATCCTTCATCAGGTAGATCGGAATATATGGGTCAATGTCCCCGCAGCGGTTGTTGTGCATCACGCCGCATTGCAGCGAGAGACCAAGGTTCGTGTCGATGGACTTGCCGTTGACCACCGCGCAGAGCGAACCGCTGCCGCCCAGGTGGCAGGAGATCAGCTTAAAGTCCCTCCGCCCCATGAGCTCGGCCGCGCGCGTGGAGACGTATTCGTGCGACGCGCCGTGGAACCCGTAGCGCCGGATGGCGTACTGGCGGGAAACCTCAATCGGAATCGAGTAGAGATACGCTTCCGGCGGCATGCCCGCGTGAAAGCCGGTTTCAAACGAGCCGACCAGCGGCGTATTCGGCAGCGCCTGCTGGAACTGCCGGATGGCGGCGATGTACGGCGGGTTGTGGCTGGGCGCCACGGTGTTGAACGCCGCCATTGCGGCGAGCACGCGCTCGTCGAGCAGCTGCACGCCGGTAACATCCTTTGCGTGAACCACCTTGAACGCGACGCAGTCCAGCGCCTGCATCGAAGAGAGCGATTTTTGTAGCAGCGCCTGCTGCATGAGCGAAATCCCCGTTGCATAGTCGGGAATCGGCAGGGTCTGCTTGACCGGTGCGCCGCCCGCGTCGGTATGCGTCCAAACGCCCGCCTGCGTGCCGACGCGCTCCTGCTTGCCCTCCGCGAGGGTCGCTTCGCGCTCGTCCAAGTCGAACAGGCGATATTTCAGCGAGGTGCTGCCTACGTTGCAAACGAGAATCTTCATGCGGGTGTTCTCCAGACGCATTTTTTATTCTGATCAGTATAGCGCGTTTTTTGCGCCCTGTAAAACAAAAACGCCGAT
>DAIRTE010000097.1:0-11384 GCA_036804025.1 Clostridia bacterium | reverse complement strand
ATCGTGTGAAACACCTGCCCCTGCCGGTTCTCCGCGAGCGAAATGGCCGCGTTGCCGCCGACGCCGGGAATCGCGTTAAACGGCGGACGCAGCGCGCCATCCTCAATTAAAAACTTCGTTGCGTCGGACTTGTAGAGATCGACTGGCAGCAGTTCGATTCCTCGCATATTCATTTCGTAAACCACTTCCAGAATGGTGATGATGTCCTTTGTGCGTCCCTTCTCCGAATCGGTCATCTTCGCCGTGGAGCGTTCCAGCTCCTGAATCGTCTCCAGCACGCGCTCTGCCCCACCTGCCGCGAGCGAAACGTCAAACAGATCTGCGCGCACGGTGAAATAGACGCTGTAGAACTCCAGCGGGTAGTGCACCTTATAATAGGCAACGCGGAAGCTCATCATCGTATACGCAACCGCATGCCCGCGCGGGAACATGTATTTGATCTTCTTACACGAGTCGATGTACCAAGCGGGAATCTCGTTGTCGAGGAGCTTCTGCTCCATCTCCGGCTTGAGCCCCTTGCCCTTACGCACGGATTCCATAATCTTAAACGAGCTCGACGCGTCGACGCCATGCTGAATCAGATAGTTCATAATGTCGTCGCGCGTACAGATGACCTCGTTGAGCTTCGCAACCTTGTTGATGACAAGCGGCTCCGCGTTGCCGAGCCAAACGTCCGTCCCGTGCGTGAGCCCCGAAATGCGGACGAGCTCCTCCATCGTCGTCGGCTGCGTCGCGTCCAGCACGCCGCGCACAAACCCGGTGCCGAATTCCGGCGTGCCGAGCGTGCCTACCTTGCAGTCGATGGCGGAAAGATCGACCTTGAGCGAGTCGCTCGCAATGTAGATGCGCATGGTATCCGGGTCGTCCAGCGGAATGGTCACGGGGTCGAGACCGGTCAGATCCTGTAGCATGCGCAGCGCGGTCGGATCGTCGTGCCCCAGAATGTCGAGCTTCACGAGGCGGTCGTCCATCGCGTGGAAGTCGAAATGTGTGGTGATGGTGTTCTTGTCCGACTTGTCCGCCGGATATTGAATCGGCGTATAGTCGAGGATGTCGTCCTCCTTCGGTACGATGACGATGCCGCCGGGATGCTGCCCTGTCGTGACCTTCACGTCCTGGCAGCCCTTGGCGATGCGCTCGCGCTCCGCGCGCCGAAACGTCTTGCCCAGCTTCTCTTCAAAAATACGCACGTACTCAAACGCCGAGCGCTCCGCAACGCCGCTGATGGTTCCCGCGCGAAACGCGTGCCCGCGACCGAACATTTCTTCGACGTATTTGTGCGCAACAGGTTGGTACTCACCGGAGAAGTTCAGGTCGATATCCGGCGTTTTGTCGCCGTCAAACCCCAGAAACACCTCAAACGGAATGTCAAAGCCCGCTTTTTTATACTGCGTGCCACAGACGGGGCAATTCTGATTTGGCATGTCGATGCCGCAGGCGTATGTCAAACGGTCGACGTTGAAGTCGCTATGTTTGCACTTCGGGCAGACATAGTGCGGCTGGAGTGGATTGACCTCCGTGATGCCGGACATGGTTGCAACAAACGACGAACCAACCGAACCACGGGAGCCGACGAGGTAGCCGTCCGAATTGCTCTTGTGCACGAGCCGCTGCGCCATGAGGTAGAGCGAGGCAAAGCCGTTGCCAATGATGGACTTCAGCTCGCGGTCGAGTCGCGCCTGAACGACCTCCGGCAGCGGATCGCCGTAGATTTCGTGTGCCTTGCCGACCGCCATGTCGCGTAAAATATCGCTTGCATTTTCAATGGTCGGCGCGTGCGTACCGTCCGGGAACGGCTTGAGCAGGTCGCATTGTTCCGCAATCGCATTCGGGACGTCCACCACCACGTGCCGCGCGATCTCCTCGCCAAGATAGGCGAATTCTTCCAGCATTTCGGTGGTTGTCTTAAAATAGAGCGGCGCCTGAAAAGACGCGTCGTCGAAACCGTTCTTCGTGAGGATAACCTCGCGGTAGATCGCATCCTCCGGCTCTAAAAAGTGCACATCCCCCGTCGCCGCAACCGGAATGCCCAGTCGGTCGCCCAGAGCTACGATCTCGCGGTTGATGTCGAGTATGCGCTCCTCCGTCGCCTTGCCCTCGCGAACGAGAAATGCGTTGTTGCCGCGCGGCTGAATCTCCAAAAAATCGTAGGTGCGCGCGAGGTATTCAATCCGTTCCTGTCCCGCCTCGTTCAGAATCGCCTGATACAGTTCCCCCGCCTCGCAGGCCGAGCCTAGAATCAGCCCCTCGCGGTAGATCGAGAGCAGGCTGAACGGAATGATCGGGCTGTAATGAAAATGATCCAAGTGCGCATAGCTTACGAGGCGGTAAAGATTCTTCATGCCCGCCTGCGTTTTCGCCAGAAGGATGATGTGGTTGGTCGGCGCGCGTTTCTTTCCGCGCTCCTGCTTCGTCTCTTCCGAACGCACGGGCAGCTTGTCCAGACCAAGCGCACGAAGTTTATCGAGCAGCTTGAGGAAGACCTCCCCCGTCGCCTGCGCGTCGTCCGTTGCGCGGTGATGCTCCAGCAGCACGACGCCCAATGCCTCGCAGACGGTGTCCAGCTTGTGATTGATCAAATCGTGCATCAAATCCCGCGCGAGCATCAGTGTGTCCGCATAATGGTTTGAAAACACGAGGTTAAAGCGGTTGCCGTGGTGGCGGATAAAGCCCATGTCAAACTCGGCGTTGTGCGCAACGAGACAGCAACCTTCCACGAACGCATGGAACTGTGTGAGCACCTCGCGCGCGTTTGGCGCGCCCGCGAGCATGTCCGTCGTGATTCCAGTGAGCTGTGTAATCTGCGCGGGCACGACGACGCCGTCATTGACGAACGTTTGAAACCGGTCGACGACTTCGCCGTTGACGAGCTTCACCGCGCCGATCTCGATGATTTCGCATTGCTCCGGCTTGAGTCCGGTTGTTTCGAGATCAAATACGACATAGGTTTGATCCATGTCGATCAACTCCGACTCGCGCAGCAGATACCCCTCAACGCCAAAGATCGGCTTGACGCCGTTCTTTTTCGCTGCCTTCGCCGCCGCGGGAAACGCCTGCACCACGCCGTGATCCGTAATCGCGAGCGCCTTGTGCCCAAAGCGCTTTGCTGTTTCAAACGCAAGATTGACGTCTGTAATGCCGTCCTGCGTGGACATCTTGGTGTGCAGGTGCAGCTCAACACGCTTGGTTTCGCTCGTGTCCTTGCGTCCCTCAAACGGAACGACGCAGACGCTGTTTGCGTAAAACATCAGTTCGCCGGTGATGATGGACTCACGGCAGACGCCGTTTGCGAGGATGTGATCCCCTCGCTTTTGCGCGCCCTCAAACTCTGCCACCATGCTGTTTTTCTGCGACTCGTTGTCGAGCAGCAGTGAGCAATAGATCGTATCCGTTCCGTCCGTGAGGGAAACGTCCAGCGGAAAGCTGGTTTCGCCCTTACGCCGTTTGTTCTTAAACGCGTTTCGCTCGTTGATCGACACAACCGTGCCTTCAATCGTAGCCTTGTCGTTGCCGCTCTTGAGCGAGCGAATCAACGTGATCTTGGTGGAAGCGACATAGCCGCCGAAGATGGAGCGTTTGCCCGCGATTCCGGCGGAAGGTTTTCCCTCCGCCTTTGGCGCAGTCGCGGCGGTTGGTACGTTACTGACAACTTCCTCCGGCTCCGTGCTGTTTTCGGCGTTCCACTGCACGCGAACCCGTGTGCCGAGCCTACTCTCCAGTTCGCTGACCAACTGCTGCGTCAACGCAAGCGACGGTTCCCGTCCGCAACGAAAAAAGACCGTCAGCATGTTTTGCTCACGGTTTAGCGTAACGTTTTCGAGGCAGACGGACGCATCCGTAATGCCTACCCGCGCAAGTGTTGCGTTCAGTTCCTCCTGCAAGGTTACCCCATCCTCCGACTGAAAAGCTGAATGATTCTTATAAGCCTAATCGCCTATTTTGCTGATAGCATTTCGTTTGCGCGACGAACCAGCTCGTCGACCACCACCTGTGCTTCGCCGTGAAACACCTGTTTTCCGTGTTCAAACAGCACGCCATTCCCGTTTCCAAACGCGACACCGATGTCCGCGTCCGCCGCTTCACCCGGGCCATTGACCGCGCATCCCATGACGGCGACCTTCAGATAGCCCTTCTTATGCGGCAGGCGGCTGTTCACCTGCTCAACCATCTGCATCACGTTCACGCGCGTGCGCCCGCAGGTCGGGCAGCTCACGAGCTCTATGTCGTCCCGCCGGAGCCCCACCGCCCGGAGAATCCGCAGGCCGGTTTCTACTTCGCGCACGGGATCGTCCGTTAAAGAAACGCGAATCGTATCGCCGATTCCGTCGAGCAGCAGCGCGCCGATACCCGCGGCGGACTTGACAATGCCGTTTGCCACGTCGCCGGTCTCCGTTACGCCAACGTGCAGCGGGTAGTCCACGCGTGCATGAATCGCGCGATAAGCGTCCACCGTTTCGCGAACGTTGGATGCCTTCAGCGAGAGCACGATGTCCGTAAAACCTTCGTGTTCGAGTAGCGAAACGTGCTTGAGCGCGCTCTCGACCATTGCCTCCGTCGTCGCCCCGCCGTATTTTAAGCGAAGCGCGGGTTCAATCGATCCGGCGTTGACGCCGATTCGAATCGGCGTATGGTGCGCCTTTGCGCAGCTCACGAGCGCGCGAACGCGGGACTCGTCGCCAATGTTGCCGGGGTTAAAGCGGAGCTTGTCCGCGCCATTCTCGATGGCGGCAATCGCGAGGCGATAGTCAAAATGAATGTCCGCGACGATTGGAATTCGAATTTGATCCTTGATGCTGCGAAGCGCGGCTGCGCAGGCCATGTCGTACACCGAGGAGCGAACGATATCGCAGCCCGCTTCGGTGAGCGCCTCAATCTGGCGCACCGTCGCCTCCACGTCGCGCGTATCCGTATTCGTCATCGATTGCACCGACACCGGTGCGCCACCGCCAACGGGCACCCCGCCGACGACGATCTGTTTCGTCTTTTTAACCAATTTGCCCTCGAATTAAATTCGTAATGTCGTTGTAGGTCAAGAGAATCATCAGTCCAAACAGGAGAATCAGGCCGACAAAGTGCACCATACCTTCCTTCTCCGGCGCAATCGCCTTTCCGCGAATCACTTCGATGACCATAAACGTCAGCCGTCCGCCATCCATCGCCGGAATCGGCAGCAGATTCATGATTCCAAGGCTTGCGCTGATGAGCACCAGCAATCGGAGCACATTTTCGCCGCTGGAGCGCACCGCCTCGCTGATGAGCGCGACAATTGCAACGGGGCCGGCCGCGTCGGAACTCGAAACGTCCCCTTGCGCCGCACGGCCGAAGAAGCGGAACGTTTCAACCAGCGTAGCAGTCACATAGTTGACCGAACGACCAATGGACGCGCCGAAGCCAAAGTGCACGCGCACCTGCGAAATGGTCACGCCAATCTGGTTGTGTCCAAGCTCTTCGTTGTAGATGTTGTTCAGCGGAAGCGTTAGTTTTTCGCCATTGCGATCGACCGTCAGTGTCGTGTCCTTCGACTCCACCGCGCGAATCATATCGACCGTTTGGAAATAAAACTTCACGGGTTTGTCGCCTACCTGCTCGATTACGTCGCCAACCTGAACGCCGGCAACCGCCGCGGGAGATTCCGCGGTCACCGCCTGAACACCGGGCATAAAGTCGCCAAACGCAAGCAGCGTAATTGCCGAGCAGACGATTGCAAACAGCAGGTTCATCACGGGGCCGGAAAGCACGACGACGATCCGTTTCCAAACCTTCTGCGCATTAAACGAGCGCTCGTTGACCACGCCTTCATCCTCTCCCTCAAAGCGGCACATGCCGCCAATCGGGAACGCACGAATGGAAAACTCAGTTCCGTTTTTCGTTTTTTTGAGTAGTTTCGGGCCCATGCCGATGGAGAATTCCAATATGGAAAAGCCGAGCGCCCGCCCGGCCAGATAGTGCCCAAGCTCATGAATCATCACCAGCAGCGACAGCAGCAGCAGCGCCACCAGAATGGATAATACGGTCGTCAATGCGCATTCCGCCTTTCCTGAGCGAGCCGGTTGATCGTTTGATTTGCCAAAATTCGAACGAGCCGATCCGCTTCCACAATGTCCTCGAGGCGCGTGAGCTCCACGGGCGTGTGACTACTCAAAGTATAGTCCACGACCCGTTCGATGTCCAGAAAGCCGATTTCGCCTTTGCAAAATGCTTCCACAGCTGCCTCATTTGCGCCATTATACGCAAGTGGAACCGATTTGCCCGCATCCAGCGCATCGTAGGCCAGCTTGAGCGAGTGAAACCGCTCCAGATCCGGCTGGTGGAACGACAGCGGCTGCTCCAGATAGAGCTTTAGCGGCGTGCAACTCGAAGGCTTCCGTTCGGGATAGGTTATCGCATATTGAATCGGCAACCGCATGTCGGGTTTGCTCATGTTCGCCATGCAGGTTCCGTCGAGATAGGCGACCATGGAATGAACAATGGACTGCGGATGAATCACGACTTCAATCTGCTCCGCGGGGATGTCGAATAGATATGCCGCTTCGATGACCTCAAGCCCTTTATTAAAGAGCGTAGCGGAATCGAGTGTAATCTTTTTACCCATGTTCCAAGTCGGGTGCGCAAGAGCCTGCTCGACCGTGATATGCTCTAGCTCAGCGCGTGGTTTCTGCCAAAACGGCCCGCCGGACGCAGTGAGGATCAGCCGCTCTACCTCTTCCTTGCGCCCGTTTTGCATGCACTGGAAGATGGCGGACTGCTCGCTGTCCACGGGCAATAGCTCGCCTTTGTACTCAAGAATCGTCTCGTCGAGCAAAGCTTTGCCGCAGACGACGCTCTCCTTGTTGGCCAGCGCAACGCGTTTGCCCGCCTTGAGCGAAGCAATCAGCGGCGCGAGCGCGGAAAAACCGCTGATCCCGTTGACGACGACGTCCGCCTCCGCCATGGCGGCGAGTTGATTCACCGCGCCGCTGCCGAAGAGCACTTCCGTACCCGCCGGAAGCCGGGACGCGTCAAACTCCGTTTCACAGGCGACCACGCGGGGGTGGTATTCGTTTGTCTGCCGAATCAACAGTTCAATATTGCTGCCAGCCGCAATGCCAAAGAGCGCCATCTCCTCCGGATGGGAGGCGATGACGTCCAGCGATTGCCTGCCGATGGAACCGGTGCAGCCAAGCACCGTAACGAGTTTTTTCATGTTTCTTCCTGTTGTACCAATCGAGGGATCAATCGTTAAACTTCACGTTAAAACGCGGAGAGTTTCTGCATGACCAAGAACACGCAGAGCACCAACGGCGAACAGAACAGAATGCTGTCGATTCGGTCGATGATGCCGCCGTGTCCCGGAAACACGCTGGAAAAGTCCTTAACCCCCGCCCATCGCTTGAGCAGCGAGGCAAACAGGTCGCCAAACTGCGAAAACAATCCACAGCCCAGGCCCAGTAGAATCAGAACGAGCGAATTGATGCTGCCGCCCCAAACATGCTGGAGGTAAATCATGCCGATGCCCATCGCCGTGCCGCCAAGCAGCGCGAAGACCGCGCCTTCGACCGTCTTCTTCGGGCTGATGGTCGGGCAGAGCTTGTGCTTGCCAAAGAGTGTTCCGCCAAAGTAAGCGAACGTATCCGAGCATTCCGGCGCGGCATACGCCATGCACGCGGCGACGAGCGCAACGGGGCGTTCAAAGCTGAAGTACACGAGATGCATGCAGATTAAAAACAGCGTCGGATAGCTCAAGATGAACAACGACGGAATGATGTCGTTTGTCGTACGGCGTTTCGAAAAGAGCGACCAGATCATTGTTGCCATCACGGTTGCCATATACAGAATAATCAGCGACAGCAGCCCGAAATAGAAATCGACAAACGGGTATGCCAACGCAAAAACGTAAGCGGGAATCAGTATCGGGTTGTAGCTCTTTTTACGGAAGGTGAGCCCAATTTCGTAGATTGCCGCAATCGAAAACAACGCCAGCATGCTCAGCAGAATGAATCCGCCGAAATACAGCACCGCGATCATGAGCAGCACCAGCAGCGAGCCGACGATTACCCTCGTTTTCATTTGCTCTCCCCCAGTCCGCCAAATCGCCTGGATCGGCTTTGATAGGTCTTTAGCGCTTCGATGTAGCGCTCATCCGAGAAGTCCGGCCAGTACTCTTCCGGAAACAGAAATTCGGCATACGAAAGTTGATATAGTAAGAAGTTCGACAATCGCTGTTCGCCGCTCGTTCGAATCAGCAGGTCCACGTCCGCCTGATCGTGTGTATACAAAAACGACTCAAACAGTTCCTCCGTGATCGCCGTGCCGGTCTCCTGCGCCTGCTTTGCCGCAAGGTTCGCCGCGCGCAAGATCTCCGCCCGGCTGCCGTAGTTGAGGGCGATGTTCAGGATTAAGCCTGTGTTCGCTTCTGTGCGCTTCATGGCGCGTTCCACCGCCGCGCGAGGCCCGTTGGGCAGGCCTTCGTATGCGCCGATGATTTTAATTCGAACGTTGTTTTCGTGCAGCTCGTCGATCTCGCTGGTAAAATACTCGATCAACAGCCCCATGAGTGTGCCGACTTCGTCCGAAGGGCGCTTCCAGTTTTCCGTTGAGAATGCATACAGCGTCAGCGACGCAATCCCGAGGTCGGAAGAAAGGCGAATGATTCCGCGCAGGCGATCTGTTCCCGCGCGGTGCCCCGCGCTTCGCGGCAGCCGCCGACTCTGCGCCCAGCGGCCGTTGCCGTCCATGATGATCGCAACATGTTTGGGAATCCCTTGCGGGTTGAGCCCCAATGCGCGAATCTGTGTTTCGTCGTATGCTGCCATAATCCTCTTTACAAATTGAGGTGCAGAGCGAAAGTACCCTGCACCTCAAGCATTCGCTTCATTTGGTTTTGTGCGGAACACCGCATACAGGAGCGAAGCATGATTCGCATCCAGATTGGTCTGCCGAACGACGCGGGATTGCGTTCCGTCCACAACGCCTTTTCTCGAACGAACTTCGACGCAGGTCACTTGGATGCCTTCTTGCGAAAGAAGATCAACAGCCTGCTCCAGCGGCAAACCGAGAACGCTCGTCAAACCGAAAGAATCTCCTTTTCCTTGGCGGCCAGAATGTTGTCGATCTCCTTCATGAGATCGTCCGTCATCTTCTGCACCTTATCGTCCAAGTCCTTGCGGTCGTCTTCCGTAATGAGCTTGTCCTTTTCGTCCTTCTTGATCTGCTCGTTCGCGTCCCGGCGAATGGCGCGGATCGCAATTTTGCTCTCTTCGCCCTTCTTCTTCACGACCTTCACAAGCTCCTTGCGGCGCTCTTCGTTCATCTCCGGGAAGAGCAAACGAATCACCTTGCCATCGTTGGCAGGATTGATGCCAAGGTCCGACTTTTGAATGGCTTTCTCAATGGCAGGAATCGCCTTGTTGTCCCAGGCCGAGATGAGCAGCATGCGCGGCTCCGGCGTGGAGATGTTGCCGAGTTGCTGAATCGGCGTTGGCGTTCCGTAATAATCCACCATGATTCGATCGAGAAGCTGCGGGTTTGCGCGCCCTGCGCGAAGTCCGCCGAGTTCCGATTTTAACACGGCAATGGTTTTCTGCATGCGTTCTTTGGTGATGTTCAATACGTCGTTTGCCATGATCCATTCCTCCTGTCCGATCTTTATTCTACTATAGGTCAAGCACCGGATTCAAGCCTGAACTTGATGATGCAATTTCAAAAAAACAAAAACACCTTTGCCGTGGAAACAAACCGCTCTGCGGCAAAAGCGCTTTTTACCTAGTCTTTGTTCGTAATGTGCGTGCCAATGGAATCGTTCTCGAAGATCTCCTCGATCTGATCGAGCGCGAACACGCGAATCGGAATATTCTGCTCCTTGCAGAGGGTAATCGCGGTCAAATCCGTTGCGCGAAGGTTCTCTTTTACCACGCGGTCATAGCTGATGCGGCTATAACGAATGGCGTTTGGATCCTTCTTCGGGTCGGCGGAATAGATTGCGTCTACGTTTTTGGCCAGCAGCAGCGCGTCCGCGCCGATCTCCGCCGCACGCAGCGCCGCCGCCGTATCCGTCGAGAAAAACGGACAGCCGCTGCCGCAGGCAAAGACGACGACCGTGCCTTCGCTCAGCAGTTTCTTTGCGCTCCTCGCGGAATAGGAATCGCAGAAGCGATCCATGTCCACCGCGGACTGCACGGCGCAGGGCACGCCCGCGCGCTCCAGCGCGTCCTGCAAGGCAAGCGCGTTGATCGCCGTTGCCAGCATGCCCATGTGGTCCGCACGATTGCGCTCCATTCCTTCCGCACTTCGCCCGCGCATGATGTTTCCGCCGCCAACGACAACGCCGATCTGAATGCCCTTTTTCCAGAGCGCCTTCAGATGCGAGACGGTCTGTTGCACGGTGTCCGAGCAGATGACCGCGTTTTCGGAGGAGAGCGCCTCCCCGCTGATTTTGAGCAATACTCGTTGATACATATCTTGTTGAATCCTTTCGACCAATTTCCCATTCGGATGATGGAACCGAAAAAAAGGAACACGCTGCCGTGTTCCTTTCTGGCTTGTTATGCCTTGGTCTGACTCATGACTTCTTCAGCGAAGTTGTTCTCGCGTTTCTGCAGGCCCTCGCCCATCTCATAACGGGTGAAGCGCTTGACGGAGATCTTCGTGCCGAGCTGCTTGGAAGCATTCTCCAGCACCTGGGTGATCGAGAGGCTCGTGTCCTTGACGAAAATCTGCTCCAACAGGCTGATTTCCTTGAAGAACTTCTCAATGCGGCCAACCAGCATCTTCTCGATGACGGCGGCGGGCTTGGGCTTCTCTTCGTTGAGCGCCATGTTGCGGTTGATTTCCTTCTCGTGCTCAACTTCGTCCGCCGGAACTTCGTCGCGGGTGAGGTAGAGCGGGCGCGCGGCGGCGATGTGCATTGCGATGTCGTGCGCAACCGCTTTGAGCGCCGGATCGTCCTTGAGGCTCGCGGGTGCGTCCATATCGACGAGAACGCCGATGCGGCCGCCGAGGTGGATGTATACGTCCACAACGCCCTCATAGCGCGTGAAGCGGCGAATGCTGATCTTTTCGCCAATCTTGGCAACCATCTCGTTCAGCGTTGCGCTGACGGTGAGCCCCGGCGCGAAGATCGCGTCCTGCGCAAGCAGGGCGTCCACGTCCGCGGGGTTCTTCTGGCCGACCTGCTCGGCGAGCTTGGATACATACGCCTGGAAATCGTCGGTCTTGGCGACAAAGTCCGTTTCGCAGTTGACTTCGATTACGACGCCAATGCCGCAATCGGTGCAGATATAGCTGCCGACGACGCCTTCCGCGGCAATGCGGCCCGCTTTTTTCGCGGCGGCCGCGAGGCCCTTCTCGCGGAGGTAGTCCTTGGCTTTTTCAAAATCGCCTTCGCACTCGGTGAGCGCTTTTTTGCA
>DAIRTE010000096.1:0-11399 GCA_036804025.1 Clostridia bacterium | reverse complement strand
CGTTACCATCCCGCGCACGAAACTCGCCTGCGGCGCTAGAATGCCCATTAAACAACCCTAAGCAAAGCACCCCTGTGAGAATCAGCAGAAGGCCTCTGGCGAATCTCCGCATACCGTGTTTACCCTTTCCGATTCGGCTTACCATGCTGTTTCTTCCTCGTTTTTACTCCAATCACCACGATTCCGGCGGCAACCAGCACCAGTAACCCTGCGAACACGTAGACGAGCGGGTCTGTTCCGGCGTCTTTCTCCGGCTGCATACTTGGCTCTGGCGTATTGCTAAAGAATCCAAAAACATCCGTCGTTGCCGGGTGTTTTTCTGTCGGTTGCAGTGTCGCAACCGCCTGCGCAATCAGATCGTCCACTTCTTCTAGCGAGATGCACTTCGTCGGCCAGCCATTCAGGCCGTTTGTAACCCCCGCCTCCCATGCGTCGGTAAAGGGTTCTGTATAATAAACCTTTGGGAATAACGAATCAGCATTCAATTTCGAAATGCCCTGCGGTGGGTTGTTGAGGAACAGCATAATGTCCACTTGATCAATTGAACTGTCACTGAACTCATAATCCCAACCGTTAAACACCGCAACGTGAATACGACTAAAAGCAGATTCGCCTACCTTGAGCGCATCCGGAAACTCGACCAGATCGAAATCCAAATCCTGAAATGCACCCGCACCAATTTCACCTAGCGTTTCTGGCAAGGATACTTCTTTCAGATTTTCGCAGCCCAGAAACGCCTCTTCGCCAATAGTTTCGAGGCCTTCTGGAAGCAGTATATCTGTTAGATTCGTACAATTCCTAAACACACTGTTGCCCAAGTTCTTCAAGCTGCTTGGTAGTGTAACACGCTTCAAGCTCTTATTACCGGCGAACGTCCACGTTCCGAGGGTTTGAAGCCCGTCAGGAATGTTTAGTTCTTTGATGCCACAACCGCTAAATGCCTCCTCTCCAATAACTTGCAAGCTGTTTGGCAAATCAATTTGACTTACATTCTCGCAATCTGCAAATGCCTCCGCAAGTATCGATGTAAGGGAATCCGGAAAATCAATTGTTGTTAGGTTTTCACAAAAGCAAAAGGATCGAATCCCAATCGTTAGCAGAGTCGAAGGAAATTGCACTGTTTCGACCTCTGCGTTTCGGAATGCCCATGTTCCAATCGTTGTTACTCCCTCGGGAATTACAAAAGCATTTTGATCGGCATCAGCCAATACAACTGTATGATTGTCCTGATTGATTAGTAGCCCGTCTTCAACGATAAAAACGGGATTGCCTTTTTCCACCTCGATCTCTTTCGCAAGAAACCTCGGGCAGCAAGCAGCATCTGCGTAATAGGTGGTTCCATCCTCATCATGGCCTAAAATCTCATCCGGGAATCGAAAACATGCTTCAACTTCCTCATACATATCGTCATATAAGTAAAACTTCGTCAAGTGTTTCCCAATGACGAGCTTGTTGACAACTTCATATGAACCGTACTTTAAATAGTCTTTCCAACCATTATTATCCTCGATTGTTAAGACTTCATCGGTTGTAATATTCCACCCATCGCCTGACCTTGGGGGAAATTCAAATTCAGCAAAAGAATTCGCACAAAACAAGCTGGCACAGAGTACCCCAACGAGAATAAGAAGGATGCTCTTTATAACCTTTTTTTTCATGTTAATGCCTACTCCATTTCTGGTAAACGATTTACTTGAACGAGCGTAGATCCTGAACCATCTCCATAATCCGTAAACTCTCGAACTTCACCGATCTCCACAAAATCGTTCGCCTCTATCATAAGCCCATTATTTAAATAGATTGCCGTATGTACAACTTTCCCCTTGCTATTAGCCCAATACAGTAGATCTCCCGGTTTAAGTTGATTTATATCCAAATCACCTTGACTACCATCATCTCGCCAAATAACATTGTCCGGATTAAATCTTTTTCCTAAATTATCAATTTGGTGTCTAGCCGCCTCTCCTAAAATAGTACTATTGGCAAAGGTTTGATTAGCTTTGTGTATAGCATAGTATACAAGTTTCGAACAATCCAACTCCTTGCTGAAAAGGTTCCCGTCTTTATCAGTCATGAAAACATCAGAGTATCTTTCTATTTCATATAACTCAATCGCAGCTCGTGCAATTTTAGCGCCAGTGCTATTATCCTCCGGATCAATCAAATCTTTTGTCGTAGTTGTTCCTTTAGCTTTTCTTCCACGAGCGTCAGTATACTCGTATTCTAGCTTTTTCGAGGATAACTCATTAATCAGCGTACTATATATATGATCAACATATTCATCCGTTAATAACCCTTTGGTTGCTCCATTTCGAATCTTTTGTTGTGCGTTTGCATAACTCACTTTCTGTTCATTGTTAAACTTTGAAACGTCTATTCCATTGTCGACCAACAATGAGTTAATCTCGCCAATTCTTTCAGTAGATTGAACTTTGGGTTGATAACTCGGATCTAGTATTCTAACATACGTTACCCCCGGCGGTGGCGTTGTTTCTGTCGCCATCCTATAACAGACATTATCAACAAATGCACTGATGGCATCACCTTTTATCGACCCATTCAGAATGCCTTCGACTAATTTGGGCTGCTCTTCCAGTATAATTTCCCTCTGTTTCTCGGATAAGTCGCTTGTATCCACGTGTATACTTTCCAGTGCATCCCCGAGGAGTTGATTGGCCTGCGTGATTGCCGATCCCCGATTTATCATAATTTGGTTCCGCTTTGTCTCTGCGCTTCTTAAATCCAATTCCGGATCCACCAAGGTAATATACGTCACTCCCTTCGGTGGCGTCGTTTCACTCGTTACCTGATTGCAGATTCGGCGTACCATTTCGTCCGCCCCGCCTATTGTCAGCGCTCCGGAAATGATCCCATCCCTTAACATCCGCTCTGCTTTTTCAATGATATAGCTTTGCTGCGTGGTGAGATTATCGGTATCAACATGCACGCTCTCAAGCGTGTCCATCAGTTTCTTTGACGCGATATCCGCCTGTGAAACCCGCTCCTTCAAATCTTGAACCGACGTAGGCGCAGTTTTGCTTGCCGCGATTGCTGCGGCCGCATCATTAACCATCTTGTTCCGTTTGCTCGAATCGAATGTGCCTTGTACAACTTCATTCGCCATTGCGATTCGTGTGTTTTTATAGATATCCTTTCCCGTGCCGGAAAGGTTGCTCGTGTCAACGTTTTTGCTTCCCAAAGTTTCGTTCAGTTGGTTGAATGCATCCGTCGCCTTTCTGGATGCGCGCTGCTCCGCTCGCTGCGTATCGGCGTCCTGTCCCGAAAACGGCACCGGCCCCTTGCCGGAGCTTGCTGAGCTGGTCGTCACGGTTGTTTTGGGCGAAACTGTTGTTGCCGCCCCGTTGGACGGAGCCACCCGATTTTGTGCCGCCACTGCTGGTTTGGGAGGCACGATGTTTACCAACTCTTTGATCGGCGTTTTTAAGTTCAGTACCGTCCGCTGGACATCGTCGGATAACCCACTGTGCTGCGCGGTAAACAACTGCGCTTTTACCGGCATCTTCTCCCAGTTCTCAATGGGGAAGTCTTTCGGTAGCTGCTGGACAGCCTGCACCTCGCGCTGTTTCTGTTCATTCAACAGTCTCGCGTCATTCAAAGTCTTGCTGATCGACTGAGCATCCACTGTGTTGCGTCCTGCCGAATAAGCCGCGGGTACAGTAGTTGGGCGAACGCTCGCGCTTGGTTTTGCGGTCGTATTGCTCGTTTTCAAGGGGCTCGCCGCGGTTGTAATGCCTGCCTGTACTTTTGAGATTGCTTTGTTCACCGCAGAGACGATGATGTTTGTTGAGGTCAGTATGGAAGTTTGGTTTTTCTTCATGGTTATTATCCTTTCGGTTGATACCGCAAGAATAAACCATATTTCGCGTAGAAAATTATCGGAATTTTCGTCTTTTTTTCATCGTGAACGCGCTGCTGCACTAGCCCCGATTATACCAAACATTCGTTCTGTTTGCACGGGTAAAATTTGTAAAATAAACGGAGCGTTTCCGCTCCGTCTATGCAAAAATCGTATGCTGTTTTCTCGACGAATTATGAAACGCCGTTGAGCGACTGAATCTCTTCGAAATCCTGTTTGCGCAGTGTTTTCTCCGTGACGAGCGCAATCAACGGAATGCCGACGAGGCTTAGTCCGAGCCGGATCAGCGTGAATTTCAGCCCCATGCTCGCCGCCTCAAACGCGAGCAGCGGAATCTTCGTCGTCGACCACGCGCCGATAAAGATCAGCACGTTTGTGAGACTGCTGCCCTTTTTCAGCATCACGCCCGCAAACGGAAACGCGGCGTAAAGCGGCCCCGCCGCCGCCGAACCCAACAGGAAAGCAATCAGCACGCCCTTGAACCCGCTGCCCTTGCCGGTGTATTTCACCATGGTCGCGCGATCCACCCAAACGTCCAATAACCCCAGCAGCACGAAGATTGGCGGCAGCACGGAGAGCATCTCTTTAAAGCTGCCGAGCGTATTGTTCAGCGCCTGCTTGCCCAAATCGGGCAAAATCAGCCCCGCGACGACGCCCGCCGCCAGCAGGAGGAAGAACGCACCGTACCGTTTGAGAAACGGCGGCCTTGCGTTGTTGGGCTGGCCGGGTTTCTGCCCCGCCGTGCCTTGTTCCATTGGAGTCTGCATCGGTTTTTGCTCGCTCATGCCATCGCCACCCCCATTACAATTGCTACAACAAACGAGAAGGCAAGCGCGGCTGCGTTTCGCGTTATCGTTGCGCGAAGGCCAAACGTCTTTCGCTCAATCGGAATCGTAACGACGCCAACCATCATCAGCGTGGAGACGAACGCCGCAAGCTGCATATACCCCGCGCCGCTCTTGAGCAGCGCCGCCGCCAGCGGAAACGCGACGAACCCCGGCATCAGCGTAACGGAGCCGATTGCCGCCGCGGCAAGCACGCCCCAAACGCCGCTTTCGGACCCCAGCGCTTTGCGGATGAGTTCCGGCGGAAAGATCGCGAGCGCAAAGCCGATGATCAGAAAGATCGTCAAGATCTGCGGAAGGATATTTTCAAACGCCTTCCAGGCTTTCAGCAGCGCCATCTTCGTCTTCTGTCGATCCCGAAAGAACGAGATCGCGAGACCGACGATGGCGAGCGCATAGAGTATGTAGGTAAACAAATCGTGCTCCTCCGTGCTGTTTTATAGGTAACGTTCGAGGTAGGTTCGCGCTTCGCGACGGCTCAGCACACACCCGACGGAAACGACCGTTCCGTTGATGACGAGCGCGGGCGTGCCCAGCACGTAGTAACGATCCAGATCCGCAGGATCCGCGCTGAACTGAATCGGTTCGGACTCGCCTAGGTCGCCGAGCGCTTTTGAGACGGCTCGCGCGAGCCATCGACGCTTCCAGCCGTCCGCGCCGAGAATCACGACACGTGGCTCGGATTCCTGTGCGGATTGCGGCTCACGGGGAAACGCGCCCGCGCAGAAGCAGATGTTCCGCTCGTCGACGAACTCGTTTTGCTGATCCTGATCCATGGCTAGCCTCGCTTCCGGTGGGCCGATTCGCTTGTTCAGTTTAGCGAACCCCGACGGTTTCTTCCGTTGTTTTTCCCACTCGAAATCATTCTATATTGTAACGGACTCCGGCACAACGCTCTGTGACGAAGTCGCCTTTCCCGTTTGGCATGCACATAAGAAAACGCCCCGCAGGGCGAAAAGCCGTTGCGGGACGAAGTTCACGTGTTTAGTGCTTTTTATCGGTTGGTGTTCCGGCGCCTTGGGCGCGCGCACAGCCGCTGCACCCGGCGCAGCTGCCGCCGCAGCCGCAGAACGAGCCTTCCTGCTTTCGCTTGACCATTTTGCGAATCGCGAGAAACACACCAAGGGCCAGCAGCGCGAGAAGCGCATAATCGAGAAACCGCATGCTAAATCAATCCTCCAATCTGATACACCGCGAACGCAACCACCCAGGCAATACCGCACTGCATAATCACAACCCCAACCGTCGCAATTCCGGACTTGAGCTCCTTGTTCAGCGTAGCCACTGCGGCGACGCACGGCGTATACAGCAGCGTAAAGAGCAGAAAGCTCACGGCGGACAGCGCGTTAAACATACCGGGCAGCGCCAGATGCAGGCTGGCAACGCCCGTGCCAAGCAGCACGGAGAGCGTACTGACCACCGCTTCCTTGGCAACAAAGCCGGAGATCAGCGAGGTCGCGATTCGCCAGTCGCCAAAGCCCAGCGGCGTAAAGACCGGCGCAATCAGCCGCCCGACCATCGCAAGCAGGCTGTCCGCGCTCTGCGAAACCACATTGAGCCGCGTGTCGAACGTCTGCAAAAACCAGATTACGATGCTCGCCAACAGGATAATCGTAAACGCTCGCTCCAGAAAATCCTTCGCCTTCTCCCAGAGCAACAGCACGACGTTCTTGGGCGACGGCATACGATAGTTCGGCAGTTCCATCACGAACGGAACCGGCTGCCCGCGAAACGCGGTGCCCTTGAGAATCAGTGCAACGAGAATCGCCAGTATGATGCCGGAGAAGTACAGCCCGATCATCACGAGTGCCTGATACTTCGCGAAGAACGCCGCGCAGAACACCGCGTAGATCGGTATCTTTGCCGAGCAACTCATAAACGGCGTCAGCAGAATCGTCATCTTTCGGTCGCGGTCCGAGGCGAGCGTACGCGTCGCCATGATCGCGGGAACCGAGCAGCCAAAGCCAATCAGCATCGGCACGAAACTGCGACCGGAAAGGCCGATCTTGCGCAATAAGCGATCCATCACGAACGCAACGCGCGCCATGTACCCCGTGTCCTCCAAGATGGAGAGAAAGAAGAACAGCGTCACCACGATGGGCAAAAAGCTCAGCACACTGCCGACCCCCGCAAACACGCCGTCGATGATCAGGCTCTGCACGACCGGGTTGATGCCGTAGGCCGACAGCCCCGCGTCGATCAGCGAGGTCAGCGCGTCGATACCTGCGGTCAGCAGCGTGGACAGCGAGGAGCCGATTACGTTAAACGTGAGCCAGAACACGAGGAACATGACCCCGAAGAACACGGGCAGCGCAGTGTATTTTCCGGTCAAAATCCGGTCGATTTTGACGCTGCGGCGGTGCTCCCGGCTCTCATGGCTCTTGACCACCGCCTCGGCCACCACGTTTTCAATGAACGTATAGCGCATGTTCGCGAGCGCTTCGTTGCGGTCAAAACCGGTTTCGTGCTCCATCTCGAGCACGCTGTGTTCGATGAGCTCCAGCTCGTTCTGATCCAGCTCAAGCCGCTCTGCAAGGCTCTCGTCGCCTTCGATCAGCTTGGTTGCGCAGAAGCGCGCTGCAACGCCGATGTTGCGCGCATGATCCTCAATCACGTGCGCAACGGAGTGGATGCAGCGGTGCACCGCCCCGTCCGGGCAGAAGTCCTGCACGCTGGGCAGTACGCGCTTCTTCACCGTCTGCACCGCCTGGCCGATCAGTTCCGAAACGCCCTCGTTCTTCGCGGCTGCGATGGGAACCACCGGCACGCCGAGCAGCTGACTGAGCAACTGTACGTTGATGGCGCCGCCGTTGACGCGTACTTCGTCCATCATGTTCAGCGCAACCACCGTGGGAATGCGCAGCTCCAGCAATTGCAGCGTCAGGTAGAGGTTCCGCTCAATGTTCGTCGCGTCGACGATGTTGATGATGCCGTCCGGCTTGCCGTCCAGAATGAAATCGCGCGAAACGATCTCCTCCTGCGTGTAAGGGCGAATGGAGTAGATACCCGGAAGGTCGACGACCGACGCGTCCTTAACACCCTTGATCTCGCCGGACTTTTGCTCAACCGTTACCCCCGGAAAGTTTCCGACATGCTGATTGGACCCCGTAAGCGCATTGAACAGCGTTGTCTTTCCCGAGTTCTGATTGCCTGCAAGCGCAAATACCATCGTTTTGATCTCCCTCCACCAGCGCGATGTTCCGCGCGTCGTCCTTTCGAAGCGTTAGTTCATAGCCTCGAACACATATCTCAATCGGGTCGCCCATCGGCGCGGTCTTGATCAGCGTGATCCGCGTCCTCGGAATCAGCCCCATATCCAGCAGCCGCAGCCGCAGTGCCCCCGCGCCGCCAACGGCCTGAATCGTTGCGGATTGCCCGGTTTTTAACTCGTCCAGCGTCATAAATACACCCCTGATTTCCGTCTGTTCTCTTGCGCCATGAGCGCCGATCTCATTTCTTTGTCAAGTTAGTCTTTTCTAACTCGATATGAGTTTACAGCATCTAACTCGCGTTGTCAATCCCCTCCTTTCCGGTTTTCTCGTCGGGATTTGTTCTTGTAATTCCCTCCCTTGGGGTGTAGCATAGAAACCAGAAACGGAGGTGCAGCCATGCAGGTTAACGAGTCGATTGAAGATTATTTAGAGCAGATTTTAATTCAGCAGGAGAAGAACGGCTGCGCCCGTTCGGTGGACATCGCCACCAACCTGAAGGTCACAAAGGCCAGCGTGAGCCACGCAACGAAGCTCCTGCGGGAGAATTCCTATATTCGCATGGACGACGACAAGAGCATTACGCTGACCGCCGAGGGGCGCGAGATTGCCGAAAGAATCTATCAGCGGCATCTCGTGCTCGCGAAGTTTTTAATGCGGCTCGGCGTTGCGGAGGAGACCGCGTTTGCGGATGCTTGCCGCATGGAGCATGATATCTCCGCCGAAACGTTCGCCGCCATTTGCCGCCACGCGGAAAAAGGCTGGGAATAATTTCATTTTCCCCTTCGGGGACTGGAAACGCATGCAACAAAGCCATCCGGCAAATCGGATGGCTTGTTTGTTGGGTTCTATGCTATTCAGAGTGTTTTACTCCGTACTGTCAGGCTTCTCCATAGGGAAAGACGTGCTTCGCCTTGGACTGAAACTCCTTCAGCGACTGAATTTTGCCGTCTTCGTTGAATTCGATGAGCGAAACGCCGCTGAACAGGCTCTTCTCGCCGTCGTAGACGCAGCCAAAAGTCCACTCGACGGCAAGCGAATTGCCTTGGCGAATGCTGCCGAGAATGTCCCAGCGGGTCACGCGGCCGCGCTTGTTCCAGTCCCGAAACCAACGGACGATTTGGGTTAGCCCGCGATACTCCGGCCCGTAGCATTCGCTGTAGACCGCGTCGGGCGCAAAGAATTCTGGAAGGCGGGATTCGTCCTGCGAAATCCACGCTTGAAAATAGGCTTCGATCAACCGTTCCGGTTCCATAATAGCTTCCGATCTTTCACTTGAGAGCAAGCAAATGGCTTATCCTTGGAAATCGTCATCTCGCCCAGCCTAACTATTTTCTTTAAAAATAGATAAAAAAGCTCTTATCCTTGGAAGTCATCATCCCCACCCGGTGCAACCGGTACCGGCGACGGAGTCGGTAAGGTGGGCGTAACCGACGCCATCGGTTCGCCGGTGTTGTCGTCCAGCCCGTCACCGTTTGCATCCACCTGTGGCGCAACATACGGCAGTCCGGTGTTGTCGTCCAAACCATCGCCGTCTGCATCGACCGGCGGCAGGGTCGTTGTGTTGCTGTCGCCCGCAGCCTCAACCGGCGTGATGGTCTTATAATCCGTCGTCGAATACACCGCGCCGCCCTTTGCCGAAAGATAGAGCGTGCCGGTGTACCCGTTCGGGTCCGCGAACCGCGGCAGAATGCGCGAGAGCACGTCCATCTTGCTCTCGAGATCGGTTGCCTGTCCGACGTGAATCTTGAGCCCGTTGCTCGCGTTCATCGTAATGGCAAGCGGCGTGGTCAGGTCGATGGACTTGATCGAGCTGGTCAGCGAGTACTGCTCCAGCACGGCGATGAGCTGAACGAGCGTTGCCGTGGAAAAGTCGTTTCCTTCGCCCAGTCGCTGCCCCAATTCATAACCGGTCATGCTCACGCCCGTGACCTGAATCAAATCCGAAATGTCCGTTCCGGCGGTCATGGAGAGCACGTAGCCGTTTTTATCAATAATAACCGTGCTGTCGAGGCCAATGATGCCCGCGACCTCCTTGCGCTCGCTGACAATGATGCGAACGCGGCTCGGGAAGATATAGGTCACCGAATCCACCTGCAAATACGGGTTTTCGGAGATTTTCTCCTTTGCCCCGTCCAGATCGACCAGCAGCATGTGCGTGCCGAGTTTCAGGCCGGATTGCTGCACGATATAGTCCGTCGAAAACGCGTCGTTGCCCATAACGACGATATCCGACAGCAAAAAGCCAAAATACAACGCAACGCCAACCGCAACCAACATGGCCAGCACAATCGCCAGATTGCCAAAAATCTTGACGAACAGCGCCATGTTTTTCTTTTTCCGCAGCTGCTTTTCAACGTATTCTTCGTGTTTCCGGGCGGCTTCGCGTGCGCGCGCCTTCTTCTCCGCCTCGTGCATGCGAATGGTTTCTTCGGTTTCGTTGATATGAATGCGCGCGGTCGTCGAGGAGCCGGTGTGGAAAATCCGCGTGCGCGTTGTTTGCGAGCGCTTCTTCGGGCGGATCTCCTCTTCGTCCTCGTCAAAATCGTCCTCCACGCCAAAGAGGTTAATCGGTCTGCTTGGCTGAGAGCTGCGTGTGCGTTCCCGCCGCGCCGTTTCGCGTTCTTCCGGCGTATAGCGCATGCGGATGGAATCCGTAACAACCTGCTCGCCGTCGTCCCAGGTGAGCTTGGCGATGCTCTCCGCATCCTCTTCGTCGGAAAAATCGAGGTCCTCGTCGTCAAACAGATGCTTGAGCGGCGGCTCCGGCGGCTCGCCGTATTGCCGGTTTGCCAGCGCCGGATCGACCTCTTCCTCCGAGGGTACGGGTTCGAAGAAGTTGGACCAAAAGCCCTTCTTCTTCTCGCGATCGCGTTCGTTTTTCGGTTGTTTATCCTTGCTTTTTGCCATCGATACGCGGTTTTCCTATCTGTCTGTCCAGTCGATTCAGCGTCATTCAGGCGGAAACTCCGCCGGTTGTTCTAACTTACGCCTTTGCGGGCGGGTGCAGCATCTTCTGCTGATTGTTGTAGCGCGAAATGCTCAGTAAAACGCCCATGGCCGCCAAGAAAATCATCATGGAGGAACCGCCTGCGCTGATGAACGGAAGCGCCTGTCCCGTCGTCGGCAAAAGCCCCGTGCAAACGCCAATGTTCACGAATACCTGCAAGCCGAAAACGACCGTGATGCCGCCGGCGAGCATGCTGCCAAACCGGTCGCGGCACTGCAGTGCAATTCGAATCCCGCGGTAAACGATGAACCCGTAGGCCGCGAGCACGAGCAGTCCGCCGACAAGCCCCAGCTCTTCGCAGACAATTGCAAAGATGAAGTCCGACTCGCCATACGTCATGTACAGCAGCTTCTGGCGGCTGTTGTTGAGGCCTACGCCAAAGAGTCCGCCGGAACCGAGCGCATAATAGGACTGAATCAGCTGATAACCGTCGCCCAGCGCGTCCTTCCAGGGATCGA
>DAIRTE010000095.1:0-11492 GCA_036804025.1 Clostridia bacterium | reverse complement strand
TGCCGAGATCGGCGGCGGCGGACTTTCGGACCCGCGCGAAGTCGAGCCAATGCTTGAGTGGGCACGCAAGTACGACTTCTTCTACTCCGTCCATCTCGCCCCACCTTCCATTCCCGGATCGTCCTGGGTCACCTCAAAGGAAATTCTGAAGCTCAAGCCCAACAAAGTTGCGCATACCAACGGCGGTTCAACCGGCGTTTCTTACGATCATATTCAGCGTCTCATGGATGAAAGCGATATCCCGTTGGAACTGGTTGTCAACGGCAATTTCGTCAACTTCAATAAGATGCTTCAGCATATGAATCAAAAGAACCAGCTCAATCGTCTTGTGTTCGGCAGCGATGCGCCAACAGGGCAAGCCTCCTTGCCGGGTGCCATCAATCGTGCTATTGTAAAGGCAGCCGCGCTCAACGACCTGCCCGCTTGGAAGTGTATTTCGATCGCAACGGGGAACGCAGCGGATTTGTACCACTTAAACACAGGCAAGATCGAGGTTGGCCGCGAGGCCGATTTGCAGGTGATCGACTGTCCGCCGGGTTCCGTTGGTACCGATGCGCTGAAAGCAATTGAAAACGGCGACCCGTTCGGCAACTCCATGGTAATCGTAGACGGCCGCATCATCGCCTATCGCGGTCATGACTCTCGCCCGACCGCAAGATTCTGCAAGGTAAACGGAGAAAAAGCATATGTATCCGGCATTACGGAGCATCTCTTCTTCCCGCCGCAGGAAGGCCGCCACTACGAAGGATTCTCCAGCGGACAATCTTCTTTTAAAACCAAAGCGTAAGCAGAATCGAAACTCTCTCAATCGATCTGCAACATGAACAAACATATTTGAAAGGAGCGCGCGCCGGTGTTCTTCCGGCGGATCGCCTATGTATCGTTCCATCAATACCATGACCTGGGCGGAAGTTTCGAAACTCGACCCGGATTCGGTCTTTTATGTCCTCCCGGTCGGTTCGCTTGAGCAGCACGGACGCGCGCTTCCTTTGGGTACAGATGATCTGATTCTTACTTCTTCGCTGGAAGAAATGAGCCGTCACGTCAGCTTGAAGAACAATTTTCTGCAACTGCCAAATCTGCATTATGGAAACAGCTTTGAACACTTGGATTTTCCGGGTACCATAACGCTCGGATGCACCTGTATTGCTGCCTTTGTAGAAGAGATCCTCAGCAGCATGCGAAGGCATGGATTCCATCGGTTAATCATCGTCAATTCTCACGGGGGGAACGCACCGATTTTTCAGGCTTACGCGCAGGAGTGGGAGCAGAAATTCGGCGTTCGAGTCTACAACGTAAACTACTTTGGTTCCGATTTCTTTGCGGACGCACAGGATTTATTGCAAACCCCTGTCAACAACGATATCCATGGCGGAGAAATCGAGGCCTCCTATCTGGCGTATGCACTGCCAGCTGTCTTTCACGCCGAGGAAGCAACGCCAGAAAACGACGTGTTCGTCTCTCTGAAGGAATATTACTATGGATGGCTCAGCCGCGACCTTTCGCCCGATAATGGGTTGATTGGTATGGCGTCCCGCGCGACGCCGCAGAAGGGACGGTTGATCTACGAATATGTTTGGAAGAAACTCGCGCGTTATTTTTCCGAGTTCGACCAAACGAAGTAGCCTAGGTAAATAGGTATAAAGAAAAGCGTCCCGCGTTCCTTTGATCGGAACGACGGGACGTTTTGCATCCGCCGCTTTCTCGAAAGTCCAACAAAAAAGAGGCCTCCCGGCACAAGCTGCACCGGGAGGTAGTAGGGGAAAACCACGCTGGGGAATGATGTATTCAATCGCTAAAGTGTAATCTCGACAGCACCGCCGTCAATCGGCTGAAACACGGCGGGTTCGTCCGTTTCCAATGAAAGAAAATAGTAATGTGTTTCCTCTTTAAGTCCGCGGCAAGCGTCGTGCCAGATTCCCGGATGAATCACAAGGATCTCCCCCGGCTCCAATGTAAAAGCACAAATGTCTTCCACCTTAGCGCGCCCCCAAGGGTCGGAGTCCGCAAGTGCGACGACAATCGGCTTTTCACCGCAAACCATCAGCTCCTTTGTCTTCGTGTGCCGTTCCATCGAGCTTACCTCATACGGCGGATATGTTTTCACATAGGTCACGCCAAAATGCGCGGGCTGATCCATGCAGACGTCCTGCGTCATCCAGCAGTTCCAACCCTCACCGGAAAAGCGGGTGTTGTCTGTCAGCTTCTCAATCTTTCCAAAACGCGCGAAGTTCTCCTGCGTTGCGTGTACGGCTTTGATTCTTTTCATCGTATTCCGATCCTCCCTCATAGTTTTACTTGAACAGGAGACGGCTCGATCGGCACCCAAGTGGTTTCGGAGGGGTCGCCGTTCGTATACGATAGAAAATAATACATAGCCCGCTGATTTGCCGCATGGCAGGCGTCGTGCCAAATGCCTGGCTTCAGCACCACGAGATCGCAAGGTTCCAGCAGCAGGTTCACGATGTCCCCCGATTTTGGCGCGCCCGCCGGATCGCTCGCGGCAATGCTCAGCACAATGGGTTTGTCCCCGGCAAAGAGGACCTCCTCTGAGGATAAGTGCCGTTCCATGCTGTCCACCTCGAATGAGTCGCCGTTTTCACAAACGGTCATTCCGAACTTCAGCGGTCGCTCAACGGGCGGATCTACCGTCATGTACGCCTCGTACTTTTCCGTTTTCACGCCGCGTTCTTTTCGCAGATCAAAATATCTGCCATATGGTGTAAAATCAAAATCATGTATGGAAACAATCTCAGGAATCTGCATTGACAGCACCTCTTTTCAACTTTTACACTACATGTAAATCTTTCGTCGATGGGTAGTAGTCCTTCATAAACGATTCCACGGCCGCGTGGGACGTGACCCCGCCTTTTGGCCCAAGCACGGTAACCGCGTGCGTTGCGGCGGTGTTGGCGAACCTCGCGGCGTATGCAAGGGTTTCGCCGCGTAGGATGCAATGCACGAAGGACGAATTGAAGGTATCGCCGGCGCCGGTCGTATCCACGACGGGCACCGGGATGCCTGGAATCCGAACGGTTTCTCGTATCGTCCGGCAATCGCAGCCATCGGCTCCCAACGTAGTGACAACGATCTCCACGTCGGATTGCAGCAACTCGTTTCGGCAGTCGTTCTCATCGCGTCCCGCGCAGTATTTTGTTAGCCCGGTTTCGTTGAAAAACAGGATATTCGCCAATTGGAACAGCGGATCGTCCGCATTTTGAAACGTGGACGGCTCCAGATCGAATACTAGCCGTACGCCGGCCGCTTTCAACTCCCGCGCGAGTACCTCCGGTTCCGGAAAGCGCCGAAACTCGGTCAACGTAGAATAGACACATGCGGCGCCCAGTAGAAGTCGCTTCGCCTTCGGTTCCAATGCTCTGCGAAAGCTTCCACGATCCAGAACGAGAATCGTGCGTTCCGACGGGGTAACTACGATCATGCACTTGGCATCCGGCAGCCGGTCGTCCCGCAGGATATGGGAGGTGTCTATGCCATATTGTTCCAGATTTTCCTTCAGCTTCTTGCTGGCGGCGCCGCCGTTCATGGAATCCAGCAGATACACCTTTTCGCCGTAACCGGCGAACACGCAGGCTGCGTTTGCAATCATGCCGCCTACCTGGTCCTCCATGGCGGTGACAAGGCCTTTGTCTCCCTCTGCGGGCCATTCTTCCGCACGGTAGTATTCATCCGTGCATGCGGCGCCGACCGCCACAATATAGCCGCCATTCATCGGTAATACGCCTCGTAGATTCGGTTCGCCAGCGCGGTTAATTCCATGCTGTTGATCTGCTCGATGATACCCAGATATCGCTCCGGCATGGATTCCACTCCGTGCATCGCTCCCGCAATCGCACCGACCATCGTTGCGACGGTATCGGTATCGTTGCCAATATTTACGCCCATCCGAATGCCTGCCATCGTGTCCCCACCCGTCGCCGCCAATATACCGAACACACACGGCACCGCTTCGTTCACGGCAATTCCGCTGCCGATGATCGCGCCGAGTTCGAGCATGGCCTCCTCCCAGGATTTCCCCTGATTCCCCATTCGAATTGCGAGCTCCATCCGCTTTTCGACCGAGGCAACGGAGGTTGGATCCCCGACGAGCGTCCCAAGTTCATATCCCATTCGGGCGCCGCTCAGACCCGCATCTAATACGTCGCTAAGCGAAGCGCCGGTCACCGCCGCGGCAACCGCCGCCGAGATGGCGCTTGCGCCGGAGATGGAGGCATTCGTCGAGTGCGTCGGCAGGCAAACCGTTGCCGTATCGCGAACGGCCTTCTCGATGTCCCCGGGATTAATCAACCCTACGGCAAAAATCTTCATTGCGGAACCGTTCGTCGCCTTGTGGTTATCGCAAGCCATGAACGACAGCCCCGGATCAACCTCAAATCCCTGAATTCTCCTGACGGAGGCCTGCGTTGTCGGACCTGCAAAGCGGAAATACTCCGGATGGGAAGCCCAGGTCAACAGCGCCTTTTCCGAAAGCTCCCGCGTGACGGCACCGCCGCACAAGGCAAGTTCCTCCGCGGTATAATAGGCAAGGCTGAAGTCATCCGTCACGGAGCCTGCCGGACAGTCCTTGACAAACGTATCGTCCGGGCCCGGAAGCAAGTCCTCTACATAGCCGCCAAATCGTGCCCGGATCATCTGCGGTGTCTTTGTCTCCGTAACGGCGCCCATCGCGTCGCCAACCGCCGCGCCAAGAATCGACCCGAGAATTCTGCTTCTGACATTCATTTGTTTGCCCACCTTTACTCTTTTGAAGCTCGTGCATCGATAAGTGTTTCGACATTACACGTGCTAATCTCTATTGTAACGAGTATCGAATCGTTGTCAAGAGCGATTGCTTGCTTTCAAAAAACATCATTGGACTTTCTTCATAAAATACGCGAGTTCTTCGGTCAGCCCAACCAGGCTACCCGAGAATTTCAGTTGACAAGAACGAGCCCAAAAGGTAAAATATTCGTGTTATTCGTATTACGTCTTACAACTTAATGTTCATATCAGTGATCGGATTAACCGGGAAAATTGTCAATTCGGCCGGAATGATACACGAGCCTATACCGATGTGCTTTTGTTTCCGGCATCGGCGTCCGAACATAAGCGGGAGGCATATTCTATGATCGATTATTTTGTACTCACTCAACTGATTCTGGACGACCTGCACTTTCCGGATGGCAGTCAGAAGCTGCATCAGTTGGGCGGCGGAACCTATACGGTCGCAGGCATGCGTGTCTGGTCAAAGAGCGTCGGCTTTTGCTGCGGGCTCGGCCCGGATTATGTCGGCCAATACGACCGCTGGTTCCTGAAAAACGGAATCGAAATGTCAGGCGCTCCTCGCCCGCAAAAATGTGTCCGATCGAATGTTACCTATTTTGAAAGCGGCGAACGCGACGAGCGCGTCGTCCCCGGCTACGGCACGTTTGCCGAGATGATGCCGTTGGTATCCGAAATTCCCGAATCATATCGCAGCGCAAAAGGCATGTATGTCTATAAAGACTGCGACCCAGCTTACTGGGACGCTCTAAAGAAGTTCATCGCGACATCCTCCTGCGTCGTCTGCTGGGAGATCGACAGCTTCTACGCTACCTTTGAGCACCGCGCACGCATCGCAGATAGTTTGCATAGCATTGATCTGTTTTCCCTGAACCTGACGGAAGGCAGACGCATCACAAATGAATCCGATCCCAAAGCGATTGTCCGCAAGCTGCATACACTCGGCGCGAAGAAGCTGATCCTGCGTATGGGCGCAAACGGCGCGCTTGTCTCCGAAGGCGCGGATATCTGGCAGATTCCGGCAATTGATACGCAGGTTGTGGATGTCACCGGTGGCGGCAACTCCTCCACGGGCGGATTTCTGGTTGGCTACTGTGAAACGGGCAATCTCGTGCAGGCTGGCATCATGGCCTCGGTCGCGGCTTCGTTCATCCTGCAACAGTATGGCGTGCCGGACGACATGGACGCCGTTATGGAGCGCGCAAAGCAGATTGCCGCAAACACACATGCTACAAAACTGTAGGAGGACGTCATGACAAATCGTTTTCTGGAATATGCCCTCGATATTCCCCGCATCCTTCGCAGCGAACAGGAAGCGCTCGACCAGACCTGCCGCAGCATACTGACGGACGCGGAGCTATGTAAAATCCGCCAGATTTATATTTTCGGCAGCGGGGACTCCTTCAACGCGGCTGTTTGTGCGGCAGAGGCGTTTATGGAGCTGACCGGAATCCCCACGCAGCCGCTTCCTTCGCTCGAGGCTTCCCGTTACATTGCCGGCGTCTGCGTACACCAGCCTGCGGAGGAAACGCTGGCAATTGCCATCAGTTACTCCGGCGAAGCCGCGCGCACCTTGGAAGCAACGCTTGCGCTGTCCAAATCGGGGTGCCGAACGCTTGCCTGTACCGCATTCCCCCAAAGTAAAATCGCGTACGCAAGCTGGAAAACGCTGCCGATTCACATGCCGCCAAGCATCAATACCCCTGGCGTTTCCACGCACATCATGATGCTCGCCGCGCTGTATCGTTTTGCCATCCGCCTCTCCGAAGCACGCGGCTCCATTTCCCCGGAGCTGGCAAGCGCATTGAGAGAAGAGCTCTGCGCCTGCCCGGATCGGTTGGAACAAACATTTTCAGAAAACGGATGTCAGGCAAAGTGTTTTGCGGAAGACTGCGACCGGTTCCAACGGGCAGAATTTCTCGCTTCCGGTCCGGCTCGCGGTTCCGCCGACTTCGCCGCCGCAAAGATCATTGAAGCGGAGGGGTTCTTTGCCACCTCGCAGGACGCAGAGGAATTCGCGCACCTGAACTTCTTCTTTACGCATCCGGAGCGCATCCCAACCGTGTTGATCGGCTCCTCGCACGCAAAAAGTCTCATTCGTCTACAGGAAATCGAAGCCTCGCTTCAGCATCTCGGTCGGCCGTACTGCGTTCTTACGGACGGAGCGGTTTTCACCGCCGGTCGGGATCGGACAATTCTGGTTCCATCCGGCGTACGGGAACTCTTTTCACCGCTGCTGTTCTCCGCCGTTCTCGCGTGGATGACCGCGCAAATCGACGCTTCTGTCGGCGGTGGATACTTCCGCTCACATGCGGGCCCGTTTTCTGAGGAAGGCTACGCAACGATCCGCCAGAGTAAGATTATTCTCTAGCATTAATCCGGGAAATTCGTCCGTCTCAGGGCCGGAGTATCTTCGTCACACAATTTGTCCGTTCTAAACGGCGGAATAAAATATCAGTAAGGAGCGCAATATGAATCGTTTTGATAAGTTAATGAGTCAGTATGAGTACGCCGGTCGCGTACACGCCGGTGGTTTTGTAATCAACGGGAAGCCCGCGCTTACGCAGATTGATCCGGAGTTGGTCGGCGATTACGTTATCATGCTCGTCCGCGACCCGCTTCTGGTCTACGGCGGCGATCCTGCAGAACTGCTCTCGCGCCGTCTGGAAAACCGCGTGCTCGCCGGACAGTCCGGCATGTTCACGACCTATAGCGGTTATTATAAAGGCGCGCATATCAGCCTCGTCTCCGGCGGCAGCGGTTCTTCGGAAGCGGAACTGGTGCTTGTCGAATTCATGCATTATACGAAGGCAAGCGCATTCCTGCGGCTTGGCGGCGCTGCCGGGCTGAATGAGAAGGTGAAATCTGGCGACGTCGTGATCGCAAGCGGCGTTGTCCGCGACGAAGGAATGTCCCAGGCATACGTTACCCCCTCCTTCCCCGCCGCAAGCAGTTACGAGATGGTTCTTGCTTTCGCGCAGGCTGCGGACGATTTGTCCTACTCCTATCATGTTGGCGTAGGGCGCTCGCAGGACAGCGAATATGTCGCCTGCGGAACGCCGTCCGTCGGCGGATATTTTCAGCAGCGCCATGCGGAGATCATCGACTACTACAATCGAGCCGGCGTGCTTTACTGGGACCGGGAATCCTCCGGCATCGTTACGCTTACCAATCTATTCGGCAGGCGCGGCTGCGCGGTTGTCTCCGTAGACAACAATCTCGTTACGGGGGAATCCTTTACCGCCGGCGACGGTCAGGATAAGGCGATTGACGTTGTTTTCGAGGGCCTTGCCAATCTCCATAAAATGGATCAGGCCAAGGCCGCACAGGGTAAGGAATACTGGATTCCCGGATTAAACGCATCCAAATAGAACTGGAGAAGCAAGCATGAGCACACTATTAATTCAAAACGCCGCGGCGGTCGTTACCTGTGACGCACAGGATGCCGTCCTTTCCAACGTCAATATCTTCTGCCGAAACGGGCTGATCGAATCCATCGGTTCCGACCATCCGGTAGCGGACGAAACAATCGACGCAACCGGCATGCTTTGCTATCCGGGGCTGATCAACACGCATCATCATCTGTATCAGGTGTTCTCCCGCAACCTGCCGCAGGTTCAGAACATGGAGCTTTTCGACTGGCTGGTCACGCTGTACGAGATCTGGAAGGGGCTCAACGAGGATACCATTCGCCTCTCGTCCATGACAGGCATGGGCGAACTGATGAAGAACGGATGCACCACCTGTTTCGACCATCACTATGTATTTCCCGAGCATGCTGGCGATCTCATCGGCGCGCAACGCGCGGCGGCGGAATCGCTCGGTATCCGCGTTCACCTTTCCCGCGGCAGTATGGATCTTTCCCGAAAGGACGGCGGGCTTCCGCCCGACTCGGTTGTGCAGTCTGTCGACTCGATCATGAAAGACAGCATCCGCTTGATCGAGGCCTACCACGATCCTTCCTTCCAATCTATGAGCCGGGTCGCGCTTGCGCCCTGCTCTCCGTTTTCCGTCTCCGCCGAGCTTCTTCGCCAGAGCGCACTTCTCGCGCGGCAGTATGGCGTACGTCTGCACACACATCTATGCGAAACGAAGGACGAAGAAAACTACACGCTCGAAAAAGTCCACCTCCGTCCGCTTTCGTATATGGAGACGCTGGGCTGGGTCGGCAGCGATGTTTGGTATGCACACGGCATCCACTTTAACGACGAAGAACTCAAGCTCCTGGCAGAGACGCAAACCGGCGTGTGCCACTGCCCGATTTCCAACATGAAACTTTCCTCCGGCATCGCCCGTATTCCAGAGATGCTGAAGCTGGGCATTCCGGTCGGCCTCGGAGTAGACGGCAGTGCAAGCAACGATGGTTCAAATCTTCTGGAGGAGCTGCGAGTCAGCTTCCTGCTGCACCGACTCAACTCCAGCAAGGCGGCGCCAAGCGGTTACGAACTGCTCAAAGTCGCGACCATGGGCAGCGCAAAACTGCTGGGACGCGAACGCGAGATCGGCAGTTTGGAGGTCGGAAAGTGCGCCGATCTGTTCCTGATCGATCAGTCCCGGCTGGAGTTGGTGGGGGCCTGCTTCGATCCAAAATCGGTTCTCTGCACGGTTGGAGTCAAAAATCCGGTCGACTATACGATCATAAACGGCAGAGTGACCGTTCGGCATGGGCGTCTAGAAAATGTAGACGAGGAAAAACTCTCGGCTGACGCAAATAAAGAGGTCGCCCGTTACTTGCAAAATATGTAGCAGCTGAGCTGAAACCCGCTTGTGGTTACGCTGCGCGCCCATTCTCGGCTATATAACACCCTTCCTCTTGATTCGCGCGATAATATTCCTTCATGAAGGTCTAGCCAAAAAACAAGAGTCCATCTTCTGATGGGCTCTCGTTTTTCGTATTCAGAGCGCGTTGGCGAAGGGACTGCACATAGTTCCGTCCACATAGCGCTACTCGATGAACGAACAACAGTAATTTTTGCTAGATACTAGGTCCCAAAACCGTTCTTTGGATCAAGGCATATTTCACCTGTTTTTGTTAGATAATCCCCTGTGCCAACATCGCATCTGCAACTTTCGCGAAACCTGCGATGTTTGCGCCGGCGACGAGGTTGTAGCCGAGACCGTTTTCCTCCGCCGCTTTCGCGGAACTATCGTGAATGTTCTTCATGATGCCGTGCAGCTTCGCGTCGACCTCTTCCGCGCTCCAGCTCAGCCGCTGGCTGTTCTGGCTCATCTCCAGCGCGCTCGTCGCGACGCCGCCCGCGTTGACGGCCTTACTCGGCGCCACGATCAGGTGCTTCTGCTCCAGCAGGAAGTTCAGAGCGTCATTCGTCGTCGGCATGTTCGCGACTTCGATGTAATACTTCGATCCACTCGCCGCGATCTTCTTCGCGGATAGCATGTTCACGTCGTTCTGTGTGGCGCACGGCATGTATACGTCCGCCTTGACGCCCCACGGCTTCTCGCCCGAGTAGAACGCGCAGCCGTAGCGATCCGCGTAGTCCTTTACCTTGTCTCGCCCGCTGTTGCGCATTTCGACGAGGTATTCAATCTTCTTGCCCAGCACGCCCTTCGGGTCGTGCACGTAGCCGTCCGGCCCGGAGATTGCGATGGCCACCGCGCCGAGTTCTTCGAGCTTTCTCGCCACGCCCCAGGTCACGTTGCCGAAGCCGCTGAGCACAAACGTCTTGCCCTTGATCGTGTCACCCTCGTGCGCAAAGACCTCGTTGGCGTAATACACCGCGCCAAAGCCCGTCGCCTCGGGGCGGATCAGGCTGCCGCCAAAGCTCATGCCCTTGCCCGTGAGAACGCCGTTTTCAAACGCGCCCTTGATGCGGCGATACTGCCCGTAGAGATAGCCGATCTCACGCCCGCCAACGCCGATGTCGCCCGCGGGGACGTCCACATCGGGACCAATGTGCCGGTAAAGCTCCGTCATAAACGCCTGGCAGAAGCGCATGACTTCGCCGTCTGATCTTCCGCGCGGGTCGAAGTCGCTGCCGCCCTTGCCGCCGCCGATGGGCAGGCTCGTCAGGCTGTTTTTAAACGTCTGCTCGAAGCCTAAGAATTTCATGATCGAAAGATTGACCGTCGGGTGAAACCGCAATCCGCCCTTATACGGGCCGATCGCACCGTTAAACTGCACGCGGTACCCGCGGTTGACCTGTATATTGCCCGCGTCGTCCACCCACGACACGCGAAACGAGATCGCCCGCTCCGGTTCCGCCATCCGCTCCAGAAGGCTGAATTTTTCGTACTCCGGATGTTTGTTCACCACCGGCTCCAGCGAGGCATACACCTCTTCCACCGTTTGCAGAAATTCCGGCTCCGTTGCGTTCTTCTTCTTGACCTCTTCCAGTACCTTTTGAATATAAGCGTTCATATAAAACCTCACAAATCAATCTTATCGTGTTTTCGATCTTGAGCCATACATCCGCATATCCCCAAGCTAAGGTGATGTCGGGCAGACGTATTATTCTCATTTGCACGCATGCACATTTTACCGTGAATTATTGTGATTACTCATCTTCGGTTATATGCAAGAATTCCAGCTTCCAGCACGTCCATCGCCCGTTCAATGTCTTCCGCGCATAAAACATAAGCTAAACGCACCTCGCTCTTTCCTTTACCCGCCGTTTGATAGAAGCCCGCTCCGGGTGCAACCATGATGCTTGAACCGTTATGTGGGAAAGAGGTCAGCAGCCATTTTTGAACTG
>DAIRTE010000094.1:5250-11652 GCA_036804025.1 Clostridia bacterium | reverse complement strand
CCCTCTTCGGGAATCGGAGCGGGATCATGCTTTGCGCCTTTTAGGACGCAGGTCATTTCTTCCACTTCACTGGAATACTGCATGTGTGGAATTCCTCCTTGTTTTGCTGAGAATACCCAGATTCGATCAGGTTACAGTATAGCACCGGAAAAGAAGCGTTTCAATATAATATGATCGATATCCCTCCATATAAAAACGGAAATAGGCGTATATCTGCGGCGGATGGGTAATTTCAGCCTCGCTGCCGCCTCGCGTTTCGCAACACCCGTCGTTTTTCGCATTCGTTTCTCTTTGGCGCGGCGTGTTCTTATGCTATACTGAACACAGCCGTTGAATGGAGGATTCCCTATTGCGATACATCGCTGTTGCCCTGTACCTGCTTGTCGTCTCGCTCCACCTGTTTGCCTGCGCCAGCCGTGACCGGCTGATGCTGCGGCGAATCACGAAGTGCTGCTTAATGCCTTTGTTGCTGCTTTGTTACCTTTCGTTTACCGGCGAGGTCTCCTATCTCGTTGTTGCGGCAATTCTCAGCGGGTTTGTCGGGGACGTATTTCTGCTGTTCCGACCGCGCCGCTGGTCGTTTCCGGCGGGCATACTCTCGTTTGCCGCGGGACACGTGTTTTACATCATCCGTTTCCTTGGCGAATTGACCGTTTCCCCTGCCTGGTATCTCTGCGTTGCACTGGGATTGATCAGCGTGTTCAGCGCCGTCACGCTGCTGCGTTATCTCTGGAAGGGGCTTCCAAAGAAGCTGCGTCCGCCGAGCTTTCTGTATATGCTGATCATTGCGTCCATGGCGTCCAGCGCGATTCTGTTTGCGTTCTACGGCGCTCTGCCGCTGCGCTGGCTCGCGGCGGTTGGCGGGCTGCTCTTCGTCGCTTCCGACAGCACGCTCTCCATCGACGCGTTCCACCACCCGGTTCGCTATCGAAACGTGATCGTGATGTCCACCTATATTGCCGCGCAAACGTTAATTGTTTCGTCCCTTACGTTTGCCGGATAACGCTCAAGGAGGCCATATGGAACTAGCATTGTTTATCGTTTCTCTTTGCGTCTTCGTCGTCATTCTGCTCGTGTTGTTTTACCTCGTTCGCAGGCAGCGCGCGCTGCAGAATGAGCTGACGGACGACCTCTCCCGCGCGCTCTCGGAGCTGCGCCGCGAGCTCGGCAGCAACGTGCAGACATCCGTTGCCAATCTCGGCAACATGATCCTCGAGCAGCAGCGCACGAGCGGCGCACAGAGCGAGCAGCGGTTTAAGACGTTTGAAACCGCCAACGAGCAAAAGCTGGAGGCTATCCGCCAGACGGTGGAACGCCGCCTGCTCGCGCTCCAGACGGAGAACGCACAAAAGCTGGACGAGATGCGCAACGTCGTTGACGAGAAACTCCAAAAAACGCTGGAGACGAAGGTCGCGCAGTCGTTCCAGCTCGTCAACGAACGATTGGAGCAGGTCTACAAAGGACTTGGCGAAATGCAGACGTTGGCCACCGGCGTCGGCGACCTGAAAAAGGTGCTCAGCAACGTAAAGACGCGCGGCATGCTCGGCGAAATCCAGCTTGGCGCGATTCTGGAGGAAATCCTCGCTCCGGAGCAGTATGACCGGGATGTCATCGTGAAGCCCGGCAGCAAGGAGAACGTCGAGTTCGCGGTCAAGATTCCAACGACCGACGGCGAGCCGGTCTACCTGCCGATCGACTCCAAGTTCCCCGCGGATCTCTACTCGAACCTTGCGGACGCATACGAATCCGGCTCGAAGGAAGCAATCCATGCCGCGTCGAATACCTTGATTCAGCGTATTAAACAGGAGGCGGCAAAGATTCGGGACAAATACATCGACCCGCCGCATACGACGGACTACGCCTTCCTGTTTCTCCCGTTTGAAGGACTCTATGCCGAGGTTACGAGCCGCGGCGTTTCGGAAGAACTCCAGCGCAGCTGCCACGTGATTCTGGCCGGGCCTTCGAACATGGCGGCGCTGCTCAACACGGTGCAGATGGCCTACCGTTCATTTGCGATTCAGCAGCGCAGCAGCGAGGTCTGGCGCGTGCTCGGCGCGGTCAAGACGGAGTTCGACAACTTCGGCAAGGTACTCGCCGCTTCCCGAAAGCACCTGCAACAGGTGGACGACGATCTGGAGAAGCTCATCGGCGCGCGCACCCGTGCCATCAGCAAGCGCCTGCGTTCGGTGGAACAGATCGACTCTTACAGTGCGAGTGTCATTCTCAATACGGAAGCGGACGCGCTCGGTCTACCGGAGGCGGAGGAAGAAGAATCAAGCGATTCTGTCGAAGAATAATGACAAAACGGAGTAACGCTTCAAGTTACTCCGTTTTATTACTTCTTCTAATAAAAAGGTCACGCGAACTCCTGCAAAATCGTTTTTTCCCATTTTACACGTGCCCGATCAAACGATATCCCAAACGCTCCGGAAAAATCTCTTTGTCCTGCGCAATAACTGGTCAATCTGTCGAATCCGTAATGCTCAGCAAGGTAAGCACAAAACGAGGAAGCCATCATAACGCTCATATCATCGCCCTGCTCTGCCGTCCCTATAAAACCATCGATCGATGTGATCGGCGCGGAATCATATGCGCTGCCCCAGTTCATTCCGTTGACAAGGCTATAATAGGCAGCCGCATCTACAAGAAGGCGGTAATCTTCATTGGTTATCTTCTTCTCTGTTCCACCTTGATCATAATACGCCTGCACATATTTTCCCATTGTGAGCGTAACGCCGAGTTGGTTGAGCCGCGATAGCATCACATCGTACGGATTTAATACACTACCGAGATATTCCGCATAACCAAAGTGCTGCCAGTGGAGAGACTCGGGATGCAGAATCATAAGGACATCATACTGCGCACAGTGCCAATACATCTTCCCGACGCGAACCTGTAATGGATATGTGTCTATATCGTAACTGTATTGATCGTCATTGTATATTTCATAGTCTACCTTGCTGATTGCCGTTTTTTTATCGTAGCAACCCTCGGCATTCTTTTTCAAGTACGCGCGAATATAGGCATTCCCATTTGCCAATTGATTGACAAAATCAGCAATCGTATCGGCGGATACAACTTTATCTCCAAGAACTTTGAGTTCTATTCCATAAGTGACCAATTTTGAGGCTTCGCCGCCAAATCCTTGCATCACAAACTTACCGTTGATCTGATTACTCTCCAAGACCGTGTACGATTGTCTGTCAAAGGTTGATGGCTTAATATCAACCAGATTCATTTCTTTCATTGTCGGAACGAGCGCCTGCTTCGGTTGTACCAGCGGGTTTGCTAGCAATACTATTCCCGCCGCAACCGCAATCAACAGATCAGTGGCAATCACCCAGAAAGCGGGCCTTTTATAGTTCAACACGTTCATAATTCTCCCCTTTGTGCAGTTTTCGCCAAACGCCAGCGGTCCGCCGGCGAATGAGGGTTTTCGCGTTCCAAGGCGCAATAGCACCTCACCATAATTCACGATTTCTATCTGATCCAGCGTGCGGATTGCGCGTTCGTCGCAACTCGTCTCCATATCCACACAAAATAGTTTAAACGCAATCCAAATCAGCGGGTTGAACCAATGTACAGCTAGGAGCAAGAATCCTATCGGCTTAACCACGTGATCGAACCGGTAGATATGTGCGCGCTCGTGCCGCAGCACCAACTCACGCTCTCTCTTTAACATATGCAGCGGCAGAATGATACGGGGACGGAAAAATCCCATAACAAACGGGGACGTAATCGCGTCCGTCTCAAATACGCTTGGTTCTACGAACACCGCATCGCGGATACGCCGATATAACCGCACATAGAGCACAGCAGAAGAACCCAACATCCATACAATGCCGGAGAGCCAAACAGCCGTACTGATCGCAAGCCAAATCTGCATAGGGTCGGTACTTGCTTGCGGCGTTGGTGCGAGAGAATCCGCACTGTCCATCGGGGATTGATCAATTGAAGCAAAATTCGTTAAGCCGCTTGATTGCGTGATCAATTCTTGAGCTGTGTCTGACGAGTATTCCGGAAGGTAAACCATTACGCCTTCGACCGGGTTCGGTGCACCGACACCGCCTAAAATAGAGACCGGCGAGGAAAAGCTGACCGGTACGAGCAAGCGGAAGAAAACCACCAGCCAAAGTGCATAGCGAATCCAATGCGGCGCTTTTTTCAGCGGCAAGCGCAAAAGCATTACACCCGCAACAGCGATAGAACCTGTGACGCTCATGTTCAATACGATGCGAAATAATTCCGTCATATGCTATTTTCTCCCGCGATATTGCTGAAGAAGTTCCTCAATCTTGGCCGCATCTTCGCCCGAAATAGCACCTCCCTCAAGAAAAGCCGCGATAAACGAAGGCCAAGAGCCTTTAAACCCGCGCGAAACGAGTTGGCTGCCCTCCCGCTTGCCCGCTTCTTCACGCGCAATTTTCGAGGTCAAAACAGAATTTTCATTCTCAAGATAACCCTTATCATTGAGTCGCTTGATCACAGTGTAGGTTGTTGTGCGTTTCCAGCCGAGTCTTTCCTGCGCCACGTGGCAAAGCTCCGGCGATTCAATTGGTTCGTAATCCCATATAATGTCCATCAGCCGCCAATCTGCGTTAGTCAAATTCGCTTCCTGTTCCATACAAACCTCCTTGTCTAATACTTTAGACATTTTTAGTCTAACATTATAGACACGCGGTGTCAATAGTATCTAAAATAAAAACCCGACGTTGCCGCCGGGTCTCAGCATCTTGTTTACGATCAGTGTTTATTCGTATCGTAAAACTTCTTCAATTCCTTCTTCGTTTCCTCGTCCAGATGATGCCAGCGCACGCCCTGTATCGCGCCTTCCAAAGCGCAGAGGCGCATGTAGCACGCGGAGGGATCGATCGCCGCGATGCGGAGCCATGCCTCACGGCTGCCGGTCTCCTTTAACTTCTCGATGCTGGAAACGCCGACTTCAGTGAGCTGTGCTTCCAGCTTATCCGCAATGTTTGGCAGGGTTTTCAACTCGCCCATATTCGAACTCTCCCTTTCTCGTTATAGCGCGATCCAGTACCGTTCCAAATTCACATTGTCCCGCTCACAATAGGTCGTTCGCTCGTAAACGCCGCCGCAGCTCAAAATCGTTCTTCGACTGGCTTCGTTTTCAACCAAGCAGGTGATCAGTACACGCTCCAGCCCAAACGCCTTGCAAACCTTCAGGCACTCGGTCAGCATGCGTTTGGCGTAGCCTTTTCTTCGCTCGTCCGGATGCACGCTGTAGCCGATGTTTCCACCAAACTCCCGCAGAAAATCGTTGAACTCGTGCCGAAACTGAATCATGCCGACAATCTTTCGGTCGCTCTGCCGCAGAAACGCGAACTGCTCGGAAGGCACCCAGTTGTCCGGCTTGGTCTCCGGCTGTTCCGCGAGACGGTTGAACGCCAGCCACTCCAGCGGGTCCTCCATGCGGCGCAGCGGGCCCGTCCCATCCATGCTCTCGCCGGACGCGAGAAACGCCGCGCGGTAGCCCGCGATCTGCTCAATCAAAGAGACATCCGGTTTGACCAGCAAACAGTGATCCGTTGATTCATCCATGGTTGTACTCCAGAAAGCTTGTTCCTAAGTATTGCGGATAAACGCCGTCCGAAATGGCGGTGAAATACGCTTTCACCTGTTTGGGCAGCAGGTTGATGGCCGGGATGCTCGCGAGTGGCACCCACTCGATCGCCACCTGCGATTCGTCCGTCTCCGTAGGCGCAACCACCGTTTCCGAGGCAAGCACGCAGGTGAAGATATGTAGCATCTTATGCGCATATTCCGCGTAGTGCTCCAGAATGAACGGGTCGAGGCAGATTTCCTCCATCAGCGCGGCAAAGCGTACCGGCTCGACGGAGTACCCCGTCTCCTCCAGGCACTCGCGCTTGAGTGCATCGGCCATCGGCTCCCCTTGCTGCTGGCCGCCGCCGGGCAGCGAATAGTAGGTTCCATTGTTTCGATCATAACAGCGGTTGAGCAGAACGTTTCCGTTGTGCAGAACAATCGCCTTTACCGTGCTGCGAACGCCCATGTTGTTCTCCTGCGTCAGTCAAATCTTCGTTTCGTTTCCCATACAGTACATGGAACCAGAGCGTCTGTCAATGTCCGCAACGCAAGAGAAAGCACGGGGTGAACTTTGATTCGAGACGCAGATCACTCGGTTTTCTCCAACTTTAAATCGCGGTCGAACCAGCGGGAAGGCTCGTAGCTCATCGGAATATATCGTGTCAAATCGCCATCCGGCAGCAGTGTGCACGGCTCCGGAATCGGTTGAACCGGCGCTTCCCCGCACGAACACGCCTCAATCGCACACGCCTGCCGGTCAAACGCCTCGGCATACGCCTTTGCGCTGCCGTCCTGCAACGCCTCAAGCGCGCGGACGCTCGTTGGGCTTTCGCG